>CAMGEM010000173.1 GCA_946055095.1 uncultured Parabacteroides sp. | reverse complement strand
CGGCATTTCGTTGTACATATATGGATCATTTACCATCCTGGATTCTGCGTCCATAGGTTCCCGGTCAGGCTGATCATGCGTTGCTGGATCGGCAAGAGATAGTCTCGTTGCGTGTCGAAACGCCATCCGTTGGGATACCCTTCGGGATTACTGGGGAGGATGTAGCGTAAGGCATCACCCGGTTGGCCGGAGAGATAGAGGTTGTTGCCCGAGGCTTGATCGTGCACCAATTTCCCCTCATACTGTGGATGATTCTCCAGATCACTGCCCACATAGAGCGCACCGGTTGCCCATCGACCGACAATCAACTCATCGGCTGCCGCCCAACGCAGGATGTCGATCAAGCGTCGGCCTTCGCAAGCGGTCTCCACCCGTCGCTCCCGACGTACAGCCTGTACATATTTGTTTAGGTTGCGGAAGGGATAGTCGCTCTCTTGATTATACTCCCGATCGAAATCGACCGCAGGCATGCCTACTCGATCGCGCAACGGTTGCAACGCCTCGATGATGGTGTTGGCATAAGCTGCCCCATCCAACTCGGCTAATGCTTCGGCGTAGCAAAGCAGCAGGTCGGCATACCGGAATTGAATAGCGGGTGTAGCCCCCTTATACTCTGCGTCCAAACTACCCGTGTAGTCGATTTGCACATGCTTTAATAGCGAATAGCCGGTGACATTCTGGTTGTAGGCCGAGGATCCGATTAATGGGGGAACAACGTAGGGCCCCATATCCGGTCGCAGGATTTGTCCCGGCATACATACCGTCTGTGCCAAGCGAGGATCACGCACCTCTGGCAGCAGCTCTTGCCCAAACTGTCGTTTAGCTTCCAGACGTGCCTCTCCCACGAAGGGACGGCCGTCTCTCGTCAGGTAATCATCCACCAACGAGGCAGTCACCCCAACACTGCCGCCACCTTGATTCAGGTAGCGATTCACGCTGTTACCCACCTGGTCTCCGTCGTATTTCTTAAACCAAAGTACCTCTGGGTTGCTTGATAGGTCGGCGGTTTGGAAAAGTTGCCGGTAATCTTCGGTGATGTTTCCGGTAGAGTAGATTCTCCAAACACCTCGATCAATGACTGCCTTGGCTGCGGCAGCGGCTTGGTTGAGGTAGCTTTGGATCTGCTCGTCGGTGATGTTTGGATCATAGAACGGATCACCTTCTGCCCGGTGGTATTTCTCCCAAGTGCCTTCAAACAGGGCTACCTCACTCTTTAACGCACGAGCCACGTCGCGATGGATGCGCATGGAAGCACTGTTCTCCTGTTCTCCCAAAAGAGCGATCGCTTGGTCCAGATCCGCTAAGATATGGTCAGCCACGACCGTGCGGCTATCTCTGGGCAATTGCATTTGTTCCATGTCGGGATCAAGCGGTTCACCTACCCATGTGACGGGGCCATAATTGACCAGCAGTTGATAGTAATACCACGCACGGAAATAGTAAGCCTCCCCGATATACTGGTTATACGCATCCGAACCTTTGTCCGGACATGCATCGGCATGGGTCAATAGGTAATTGAGGTTGCGGATGGCGGTATAATTGGTTAATGCGGTCGCACTGCTGAGCGAGAGCTCTCCAGCAAGCCGTGTATTGACCGCACTGGAGGACATGTTGTCGCTGTAGGTATCAGCCCCAGCGATATATTGCCCACCTCCGGCGTCAAAACCCTGCGCCCGAAGTCCATCGCCGAAATAGACACCATTATTGTTGGAATCGTAGTATTTAGGATCGCCTGTCTGGTAAAACTGATCCATGTAGTTGCGTATCTCGCCAGCACTCATGAATGGCTCTGAGGTGGAGAGCACACCTTCCGGTGTCTTGTCCAGATCAAAGCAAGCGGTGAGGCCGAGTGCGAGATAGAGGCCGAGTGCGATGTGGTATATTCTGTTCATAAGCTTTCTATATTGTATCGGTTCATGTTATTTTATAAATTGATAATCAATCCGACGGAGACGACACGGTTCATCGGGTAGTTCTTTCCACCCTCTGCGCTATAATCCGAAGCCGTAAAGATGGCCTCTGGATCGAACATCCCTTTCAGCCGGGTAAAGGTCAAGAGGTTCTCACCGGAGAAATAGACCTGCAACTTGCTCAATCCGACGCGATGTGTCCAGTCGGTTGGCAAATCATAGCTGACGGTCAAGTTCTTCAGTCGGCAATAGGCAGCACTCTGCAAATAGCGATCGGTGCGTTGTTGAGTCTTGCTATTGAAGGGCACAACACCTCCCGCTGAGTGGATGTAGGGTTTGGGATAGTAGGCTCCGGTGTTCTCCGGTGTCCAATAGTCGAGATGTTCCGGGAAGACGGTCACCTGAGCATAGGGGCCACAACCCCAGAAATAGACGCCATTCGGGCTCCAATCTCGTTTGCCAATGCCCTGGAACATCAGGCTGAGGCTTAACCCTCGCCAACTAATCATTCCATTAATGGTGTATTGATAGCGAGGAGTCGTGTTGCCAATAACGGTATAGTCGCCCATGTCATCTAAGGTATTACTCCCCTTGTTGACAGCACCATCGCCGTTGAGATCCAGGTAATGTACATCGCCCGGTGTCCACGGCTTGCCACTCAGGTAGGAAAGGTCAAGCTGGTTGTAGGCATCTGCCTCCGCTTCTGTCTGAATCAATCCATCGGAACGGTAGCCCCAGATCTCACCGACCTGCTTGCCGGTGTACCATTGGTTCTCTGGATCCGTACCGGTAGGATTGGCGTATTCGGTCACGACAGCGGTTGCGTCGGAGAGCGAACCGCCGATGTTGTAACGAATCTCCTTGCCGATCTGTCCCTGATAGTTGAGACTCAATTCCCAACCTCTGTTCCGCAGACGGGCATTATTGGTTTGTGGAGCCTCCGCTCCAAAGAAATCGGGGAAATCCAAACCCGGTCCTAACATGTCTTTGGTGTCTCGTTGGAAGAGATCCAATGAGCCGGTGAGGGCATTGCCGAAGAGTCCGAAATCCAAGCCGATGTTCTTGCTATCCACCTTTTCCCATGTGGTCGCTGGATTGACCACGAGCGGGGCGGTGGTGAACAGTTGCCGGCCATCCGCGAAGATATAGTTCCCTAAGCTGCTGTTGAGCGCCATGCTGGAGGCAAAGGTGTAGAGGGCAGCCCCCGCTTGGTTGCCCAACCGCCCGTAAGAGGCACGCAATTTCAAGTTGGAGAGTACATCCGTGAGTGAGCCCATGAACGCTTCTCGGTGTATGTTCCAGCCTAAGGAGACGGAGGGGAAGAATCCCCACCGATGTCCGCTGGCAAAACGGGAGGAGCCATCATAGCGTCCGTTCAGCTCTAACAGGTAGCGCCCATCGTAATCGTAATTGATTCGTCCAAAGAAACCACGGGTAGCCCAGCCGTTGCGGGTATCTACCACCACTTGATCGCCCGTACCCATTCCAACGTTAGGATTGGAGGTGGAGTATAACCCGGTGATGGCATTCTTGAGATAACTATAATTATTATCCTCCTCTTGATAACCAGCCATGACCGTGAAGTTATGCGCATCAGCTATCGTGAAGAGGTAATTGGTGTAGAGGTTGATGGATTGATAGCGAGTACGCCCTAAGCTACGGGTATATTTCCCATCGGGAGAGACACCCAGCTCATCACGTACCCCCAAAGAGGTGGTGACTCCATCCGCCGCATAGATTTGCGGTGCCACATTGAGTGCCTCATACTCCGTGTTCAATAATTTATAGGTATAGTCGGCGAAGATAAACCAGTTTTTCAAGGGCTGGATGTCTGCGCCAACCGTCAAGCTGAGGTGATTGTTGCGGGTGTCTGTGTAAGTGCCACTCTGCAAATAGGGAATCATGGTCAGCTCCGTGAAGTGCCCATTGGGATCGACCGCAGCCACCGTGGGGCGGAAGCGGGCTAACGAGTGATAGAAACCCTCACTCAAACCGCCATCCCCGAAAGGGGTGGTTTGGTCGGAATGGACAAACTTGGTGTTGACCTTTAGCTTCAGCCAGTCGGTTAGCTGTGAGCTGAGGTTAGCGGCAAAGTTGAAGCGGGTATAGTTTATATCCGCATAGCGTAGAATGCCCTGCTCGTCGTAGTAACCACCAGACACATAGTATTGCGCCTGTTTCCCTCCTCCACTCAGACTGATGTTGTGATTTTGCTTGAAGGCCCAGTTCTTATAATGTAGGTCGAAATAATCGGTATTGCCTACACCCGACTCGGAGTTCTCGAATGCGGGATTCATGTTGGCATCCGCCGGTAGCTCAAACCAAGGGTTGACACTGGAGGGGTCTTTGATATATTGTTGCAACAGGGATAGTTTCTCCTCACTATACAAACGGGGTGAGTCCGCGTTGGCCACACCTGCGTTCCAGTATTGTGCGAACTGATAGGAATCGACCATATCGGGTAGGACAGTCGGTGTGCTCCAGCCTACCGTACCTTGGTAGTTGATGCGTGCTTTTCCCTCTTCGCCCTTCTTGGTAGTGACCAAGATCACACCATAGGCTGCCCTTGCGCCGTAGATGGCACAGGCTGCGGCATCTTTCAGCACGGAGATGCTTTCAATGTCGTTTGGATTGACATCCGCCAGACTCATCTCCACCCCATCGACCAAGATGTAGGGGTTGGCGGTATTGGACAAGTTGCCCTGTCCGCGTAGGGTCAGTGTACCGCTGGCACCGGGTCTTCCGGAATTGTTATTGCTCACGACCAATCCGGGTACTAACCCTTGCAGGCTCTGTGTGGCATCAGCCACGGGGCGGTGCTCAAACGACTCTCCTTTCACGGAAGAGACAGATCCGGTCAGGTTGACCTTCTTCTGTACGCCATAGCCCACGACCACAATCTCTTCCAAAGCCTGTGAATCCTCTTGCAGGTGGATCTGAAGCTGGCTTTGGCCGTTGTAACGAATCTCTTGGGTGACATATCCGATGAAGGAGATTTGTAGCAGATCACCTGTTTTCACGTGGTTGAGGGTGAAGCGTCCCTCCGCATCGGATACGGTTCCATTCAAACTGCCTTTGATGGCGATAGAGGCACCCGCAATGGGGCCAGTGGCATCTGTCACGATACCACTCAAAGAGCGACCCTCTTGTTGTCCTATCCCATCGGGAAAGGATGGCTGAATAAGGTCCGGAGGTGTTCCTTCTGCATGTAGGCTGCTGCCCACCAATAACATAAGTGTAATGAATCTCTTCATAAATTGTGGTTTTAAATGGGGCAAAGTAACCATTTCGAAGAAACGTACGAAATACCATTGTCGTGGTATTTCTCGTTCCTTCCATTAGGCAGTTATGCGAAGTATGCCTAAAGAATCGTATCTTTGCCTCCAGAGAATCCGCAAAAAAGGAGTCA
>CAMGEM010000172.1 GCA_946055095.1 uncultured Parabacteroides sp. | reverse complement strand
CAATATTATGAGTTGTTTGGAGGAGCTTTGATCTTGATTGGCGTGAAGGTCAGGGAGAACTCTCGCCTCTCCGGACGAATGTTGGCAGAGTTGTTGAACGAGCAGAAACTCTATCACATCGTGGCGATCAAGCGAAAGAATGAGACGGTGATCCCTCGGGGTATGGATCATATCGAGCCGAATGACATCGTTTTTTTCACTACGACCCGCTCGCACATCGAGGATGTACGGCTGTTGGCAGGCAAGAAGGATCCGGAGGTCAAGAAGGTAATCATTGTGGGTGGCAGTCGCATCGCCTTGCGTACCTGTCAATATTTGCCGAACAATATCCGGGTGAAGGTGATCGAGTTAAACAAGGAGAAGAGCTATCGCATTGCGGAGAAAGTGCCCAGTAACGTGTTGATCATTAATGGGGACGGCCGTGATACGGACTTGTTGATACAGGAAGGTATTCAAGATGCGCAAGCCTTTATCGCCTTGACGGAGAACTCCAGTACCAACATCTTGGCTTGCCTGACCGCTAAACGATTGGGTGTCTTCAAGACCATTGCCAAGATCGAGAACATTGATTATATCTCGATGGCGGAGAGCATGGATATTGGCTCGGTGATCAATAAGAAACTCATTGCCGCCAGCTATATCTACCAGTTCTTGCTCGATGTGGATGTGAGCAACGTGAAGTGCCTGACCTTCGCCAATGCGGATGTGGCGGAATTGGTGGCTCGTCCTAACTCGAAGATCACGAAGAAGCAGGTGAAAGACCTGCACCTGCCGAAAGACATGACATTGGGCGGTATGATTCGGGATGGGGAGCCGATGATGATCAAAGGAGATACACAGATTCAGGCATACGACCATGTGGTGGTCTTCTGTTTAGATACGGCGATGCGCAAATTGGAGGACTATTTCAATTAAACATGCTGAATATCCGTTTTATATTGAAGATGTTGGGGAGGATGTGCCTCTTAGAAACCCTGTTCATGTTGGTGGCCACAGGGGTAGCCTTCCTGTATGGAGAGAGTGATCGTTTCCCCTTTCTGATAGCGAGTGGATTGATGGCTGCTACCGGTTTTTTGTTTTGTGCGTTAGGTTTTAAGGCCAAGGAGAAATCGGCGGGTCGGCGAGAGGGCATGTTGATTGTCACCCTGATTTGGATTCTTTTTTCGTTCTTTGGCATGTTGCCTTTCTTGTTGGGTGGGTATATTGATAATGTCACGGATGCCTTTTTTGAGACCATGTCGGGTTTCACGACCACCGGTTCTACGATCTTGACCGATATTGAGCGGTTGCCGCATGGCATTCTTTTTTGGCGGAGTCTGACGCAGTGGCAAGGAGGTATCGGTATGGTTGTCTTCACGGTGGCCTTGTTGCCGATCTTTGGCGGTGTCTCTTCGCAGATGTTTGATGCGGAGACAACAGGTACGGGTATTTCTCACGAACGTTTCCTCCCTCGAATCACGCAGGTAGCCAAGCGACTTTGGGGACTCTATTTGTTCCTGACCTTGGTGGTGATTGGGCTGTTGTGGATAGGCCCCATGGATCTGTTTGATGCCGTGAATCATGGGCTTACTACCATCTCAACAGGTGGCTACTCCACGAAGAATAGTAGCATTGGCTTTTGGCATTCCGCCTATGTGGAGTATGTGGTCACCATCTTTATGTTTATTGGGGCAACGAATATGACCTTGATCTATTTCTCTTTGAATGGAAGGGTTAAGAAGCTGTTGCGAGATGAGGAGTTTCGTTGGTATGTCGGGCTGGTACTGTTGGCTATCGCGGCTACCGGTCTTTGGATTTATCATTTAGGCTTTGCCGATGGGGTAGAGGTGGCTTTCCGTAAGGCCGCTTTCCAAGTGGTGACCTTGGTGACTACCTGTGGCTTTGCGACGGATAACTTCGTGCCTTGGGGACCCTTTTTCTGGGTTGTGGCTTTGATCTTGATGTTCATTTGTGGATGTGCAGGCTCTACCGGTGGTGGATTGAAAGTGGTGCGGGCTGTCGTCTTGACCAAGATTCTCTCCAATGAGTTTAAGAAGCAGACCCACCCGCAAGCCGTTATCCCCGTGCGTATGAATGGCCATGTGGTTTCAGCCAATGTGGTACATCAAGTATTGGCTTTTGTCTTTGCCTATATCACCTTGATCGTATTGAGTTGCTTAGTGCTGACGTTGGATGGCTTAGGCTTTCAAGAGGCCATCTCGGCTGCGATTACGGCGATCAGCAATGTGGGACCTGGCTTAGGTGCGATCGGACCAGCCAGCACCTTCGTGGAACTGCCTGATACAAGCAAGTGGTTTCTCTCTTTCCTGATGATGGTGGGTCGTTTGGAGATCTTCACGGTGCTGACCATTCTGATGCCGGGCTTTTGGAAGCAGTAGTGTAAATTCTATCCGATAAAAATACTTTTTGCTGTTGTTCTCCGTTATATTATGTACGAATGTCATAAAGTAAAGGTAAATGATCGAATATATCAAAGGAGAAATAGTTGAACTTACCCCGGCTCGGTTGATCTTGGAGTGTGGGGGAGTTGGCTACGAGTTGAATATCTCCTTGACCACATACAGCGCCTTCAATGGCAAGACAACCGGGAAACTCTTTGTGTATGAGGTGATCCGAGAGGATGCGCATCTCTTGTTTGGTTTTGCTGAGCGGGTGGAGCGTGAGCTGTTCCTGCTACTGACCTCCGTGTCGGGGGTGGGTCCAAACACCGCACGTATGATCCTTTCCTCCTTGCCACCCAAGGAATTGGTGGAGGCAATAGCCTCGAAGAATGAGGCTGTGCTGACGGCGGTGAAGGGTATTGGCTTGAAAACGGCACAGCGCATCTTGGTTGACTTAAAGAACAAGGTGAAGAATGTAGAGGGATTGGCTTCGGTGGAAGTGACGGAAGCTCCTTCGAATGGTGCTGTGGCTGAGGAGGCTGTGGCCGCATTGGTGATGTTAGGTTTCCAGAAAGCCGCTTCGCAGAAAGCGGTAACTGCTATATTGAAGGGCTCACCAGCCATGGCGGTGGAGCAGGTGATTAAAACCGCTTTACGGATGCTGTGAGAAAGAAGATCGGGAAATATGGCCTGTGGGGGTTGATTCTACTTTTTGGGATCAGCCTGTTCTCGTTGAATGCGGATTACCTTGCCTATACCTCCTCCTTGCCTGAGCTGGAGGAGCTGGATGAGGTGGCTCCGGAGGATACGATTCCCTCCCGTTATCCCGTCTCGAAGACCTCGCCTGAGGAATACCAAGACTTGGTGAAGCAGTCGCCCGCCGATCTGCGGGATCCGGAGAATGTCAAGACCACAATCGAGTATGACCTACGGACGAATACCTATATCGTGCGTACCAAATTAGGCGATATGGAGATCGGATCGCCTATGACCTTGACACCGGAGGAGTATCAAGATTACTCCATGCAGCAATCGTTGCGTTCCTACTTCCGGCAGAAGAATGAGGAGGAGTTCCAGAAAGCGACCAACCAGCAGTTCAATGTCACCGATATGCAGTTCAATATCGGAGCGGCGGATCGCATCTTTGGCCCCGGTGGTGTGCGTGTACGTACACAGGGTTCTGCGGAGATCACGATGGGCTTGAAAACCAATAAGAACAACGATCCCTCTCTGCCAGAGCGCTCCCGCAAGCGTACCTTCTTCAATTTCGATGAGAGCGTGCAGCTCAACGTGCAAGCCTCGGTCGGTACGAAGGTGAACTTTGGCATGAACTACAACACGGAGACCTCATTCGATTTCGACTCGAAGAAGCTCAAGTTGGCCTATACCGGTGAGGAGGATGAGATTATCAAGTCGTTGGAGGCAGGTAACGTGAGCATGAACACCAGCAATAGCTTGATCAATGGCGGAGCGGCGCTTTTCGGTATGAAGGCCGACCTGCAGTTTGGCAAGCTGCGGGTGAACACCCTTTTCGCGCAGCAGGAGTCGGAGTCCAAAACGATCAGTTCGAAGGGAGGCGTACAGACGAAACCCTTTGAGATCAAGGTGGATGAGTATGATGAGAACCGCCATTTCTTCCTGTCACACTATTTCCGTGACAATTATGATAAGTTTATGGAGTCATTGCCCACGATTACCTCAGGTATCGAGATCTCTCGTATCGAGGTGTGGGTGACCAACAAACGAAGCAGCTATGATCAAAGCCGCAATATCGTGGCCTTTACTGACTTGGCGGAGAACAATCAGACGCATATCAGTGCGGGAGTGATCCCATCTGGCACGGATGCCCGTCCCTATAACGAGGCCAATAACCTCTATACGACGTTGAACACGCAGTTCACCGATGCCCGTAGCATCAGCCAGGTGACGCAGGCACTGAGCGGAACGTTTGAGGGTGGACGAGACTTTGAGAAGATAGAGAGTGCCCGTCTGTTGGAATCCTCGGAATATACGTTGAATAAGAAATTAGGATATATCTCCTTGCGTTCGCAGCTACAGCCGGATGAGGTGTTGGGTGTGGCTTTCAGCTTTATCTATGGTGGCAAGACCTATCAGGTGGGTGAGTTCTCTACGGATAGCAAGACGAACACCACCGACTGCCTTTATGTGAAGTTGTTGAAAGGTACGACCATGTCGCCCGACATGCGCTATTGGGACTTGATGATGAAGAATGTCTATTCCTTGGGGGCCTATTCGGTGCAGAAGGAGAAGTTCAAGCTGAATGTGATGTACCAAAGCGACTCGACGGGTACCTATGTGAATTACCTGCCCGAGGGAAATACGGCGAATCAGCTGTTGATCCGTGTGTTGGGGCTTGACCGCTTGGACACCTATAGTAATCCTAATCCCGATGGTTTCTTTGATTTTGTGGAGGGCTATACCATTCAGTCGGAGACGGGTAAGGTCATCTTCCCCTGCGTGGAGCCCTTTGGCTCGAAGTTGCGGGAGCAGGTTGGCCCGACCTACGCCGATAAGTATGTCTTCCAAGAGCTGTATGACTCGACGTTGACCGTGGCTCGGCAGATCGCGGAGAAGAATAAGTTCATGTTGAGTGGTGAGTACAAAGCCTCCTCCGGGGCTGAGTTGGACTTGGGGGCTACCAATGTGGCTCGTGGATCGGTGCGTGTGACAGCGGGAGGCGTGACCTTGACCGAGAATGTGGACTATACGGTGGACTACAGTTTAGGACGGGTCACGATCTTGAATGAGAGCATTATTTCCAGTGGAACGCCGGTCAGCGTCTCTTTGGAGAATCAATCGACCTACAACATGCAGCGGAAGACCATGGTCGGCTTGGATTTGAACTACCAGTTCTCGAAAGACTTCACCTTGGGTGGTACGATCATGCACATGTCGGAGATGCCGATGACCGTGAAGACCACTTTGGGTAG
>CAMGEM010000171.1 GCA_946055095.1 uncultured Parabacteroides sp. | reverse complement strand
CCCTCTTCCATGGCCGTGATCAGCAGGCCAATGAAGGAGTTCAACTCGTCAATCGTCCCATAGCTCTCGATCCGCTCACTGGCCTTGGAGACACGCTGGCCTCCCACCAACGAGGTGGTTCCCTTGTCGCCCGTGCCTGTATAAATAACGCTTTTCTTCATCTACTACTTACTTTTAGAAATATACGATATAATCCTTTTTATGCAATTTCCGGTTGAAAAACACGATACCCAACGTATAGAGATCGACCGTCACGGTCACCTCCGGGTGGGCGCAAACAGCCTTCCAGAACTCACGCATCTTCTGGCTGGCCTTGATCCCCTCGAACACGAAGATGGTCTCGTCGTGCACATAGCGTAAACAAGTCTCGAAGAGGGAAAGGTTGTGCGCCTGCTCATAAAGGGTGTTAAAATAGACGAAATCTACCTGCTCCATATCCTCCAACGCCTTCGGCAACAGCTCGGCATAGCTCCCGATACGCAGGTCGATCGGGTTGTGCGCCCGCTTGAAGGTCTCCCGGGCGATCACCGCGAACTCCGGCACCGTCTCCAACGCAATGCAATGGAGATTCTTGGCATAGGAGGTGAGATAGAGCGTGGAAAGCCCCATGTTGGGCCCTAATTGCAAGATATGGCGTGACTTGAAATAGTTGACCAAGCGAAACAGCAACGCACCGTGGCTGGCCTTGATGGCCTCTCGATAGACAATCTCGCCCACTTGCCGCTGTTTGGTTCGCCCGGGATGTTGCCTATCGGGACAGGTCACCACCTCCTCCCGATAGTACAACTCTCGCCTAAGCAACTCTATGTCGTAGAAACTGTAATAGGAGCATTTCTCCTCGATGACCTTCGTGATCAGGTTATAGACAAAGGGGGAATGCACGCCATAGCCTTTCCGGTAACGGAGGCAGCGATAGAGCAACGCCCCTTTGCGCAACGTGTTCACTTTCGGAATCAATCGCATCATCTCACGCTTGAAGCTTACAGTTCTTACAGATTTACAGTTTATCCAACGCCTACCCCTACAACTTGTGGATCACCTGCATCAACTGCGCCCCCAAGCCAATGGTGTAGCCTTGTGAAACAAAGACTACCCGGTTGAAGGTGTCGGCGATCAAGAAGATCGGCAACGAATGGGTGTTGGTCAAGCGCATCGCCTCGCACATCTCTTTCTGGATCGCACCGTCGATGTCGATACCATAGGTGATGGTCGAAGGCAACGTACCGAACTCCTTCGGGTCGAAGCTCTTATAGCCCTTCTCGTCGGGGAAGAGAAGCACGATGCCACGGCCCCACTCCTCCAACTGCTGGCACTCAGCCGCGATGTCGCGCATCGCATGGTTGGTCGGCTCCTCACGGGCACCCAAGATGGCCACGATGTAGTAGCCACGTCCGGTGGTCGCCAAGAGGCTGGTCACCTCGCCACTCTCCGCCAGCTTGAACTTATCCTCGGAATTGAAGTTGCCGATCACCTGGATCTGATCCTGGCTCTCCCGCATCTCTAACTTGATCGGGGTGGTCTTGCCCTCCTCCACGTTGAAGAAGGTGATCTCCGCCAAGACACTGCCATTGGCCATACGAGTACCTGTTACCAACATATAGTGACCCTCATCCATCGTCAGCGGCTGCTTCAACAGGCCACTCCAAGTAGCGCCCAAGCCCATATCGACATGGCTGCCACTCTCGAAGTTCAAGGTCTGCAAACGGCCTGTCGGCAACACCTTCGCGATGGTGAAATGGCTGTAATACTTCGGATCGGGCAACGCCTTGATCGGCTTGTAGGTAGCGACTACCTTGCCCTGCTTTGCGTTCACGGGTGCGGCGGCCTCGAAATCGACATCCACCCAATTGTTATCCTTCGCATACTGGATCTTGCGGGCTACCGGCTCGATGCGGGCGGGAATGCCTAAGCTACGTGCCACGGAGACGAAGAAGATATTGCGGGAGTTGACATCCGCCACACGAGATTTCCATACGCCAGTCGGCATGATGGCGATGCGTTGCGGATTGAGGTCGTCGTTCAACGTGATGTTTTGCTTCACCCAATCCACCAAGACCTGCGGATCGGCTTGTGCCTTCTTCGCCACCTCGGCATCGAAGTTCGCCGCGAAGAACTGCTTATAGGGTGTCAAGAACTCCGTGCTGACACGGGGGTTCATGACGTAGCGATCAAACAAGGGGCTATCCACCGCCGGGGTGTTGTTCAGATGGTCGGCCAACACCTCTGCCGGCACATCCCGTAAATCCTTGGCGGAGATCACATCGAGCAAAGCCATCGCCTGCGGACGCTTCTCGGCGGGAGCCGTCTTCAAGAACTGCTCGATCACCTGCCAGTTACCTCGGCTGGCGATCAGGAACTGAACGGTCTTCGCCTCGTCAATGCCTAACTCCTTCGCCAACGCCTTGGCCTTCTCCTCGGTGTAGAAGGTGGCTACATATTGATTGCGGATCGCATCCTCCTCCAACATACGCTTGGCGTTCTCCTCCTTCTGCTCGGCGGTCACCTCAGCCGGGATGGAGCCATCCACCGGCGGCACGACATCCAGCTCCACGCTACCTGTGTCACCCGGATGCTTATCCAACGTGATCGTCACCTCGTTATCCTTGCCGAAGGAGACCTTGCTATACCCAAAGACACCCTCCTTGCTGGCCCATACCAACATATCGCCCTTACCAGCTGAGAGCGAGCACTGCCCCGAAGCGTCGGTCTGCTTGGTCGCCACGCTGTTGAACTCGGCATAGTTGTAGAGCTTGAACTCCACGGTAGCCCCCTCCACGGCGTTGCCTGCGGCATCCTTCACCGTGATCTTCGCCTGGGCACTCGGCGCGTAATTGTCGATCACGTTGATCTCGGTGTAACCGCTCGTGCGAGCCATCACATCCTCCGGACCGTTGTATTTACCGAACACCTTGGTGTGCATCAACATGCCTCGGTAAGCCGGGCCATTGAACCAACCCAAGTTCAAGACCGGTTCCGGCTCGCAAGCCCCCAAGAAGTACCATTTGCCATCTACCCAAGCCTCTACCCACGCATGGTTGTCGTCGGTATGTGCCCAACGAGGGGTATAGACCTGACGGGCGGGAATACCCACCGAACGCAAGGCAGCCACCGTGAAGGTGGATTCCTCACCGCAACGGCCGTATGCGGTCTTGACCGAAGCCAAAGGAGAGCTGGTGCGGGCATCCGAAGGGGTATAGATCACCTTCTCGTGGCACCAGTGGTTCACCTCCAACACCGCATCGTAGAGCGACAGGTTCTTCACCCGGTCTTTCAACTCCGCGAAGAAAACCGTACGGCTGTCATCCAGGTTCTCGTTGTTCACACGCACCGGGAGGACAAAATGACGGAAGATCTCTTCAGGAATGCTTTTACCCCAAGGCATCTGAGCTTTCGCCTCGAAGGTAGCACGCACATTACGCAAATAAAACGCCCCGTCGTAATCGGTCAGGTCGCCGATCGGCATGTAGGCATAGAGGAAGGTCAAGGCCTCCTTCTCGGCTGGCGTCATTTGCTCGTTAAACACTTCGAACAGATTGCCATTCGGCAAGGCTACCTGTTTCGCTTGGAAATCCTTCTCTACCTCAGCCCGATAAGCGGCATCCGAGATGAAATGGGAGCTGTCGCCACAACCTACCAGCAGTAGCAGCGCACACAATCCTGTGAATAGATGTTTTTTGTTCATATCGTTGATTAATAATTGGAAGCCAAAAATAGGCATTTTCCGTCTAATTACGTACTTTTGCCCTACGATTTTAAATAAAAGTGTTCACACCTAAAAATTCTTTCTTATGCTTAGCAATCCTGAACATATTCTTTTAATAGCCTCTATCATCTTATTCTTTAGTATATTAGCCAGTAAGGCAGGCTATCGTTTCGGCCTTCCCTCGTTGTTGCTCTTCTTGGGCGTGGGTATGCTCTTCGGCAGCGACGGGTTAGGCATTCAGTTCAGTAGTCCGAAAATCACCCAGTTCATCGGCATGTTGGCGTTGAGCATCATCCTGTTCTCGGGTGGTATGGACACCAAGGTGGCGGAGATCAAGCCCGTCGCCGGGCCCGGTGTCGTGTTGGCCACGTTCGGTGTGCTGGCCACTACCTTCATCACCGGCTCTTTCATCTACCTCCTGTTCGACATCATGTCTGATAAGATCTCGCTGACCTACCCGGAGGCACTGCTTTTGGCGGCGGTCATGTCATCTACCGACTCGGCCTCCGTCTTCTCCATCCTGCGTAGCAAGGGGGTCTATCTGAAGGAGCGGTTGCGCCCCACGTTGGAGCTGGAATCGGGTAGTAACGACCCGATGGCCTACATGCTGACCCTCATCCTCATCGAGGTGATCACGAGCGGAGGCATGAACATCGCCGAGGCGGGCTTGTCGTTGGTCATCCAGTTGGCCGTGGGTGCCCTCATGGGCTACCTGCTGGGACGGGTATCGGTCTGGATCATCAACAAGATCAATATCGACAACGAGTCACTCTACCCGATCCTCCTCTTATCGTCCGCCTTCTTCACCTTCACGGCCACCACGCTCTGCAAGGGTAACGGCTACTTGGCGGTCTATTTGGCCGGATTGGTGGTGGGCAACGCCAAGATCGTACACAAGAAGAGCATGGGTACCTTCTTAGATGGGTTCACCTGGCTCTGGCAGATCGTGATGTTCCTCACGCTGGGTCTCTTGGTCAATCCGCACGAGATGCTGCCCGTGACGGGAGTGGGCATCTTGGTGGGTGTCTTCATGATCCTGGTCGCACGTCCCATCAGCGTGTTCCTCAGCTTGATTCCCTTCAAGCATTACTCGTTCAAGGGTAAATGCTACATCTCATGGGTCGGCTTGCGTGGGGCGGTGCCTATCATCTTCGCCACCTACCCCTTGATCGCGGAGATCCCCCATGCCCGGATGTTCTTCAACATCGTCTTCTTCATCACGATCCTCTCGTTGGTGATCCAGGGAACGACCGTGACGGCTGCCGCCAACTGGTTCGGCATGGTGGATGAGCCGGAGCGGAAGGATGCCTTCGGTATCGAGCTGCCCGAGGAGATCAAGAGTGCCATGAGCGAGATCGACATCACCCCTGCCGTGCTCTCCCATGGCAACAAGCTGATGGAGCTGACCCTGCCCAACCATACCTTGGCGGTGATGGTGAAACGGGAGGGTCGCTACTTCATCCCGAAGGGCAACACCGAATTGCAAGAGCGGGATAAACTCCTCATCATCTCCGATAACGACGAGGCCCTCCTCCAAGCCTACGAGTCCTTAGGGGTCACGGATTATACGATGAAGAAGAATTAAATCCTATTCATACCTCAACGCCTCAGCGGGAGCGAGACGGGTGGATTGACGAGCGGGATACCACGCACCGGCAAAGGCCA
>CAMGEM010000170.1 GCA_946055095.1 uncultured Parabacteroides sp. | reverse complement strand
TCCTCCAATCCTCGTTTACGCAAGAGGCAAGCGGGGCAATGCCCACAGCCATCGGCTACTATGCCATTGTAGCAAGTCAACGTGCGTGTACGCACTAAGTCGAATACGCCTAACTCGTCCGATAATGCCCAGACCTCGCACTTGTTGCGGTTCATCAAAGGGGTATGGATCACGAACTGCTCGTCCATCGCCAAGTTGAGCGTGACGTTGAGGGAGCGGATAAAGGTGTCTCGGCAATCGGGATAACCACTAAAATCAGCCTCAGATACACCCGTCACCAAATGGAAAATCCCTTTCGAGCGAGCGAGGATCGCGGCAAAGGTCAGGAAGACCATATTGCGACCCGGCACAAAGGTGTTCGGATAACTGTCGGCGGGTTTCTCTTGATCCATCTCGATGGCGTTGTTAGTCAACGAGCAATGGGTATCAAGCTGACTCAGCAGGGAGACATCGAGCAATTGGAAGGGAACGTTCGCCTCCTCGGCGATCTGCCGGGCGATCTCTGTCTCTAACGCATGTTTCTGACCATAGGTGAAGCATACCGCTTCCACCCGTTTAAAGTGCTTCTTGGCCCAGAATAGGCAGGTGGTGGAATCTTGTCCACCGGAGAAGCATACCAATGCGGCATCTTGTTGTTTCATACTTTTCTTGTTTTTAATACGTGGTTAAGCAAGCACACGGAAAAGAAACCTCTTTTCAAGGCGCGAAGATAATCTTTTTTCACGAATTTAATCGTTCGACCGCTTTTACCCCACTCACACCCTTGATTTTCTTGGTCAAGACGTTCAGTGCGGTCGTATCGCGAATCATGACGGTGAAATCTCCTTGGAAAATCCCATCCACCGAATTGATGTTCAGTGAGCGCAGGTTGACATTCTGCTCCTTGCTGATCACGGAGGTGATGTTGGTCACGATAGCGATGTCATCACGTCCGGTCACACGCAGGGTGACCGCATAGCCGCTGTTGCCTTTACCGCTCCACTTCGCTCGGATAATGCGGTAGCCGAACCGGCTGAACATCTCCTGGGCGTTGGGGCAATCCATGCGGTGGATCTTGATACCTTGCGTGGAGACAAAACCAAAGACATCATCGCCGTAGATGGGGTTACAACATTTCGCCAATTTGTATTCGATGCCGGTCAAGTTCTTGTCGATCACTAAGACATCCTTGTTGGTAGAGATCTCCTCTGCTGGGTTGTTGGCCACATACTCCTCAGCGCTACGCACCTCCTGGCGCTCACTGCCCTCGGTCTCCTTGCGTACGAACTCCACATATTCGTCGATCACTTGGTTGGGATCCAAACGTTCCTCGGCGATCTCAATGTAGAAATCGGTCACGGTCTTGAATCCTTTTTTCTTGATGTAGCGCATCAGGTTGGGCTCATCGAACTCAATCTTGCGATTCTTGAGGCGTCGAGCCAGCATCTCCTTGGCGAACTCCACCGCCTTGACTGTCTCCTCCTTCAGAGCCTGTTTAATCTTGACACGTGCCTTGGAGGTCACCACGAAGTTGAGCCAGTCACGCTTCGGGCTTTGCGTAGGCGAGGTGATGACCGAGACTGTATCACCGTTGTTCAGTACATATTTAATAGGTACATTTTTCTCGTTCACCTTGGCGGAAACGCATTTGCAGCCCAGTTTGGTGTGGATGGCAAAGGCAAAGTCGAGCACGGTTGCTCCCTTGGCCAACTTGATCAGCTCGCCGGTGGGAGTGAAGACATAGATCTCATCTTTGTACAGATCCATCTTGAAGTCTTGCATCAGGTCGATCGGATTGTGCTCCTTAGCCTCCAAAGCGGCACGAACCGTGTTGAGGAACTCATCCAAGCCGCTCTCCGCCTTGACCCCTTTGTATTTCCAGTGGGCGGCCAATCCTCGTTCGGCGATTTCGTCCATACGCTTTGTGCGGATCTGCACCTCCACCCATTTGTTTTGAGGTCCCATCACGGTGATGTGCAAGCTCTCGTAGCCGTTACTCTTCGGGATCGAGATCCAGTCTTTCATGCGTTTGGGGTTGGGTTGGTACATATCCGTAATGATGGAATAGACCTGCCAGCATTCCGAACGCTCCTTCTCTGGCGGGGTGTCTAAGACGACTCGTATAGCAAACAGGTCATAGATTCCCTCGAACTCCACCTGCTGTTTCTTCAGCTTATTATTGATGGAGTGGATGGATTTGGTACGTCCCTTGATGTCGAACTTAAAGCCCTCTTCGGTTAGTTTTTGCTTGATCGGAGCAATAAACTCAGCGATGTAGGCATCCCGAGAACGCTTTGTCTCGTTCAGCTTCTGCTTGATGAAGTCAAATTGCTTCCGATCCGTATATTTCAGCGAGAGATCCTCCAGTTCGCTTTTGATTTTATAAAGTCCTAATCGGTGGGCCAATGGGGCATAAAGGTAGGAGGCCTCTGTCGCTAATCGGATGCGATCGTCTTCCGACATCTGCTTGCCCAAGCGCATCAGGCAGAGGCGGTCAGCGATCATCAGCAGGATGACCCGTACATCCTCTGCGAAAGAGAAGAGTAGATGGTGAAAATTCTCGGAGTTGACCGCTGTGTTGCGCGCGTACAGGTCGGAAGTCTTTAGCAAGCGCTGGATGATCAGTGTCACGTCGCTGCCAAATTTCTGCTCAACCTCTTCCTGGGTAATCACCTTTTTCATGACGGGGCGATAGAGCAGCAGCGCGATGACGGAAGTACGTTTCAGCCCGATCTCTGTGGTGGCGATCAAGGCCGTTTCGATGTTACGCAACAAGCCGTTAATGCCGTTCTTGTCTCTGCCATAGCAATCAAGGGCAACTACCCGTTTCATCAACTCCTTCATCTTGGGGACATCCTCCCGCTCTAAAAAGGAATGGAGATGCCTCAGTAACTCTTTGTACTTCGAGGCGAAAAGCTTCTTTTCTTCCGGTGTGAAAAATTCCTTCGTTTCCATGTTTGTACTTTTTTTGTAGCCCATTTATTGCCCAAATGTGGATAAGCCTTAAAAATATGCGGTAAAAATAGTTTTTTCTGCGTAATCCAGAGAGGAAATTTCATTTTATTTTATACTTTTGTCCGTGTATCGTTGGATTACCTCCGATATGTTATAAATAGATTACTCATATAAAAACGTAATACTATGCTAAACGCAAACGATTTAGAACAGCTGAAGGCAAAAGGAATCAGCGAAAAACAGATTGAAGAGCAATTAGCTTGCTTCGTGAAAGGCTTCCCCTACTTGGAGATTGCGGCTTCCGCTTCCGTTGAGAAGGGAATCATGGTTATTGACAAAGAGGCGCAAGCTTCTTATATGGAGGCTTGGGATGCTTATTTGGCGAAAAACAAGAAGATCGTGAAGTTTGTGCCAGCGTCTGGTGCGGCCAGCCGTATGTTCAAGAATCTGTATGAATTCCTTTCTGCGGACTACCAAGAGCCTACTACCGCTTTCGAGCAGAAATTTTTCAATGAGATCACAAAGTTCGCTTTCTACAAGGCATTGAATGCGAAATGTGAGCAGAACACAGGCAAAGACATCCAGGCTTTGATAGCTGCAGGCGAGTATAAGGAGATTGTAGCGAATCTATTAGAAGCCAAAGGGTTGAATTATGGTCAGCTGCCGAAGGGCTTGCTGCTGTTCCACACCTATCCCGAAAGCGTACGCACGGCGATGGAAGAGCATTTAGCCGAGGGAGCGATGTATGCGAAGAACAATGCAGGTGAGGTGAATATCCACTTCACAGTTTCTCCTGAGCATCAGGCTTTGTTTGAGCAATTAGTGGCTGAGAAGGCGGGTGAGTATGAGGATCAATTCTCTGTGAAATATGATGTTTCGTTCAGTATCCAGAAACCGAGTACAGATACCGTTGCGGCTGCGATGGATAACACCCCGTTCCGTGACAAGAATGGCAAGCTGTTGTTCCGTCCGGGTGGTCACGGTGCGTTGATCGAGAACCTGAACGATGTGGATGCTGATGTGGTATTCATCAAGAATATCGACAATGTTGTGCCCGATAGCTTTAAGTGTGCTACGGTCATCTACAAGAAGGTGATCGCTGGTGTATTGGTTTCTTTGCAACAGAAGATTTTCCACTATTTGGAGCTGATCGAGGGCGGTAAATATACGCATGAGCAGGTAGAGGAGATGATTCACTTCTTGCAGGATGACCTCTGCGTGAAGAATCCCGATACGAAGCTGTTGGAGGATGCGGAGTTGATTCTCTACATCAAGGGTAAGCTGGAGCGCCCGTTGCGTGTCTGCGGTATGGTGAAGAATGTAGGTGAGCCGGGTGGTGGCCCGTTCTTGGCTGTTAATCCAGACGGCACGATCTCTTTGCAGGTATTGGAGAGCTCACAGATTGACATGAAGGATCCGGCGAAGAAAGCGATGTTCGAGAAGGGTACGCACTTCAACCCGGTAGATTTGGTTTGTGCGGTGAAGAACCACAAGGGCGAGAAATACAACTTGCCGGAATATGTGGATAAGAACACCGGCTTCATCTCCTTCAAGAGCAAGGATGGCCGTGAGTTGAAGGCATTGGAGTTGCCTGGCTTGTGGAACGGTGCGATGAGCAACTGGAACACGGTATTCGTAGAGGTGCCTATCGAGACCTTCAATCCGGTGAAGACAGTCAACGATCTCCTTCGTCCGGAGCATCAATAAGATCATTCAAATATTTTAGATACAAAAAGAGAGGAGTCGGGATATTCCCTGGCTCCTCTTTTTTTACTTGATAAACCCACTCAGTACCGTTTTTAGTACCTATCAACTGGTACTGCAGTTTATATCAGCTGGTACTGGAGTACCTATTGGCTTCAACCGCAGTGTAAGTTGACTGCTACTGCTTAGGGTATCCAGTTGATGGCTTCGATATATTGGTCAAACTCCATCGGATGGTTTACACCTACCTTTTCTAATACAGCTCTGATCTCCTCCTGCTCTTCGGGAGAGAGGACGATGTCACCTCGCCGACGCTTAAAATATTGGTTACGTCCAAAGTGACAGACAAGCGTTGTCATGAATTTGTCATATTGATCGGGATACATCCGTTTCTGGAAGTTGGTGAATCCCTTGGCAAACTTGACCGGTTGATTGCTCACGTAGTGCGGACAGTCAGGCTGCTTGGTGCACAAGGCCGGATTAATCAGTTGCAAGAACATGCCTAACTCCGCATGTCGGCGAAAAGCCAACTGGCGTAAGCAACTATCTGCCTTCGGGCAGTCGGCGTGCATACAGAGTGGGTATCCCGCCGGTATATCCTCATATATTTTCGTCGTCTTTCTCATGGTGAATTTAGCCTCCCTGTTTCGTTCATATTGCTCAAAGGTACGCAAAACTTTGATAGAAACGTTGATGCTATCGATTTTTTATGCTTGCTATCTGATAAAACG
>CAMGEM010000169.1 GCA_946055095.1 uncultured Parabacteroides sp. | reverse complement strand
AAAAAGCCTCCTCTTTGCGCCTAACATGGACACAAAGAGAAGGCTTATTTCATACGAAGCGTTCTTTCGATCTACTTCCAGTTCTCGTTCTGAACCAAGAGGCCCTCCATCGTCACGATCTCATCGTTCGGAATCGGCAAGGTCACCAAACGATCGGGATAGGTAGCCGACTGGTATTTCAACAGGAACTTTCGTTCGTATGCCAAGAAGCCGTTGCCGGTGTTGCCCAACTCCTCGGAAGCGATGTTCCAACGTACCAGGTCATACCAATGGTGTCCCTCCAACGCCAACTCGATGCGACGCTCAAAGCGCAACGCCTGCGTAGCCCGCTCCTTCGTCCAGCCAGCAGCCGGATAAAGGCCAATGCGGTAGTTGGCCGCCGCGTTGGCGATGTTGTTGCCATTCACCTTGTCGTCTAAGATGTAGTCGCTGGTGGTCGGTGCCATGTCGGCATTGGGGTCAGCGGCCATGATGCAGCTATTGGCGGCACGTGCTCTTACCTTATTAATATAGGTACGAGCGGTCTCCAAATCGCCCGTCTCAATGCAGGCCTCCGCATAGAGCAGATAAAGCTCAGCGACACGCATCAGGTGGAAGTTCTTCGCGCTGGAACCGCCATTCGTCGTCAAACTCAAGCCTCCCTTGTCGGCCTTCTTCGGCAGGTTCTTCTTGTTAAGGAAGGGACCACCATTCGCCAAGTCGCGAATCCAACCATCAATCGTCACCGGAATGTCCCAATCCATATAAGGCACATTGAAACGACCGGTAGAGACATCCAAACGGGGATCGGTATAGACCGTCAAGTCCGTGTGCGGCACGTTATTGCCGTCAATGGTAGTCACAGATGTCTTGCTTTGATAAGACTTATCCAAGAAGGGCAGACCGTCACCATCCACCATGTGTGCGTTCACCAAGTCGTAGCTGGGTTGATAGAAGCCCCAACCGGAGCCAATCTTACCAGAAAGAGCGATGTGTGCCGTTCCGTTGATGGCATTGGTGTAATACTGTGTGCCACTGATCGCCATCTGCACATCGAAGACTGACTCTCCCGTCCAGTCGCTCTCGCCTGCGGTGTAGAGTGTCTCATAATTGGGCGTCAAGCAATACTTGGTGCCGCGGCTATCCACGCCATTGGCGATGATCGTCTCCAGCAACTGCTTTGCCTCTGCCCAGTGATTGCTGGTGGCATTGGTGCCGTTGTAGGGAGAGGACTGGAAGACACGCAGCTTGGCCAAGAAGGCTGCGGCCGCCCATTTGTTGGCACGTCCCGACTCGTTGGGCCAAGCGTTCGGCAGATTCTCGTAGGCATACTGCAAATCCTCTGCCACCTGATCCCATACGTAGATATAGTTGCCATTCTCATCCACGTTCGAAACCAATGGGTTCACCGACTCCTCGAAATCCTCCAAAGTCACGAAGGGGATCGCCGCACCAAAGTTCTTAATGCCCTCCAGCATATAGAACCCTCGGATGAAACGGGCTTGCGCGATCGTCTCGGTGTAGAAATCCTTCTCCTGACCCGGTTCCGCGGAAAGCTCATCCTTGATCAAGCCGGCCAAATGCATCACGTTATTCGCCCGGGATACCGCATCATAGACAGCCTCCCACTTACGCAGGATATAGCTGTTATCGGTCGTGAAGCTGTAGGTCTCCAACAGGGTGAAGTCTGACTGGTCGGCGGCTGTGGAACCTTTGTTGGCGTCGCCACCCATCACATCGCCATAGGTATAGTTAGAGAGGCTGGCACCGAAATAGGAGTTGGTGGTAGCCGCCGGAAGGTTCAACGCCGAGTACAGACCCGTAATCGCATAGTTGACACCCTCCTTGTTGGTTAATGTCGATTCGCTCACCGCACCCACCGGATCTACCTGCAAGAAATCGGAGCAAGCGCTACTACCGGCTGCGAGTGTTACCGCCATAGCGGAATAGAGAAATATCTTTTTCATGATAAATTGCATTTTGAATTACTGAAACAATCGTGTGTTAGAAGGTGACGTTGACACCCAACAAGAACTGACGCGGCATACCATACGAACCATAGTCGATACCCTTGTTCAAGTCACTGGATACATAGTTGTTCTCAAACGTCGTATGGGAACGAACCTCCGGATCCAAACCGTCATAGCCTGTGATGGTGAAGACATTGGAGATCTGTCCGTAGATACGCAGCTTCTCGAAACCGATCTTCTGCAACAGCTTCTTCGGCAAGCTATAACCCAACGTCAAGGTCTGCATACGCAGGTAAGAGCCATCCTGCACATAGTTGGAGTTAGACTCGTTGCCCGCCTCTGCGCCCTCGCCTGAAGTGGTGGTCCACAACGGATAGATACCCGTCGGGTTGGTGACCGGATCCCATGATTTCATCAAACGATCCTTCGCATAGTTGGATTGCAAGTTACCGAACATCGTGTAATACTCGTAGTGCTTGAAGAGGTCATTACCGATGGAGTAATACATATAGGTACTCAAATCGAAGTTGCGCCATGTCAAACCGATGTTGATACCTCCCGTCAAATCGGGATGCGGATTACCAATGATGGTACGGTCATCCACGTCGATCTTGCCATCGCCATTCACATCTTTCAGCTTGTAGCGACCTACCCAAGCGGAGGGATCGAGATCGTCTTGCGTGGAGACACCATAAGGCAATACGCCATAAGCCTTCACGTCCTCCTCGCTCTGGTAGATACCATCCACCACGTAGCCATAGAACATACCGACCGGTTGCCCTACGGTGGTGATGTTCACCTTACTCAAACGGGTCGTATTGAACAAATCGGAAGAACCCAAACGCGTCACCTCATTCACATAGCGAGAGATGTTGGCGGAGATGTTGTAGCCGAACTCACCCACCTTGTCACGCCAACCGATGGAGAAGTCGATACCACGGTTCTTCATGTCACCGATATTGATACTCGGCTTGGCGGCATTACCGGCCAAAGCGGACCAGTTGGCCGGCACCAACAGGTCGGAGGTCTTCTTGATATAGAAGTCGAAACCAGCGGTCAAGCGGTTGTTGAGAGCGGTCAAGTCGAAGCCGACGTTGAACATCTTCGTGGTCTCCCACTTCGCGTCGGCATCACCTAAGTTAGAGAGGGAGTAACCCTGCGAGGTATCTGTATCGGAGCCGGTGATCGGATACATGTAGGCATCGCCTGTCGCGTATTGGAAGGCATAGTTGTAGGAACCGATGTTGGAGTTACCAGTCGTTCCGTAACCGGCACGCAACTTGAAGTCGTCGAGCCACTTCTTGGTCGGCTGCATGAAGGGCTCATCAGACATACGCCAACCCAAAGAGGCAGAGGGGAAGTTACCCCAACGGTTGTTGGCACCAAACTTAGAGGAGGCATCGCGACGGATCGTGAACGTAGCCAAGTATTTGCCTTTATAATTGTAATCCGCACGGGCGAAGAGACCAAACATCGTCACCATGTTCTGATAGCGGCTGGAGTTACCGATGTTGGAAGAGGAACCGTTGCTCAATGTCCAGGTATTGGGATCATCCTCGAAGATGTAACCGATACGGGTACCCTGCATGTAACGGCCGATACCCCGCTTGATCGCCTCCGAACCGATCACCACATTGATGTTATGCACCTCGTTGATGGAAGTCGCATAGGTGGCCGTGTTGGTCCATTGCCAGCTCAGGTTCCAGTTACCCGTCTCTGTCAAGGTATTGTTGTTGGAGGCCTCCTTATTGGCCATGTTTTGACGCTCAGTCATCGCCAAACCCCACATACCCATCAAGCGGGCACTGAACTGCGAGCGCAACTTCAACCCCTTGATCCAGGGATTGCCCAGCTCTGCGAAGAAGGCTGTCTGGCCATGGAACATGCGGTTCCAATCGTTCTCCGCCATCGCTACTTGATGGGCCGCTGAAATATCACGACCGGCATTGGGCGCAACTGAACCGGTATAGTCGCCACCTACATTATAGACAGGCACCCACGAGTTCATGGTGTAGGTCTTTGCGAAGGTGTTGTCATCACCTTGACGACCCGCTTCACCTCCGGTCTCCATCGCAGCCAAGTTGGTGTTCTGCCCCATGGTGAAATACTTATTGGGATTGTAGGTCGTGTTGGCACGCATCGAGTAACGCTTGAAGAAGGAGTTCTTCAACGTTCCCTCACGGTTGGCATAGCCCAAGGAGACCGAATAGGTTGCCTTTTCACCTCCACCAATCAATGAGATCTGATGATCCTGAATCTTACCGTTCTGCACCACCTCGTCATACCAGTTGGTTCCGGCCATAGCCTCCTCCTCGGAGTAACCATCGGCCAACATCTGGTAGTAAGCGGAGCGTGACCAGGAGCTGGTACCATCATCCACATAGGATTTCTCCCAAGCCTCGATCGAGCCATACATGTCGATAATTTGCTGCTGGCTATAGCCGGCCGGTTTGATGGCGTAAGGCATCGAGATACCGTTACCACCCGTCTGCGTGATCTGACCGAACTGCGGGTGTGAAGTGGTCTGGCCACGATACTTATACAAGTTCTCTTGACCCAACTGCTCAAACTCCATCGCCTCCCAGCCGTTCAACAGGTCGTAACCCTTGTTGGCCATCTTCGAGAAGCCAAAATAGCCGTTATAAGAGACCTTCACCCGATCGGCCCGTGTGCCCTGCTTCGTCGTGATGATGATGACACCGTTCGCACCCTGCGCACCATAGATGGCGGTAGCCGAGGCATCTTTCAACACCTGCATCGACTCAATATCATTGGGATTGACGGAACTAATATCCACATCCGACACACCATCCACCACGATCAACGGGTCGGAACTGTTCAACGAGCCGACACCACGGATACGGATCGTCGTCTCACCACTGGGACCTCCAGAGTTGGAGATATAGACACCGGATGCCTTTCCTTGCAAAGCCTCCGCAAAGGTAGATACCGGTTGCTCATGGATCGCCTCCGAAGAGACCACAGCCACAGAGCCGGTGATGTCTTTCTTGGCCTGTGTGCCGTAACCGACTACCACCACCTCATCCAAGTTCTGTGTGTCTTCCACCAACTTGACCTTAATATTGCTCTGTGAATTTTTCAACGGAATCTCCTGGGTCACATAACCGATATACGAAACCACCAAGATGGCGTTGTTGGGCACATTCTCCAAGATCACCCGGCCATCCATGTCAGAGATGTTACCGTTGTTCGTGCCTTTCACCAACACGTTAGCACCGATAATCGGGCCACCTTTATCCGAAATCACGCAAGTCACTCTCCGTCCTTGCTGCTGCACACCACTGATTCCCGTACTGGGTAGAAGCTCCTCTCCCTCCATGGCCATAGCAGGACAGAGACCATAAAGCAACAACGAGGCACCCACAAACGCTTGTCTAAAGAATACTACATTGTTCATGTTATTAGTATGTTTAGGTTAATAAATTGTTATGCGAGTTTAGCAAAGATTGACGATTTA
>CAMGEM010000168.1 GCA_946055095.1 uncultured Parabacteroides sp. | reverse complement strand
GCGCATCCGAGCGCAGAGATCGGCGAGTTGCCTAACGGTGTGCCCCAGAACTTGATTCCCTATCTGACACAGACTGCTATCGGCGTGCGTAAGGAGTTGAGCGTCTTCGGCGACGATTACAATACCCCCGACGGCTCTTGCATCCGCGACTATATTAATATTGTCGATTTGGCCAAGGCGCATGTGATCGCCATGGATCGCATGTTGCAAGGCAAGTCCGCTGAGGCCATCGAGTATTTCAACTTGGGTACAGGTCGTGGCGTTTCCGTCTTGGAGTTGATCAACACCTTCGAGGAGACAACGGGCGTAAAGGTACCCCATAAGATCGTGGGACGCCGCGAGGGTGATATTGAGAAGGTATGGGCCGATCCAGAACGTGCCAACAAGGTATTAGGCTGGACCGCTAAAGAGACCTTAGCCGACACTTTGGCCTCTGCTTGGAAATGGCAACTGCGTCTGAGAGAGAAAGGTATTATGTAAAGAATAGTTTATAACAACCTACACAAGGGGATGGGAAAGAAACAATTCTGTGAGTTTCCATCCCCTTTTTCATGGATGAGGGATCCTAAAAGATGAGTCAATTTCTTTCGTTATTAAAACATCGTTCACAACGTAGCCACGTGGAGCCCAACGGCTCTTCCGCATTCTTCTTTCTCATCGGAAAGGATGAGGAGGGATGCTATGTAGAGACAGTCGATAAACAGCAGCAACCTGTTCATCCCAACTATGCCTACTTCCAAGGATATATCGCCCAGACATTGAGAAGCATCGACCATTTAAAAGAGGAGCAGGTGCTACAGATACGCTGGGATCGGGGCCAGGTGGGAGAGCGGCTCTATATGGCCGATTGCCCCTACTTGGTGCCGCAATTGCTGCTCTGCCCCAACTTGGTCAACGAAGAGATGAGACCTATCCAAGTGTCCAACGAGACCGCTACGCTACGCTTGGTGTTAGCGAACCTGAAACAACAGATTGATCCCATCTTAGTCATCGATCAGTTACCTGACGCAAAGAGTGACGCTATCCACTGGCTTACCGACAGTCATATCTTGGTGGAAGACCGCATCTTCCCCATCCTGCCCGTGGGGGAGAACTACGACCAAATGCCGGTCTTCTTGAAAAGCTTCGATCAAACGATGTTAGAGAAATACCTCTCCGTGTTCTATTCCTATATGGACAATATCGAGGTAAACTACGAAGATTGTACGATTCAAAAATCAGAGACACCCATCACATTGCAGCCGACGCTGATTTTCCAGAAAGTAGATTCCGACCAAACCTTGCATCTGCGTATGACCGCCTCCTTGCCCGATTGCGACCTGGAGTTCTTGGAAGATTTCGACCTCACTTGGAAAGCCACGCAAATGCCCGATCAACGCATCGTGTTGCAACGCATCCAACGTGAATCGTTAAGCAAACCCATCGAAACGCTGCGCAAAGCGATCCTGCAACAAGCGCCCAATCGGGCCGCTCAGCGTGAGGTCTATCAGGAGGACAACTTCTTCATGGTGCCGCCAGACATTGCCGGCCCCTTCTTAATCAAGGAACTGCCTGCATTGCTGCAACAATATCGGGTACTCGGAGCGGATCAGCTGAGAGCCTACCAAATCAAGGCCGTGCGCCCCAAGATGAACATCAACCTCTCTTCGGGCATTGACTTCTTGGAGGGCGATTTATCGCTGGATCTGGATGGAGAGAGCTTCTCGTTAGGACAACTCCTGAAGCAATATCGGAAGCAGCGTTACGTGGTGCTTTCCGACGGCAACCGAGCCCTATTGGACGAAGGCTACATCCGTCGGTTAGAGCGTGTGTTCCAATCGAAAAAAGGCAACAAGATCCGTGTCTCTTTCTTCGATCTACCGGAGGTCGAGCAGTTGCTGCAGCAACGGCTCGAAGGGGAGGCCTTTACGCATCACCGGGAGGTGTTCGACGGTTTCAATCAGTTGAAGGATCAAAAACTGAAACTCCCCAAGGTGCAAGCAGAGCTTCGCTCCTACCAGAAAGAGGGCGTGAAATGGATGCGCTATCTCTATGACAATAAGCTGGGCGGTTGCTTGGCCGACGACATGGGATTGGGCAAGACCCTGCAAACCATCACGGTGTTGGCCTCCATCTACCCGAAAGTCAAGCGATCGACACTCATCGTCATGCCACGCAGTTTGCTGTTCAACTGGGAGTCGGAGCTCGCCCGTTTCGCCCCACAGCTTTCGGTCTATACCTACTACGGAACCACCCGTGATTTCTCGGAGGCGAAGAAACATCAACTCATCCTGACCACTTACGCCATCGTGCGCAACGACATCGAGCTTCTCTCCAAGGAATCTTTTCATTATGTGATTCTGGATGAGAGCCAGAACATCAAGAACACGGGGGCACAGATCACGCAATCGGTCTTGCTGTTGCAAGCGGAACATCGCTTGGCACTGAGTGGTACACCGATCGAGAACAACCTGACAGAGCTCTATTCGCTCTTCCGTTTCCTCAATCCAGCCATGTTTGGTAGTTTGGAGGATTTCAACACACGCTATACCTACCCGATCCAAAAAGACAATGATAAAGAGACGATGGAAAGCCTTCGTCGGAAGATCTATCCCTTCCTCTTGCGCCGGTTGAAGCGAGATGTGCTGAAAGAGTTGCCCGACCGCACAGACAAGCGGCTCTATGTGGAGATGAACGAGGAGCAGGCACGCTTCTATGAACAGCGCAGGGCTTACTATTATCAGCAGGTGAAACAAACCATCGCAGCGGAAGGCGTTCAGAAGTCACAGTTTGTCATGTTCCAAGCCTTGAATGAGTTGCGTCGCATTGCCTCCATTCCGGAGAGCCTCAGCGAAGGACGCATCACCTCTCCTAAGATCGAGGTACTGATGGATACCCTGTTAGAAGCGATCTCTAACAACCATAAGGTAGTCATCTTCTTCAATTACATCGCAGGTATCGAGCTGATTGGAGATAAGCTGAACGAGAGTGGCATCTCTTTCGCTTGCATGACCGGCTCTACCCACGACCGCAAGAGTGTCGTAGAACGGTTCCAAACCGACCCTAACTGCAAAGCCCTCTTGATGACACTCAAGACAGGCGGTGTCGGGTTGAACCTGACCGCCGCAGATACCGTCTTCATCTTTGAGCCTTGGTGGAACAAGGCCGCCGAAGAACAGGCGATCAATCGGTTGCATCGGTTTGGACAGACCGCCAAAGTACTTTGCTACTCGATCTTGACACAGGGCAGCATCGAGGAGAAAATTTGCCTCTTGCAACAGCAAAAGGCTGAATTATTCGAGCAACTGATCGGTAGCGACAACGGCTCGATCAAGCAGCTGAGCGAGGAGGACATTAATTACATCTTAGGATAACAATTAGCGAGGAGAAAAACGATGAAACAAACAGCATTATGGGATGAGCAGAAATCCAAGGAGAGCACCACGACCTTTACGCTATACGAACCGGATGCCCAATCGATGTCGTTAATTACCGACATGCTCAATATCTACCGTGTCCAGGAGCTGAGGCCCGTCCTACAGACCCTCAAAGAGCTTATGCCGCATTGTGTCTTTGCGGGAGAAAAACGCTCAGCGAAAGAGAAACGACTCATCAATTTGCTGACTAACACGAAAACCATGCCAAAGAAGGATTTGGTATTTGTCATCAGCTACTTCTTTGGAATAACCAATAATTTTGTCGCCTATCTTTCAGCTATACCGAAGGAGGTACGGAGAACCTGGGAGTTGGTCATGCAAAACTATTATGTATCTTGCGATCGCTTAAAGCAAGAGACAGGGCAAAGTTGCATTAAGAGTAGAGGTTGGTATTATCCCGAATATACCTTAACCGATCCGTTCAGCCTGTTTTGGGTTCAAACCCACTATCCTACCCATGCGACCTATTTGTGCCTTCCGAAGGAACTATACACCTGGTTTTCGAGCTGCTTCTTGCCTACCCCACAAGCCGCTTCCGCATTGGAAACACTCCCGGCTGACAAACCCTACCTACTTTTCAATGCAGAGCGAGAAATGTCCAGCCTGACGCTCTCCATGGAGCTCCACTACAAGCAATCGGCCTTTACCACAGACAATGCGGACAAATTGAAAGGGGCAACCGCCCGTAAACTCAACAAGACCATCCATGCGCAAGAGTTTTTCCCGAAAGCACCCGACAATACAGCCGCATCGCTGCGAAGCCTGCTCCTGTTTAGCAGCTTCTGCCTCTGCCGTCAAAAAAGCCAGAAAGCATTTAACTGGGATCGACCATTCGAAGAATTCACCATTCCCTTTCGGGAATCAACCTTGCATTTAGTGCATGCCAGCATGCCCCACCTGACAGGCCTTCACGTTCGGTTTCTAAGTAATACTGGATTTGCTTCTAAGGGTTTACAGATATGGGAAGCCTTATCTGCCATAGCAGAAGATCGCAAATGGCAAGATGCCGATCAGTTCGTGATGCGATTGCGTTGCAACCGCCCAGCTGGCAGCTACAACGTGATGTTTCTTTACGGAGGCTACATAAGAGATATGGAGGTCTGCACGGCTAAGTTGCCCAAACGCACGTTGTCGTTGGAAGAATACTATACGTACATAGGCATTCCATTTGTCAAGGCCTTTCTGTTTTGGATGGCTGCCTGGGGATTGATCGAAATAGCGTATGAGGAATTTGATCCCCAATCCATCTCCTATTACGATACCCTTCGCTATTTCCGATTTACGGACTTAGGCCGTTATGCCATGGGCAAAACGAAAACCTACCGGTTCCCTAACGAGGAATCGAAAACCCAGTTTGAGCTGGAAGAGGATCGCCTGTTGCTCCGTTCCCTTCATGCAGACAACCCGTTCTTAGCCATCCTGTCCAACATGGCAGAGCCAGTTGGAGGCAACCGCTATAGAATGACCTCCTCCAGTTTCTTGAAGAAATGTAACACCTTGAAGGACATTGAGCAACAAATCAAGCTCTTCAGACAATATGTAGCCGCCAAGCCACCGAAGATCTGGGAAGACTTTTTCACGCAGATGCAGCAGCAGGCCACCGCTTGGAAACACCTTGCCGCATATAGCTACCATCTGTTTCAGCTTCCCAAAGGCGACCCCCAACTCATGCGCATCCTCGCTTCAGATCCCCTCTTGAGACAGTACATCAAGCGGGCGGAAGACTACATCCTCCTCGTGGATGCTTTACACTTCATTGAGGTGCAAAAACGGTTGAAGGAATACGGGTATTTGGTGTGAACAACTGACAAAACTTTTCCGAAACTACGGGCAACGAAAAAATCAAAAAAGGCGATGCGGAAAAATCCACATCGCCTCGTTCTTTTATACGGTAGCTACGCTTAATCCAATTTGTGTATCACCAAACCAGAACGCAGCTTCGGCTCAAACCAAGTCGTCTTTGGCGGCATGATGTTGCCTGTATCGGCAATATCCATCAGCTGCTTCATGGTGACGGGATAAAGAGCCAAAGCGACCTTCATCTCGCCACT
>CAMGEM010000167.1 GCA_946055095.1 uncultured Parabacteroides sp. | reverse complement strand
TCTTCATGATCGTAAAGAATTAAATTGTTTGAAACTTAATTTCTGCTCTCATGAAGTTCCGGAACTTCCTCGCCTCTGTCATGGCCGGATGTGCACATGGCCATGCGGGCTGGTCGCTGATCCCCTCTCCGCGGCTCGGGGTGCCCATGGAAACCGGCTCTAAGCTGATCTCGGGGCTAAAGTGCTGTTACGTCTGCATATCGTTGCGATGTTTAGTTTAACATGTTTCCTCTCGCATGGGCGCACCCTGCATCGGCCGGCTCGTTGGTTGCCGAAGGCCCCACCTTGTGGAGCGAATGGGTCGCTGCCGCTGTTTACAAAAGTAGAGGGGAGAGGGATAGCCCCCTGCAAGATGTGCGGAGAAACCGCTCTACTTTAAAAGATTTTAGAGCAGATCCTCCTTTTCCGACAATCCCGACAATTCGGACAGTGAAAAATGGGGTGGCTGTGGGGGGAATGGAAGCTAACCTAAGTGAGCTATATACCTATACTATATAGCTTATTATATATATTATATAACTATATAAAATTATTAAATTAAATAGGATACTCTTCTGCTTCTATGGGAGGGGAGGAGGGGTAAAAAAACGTGTCGGAATTGTCGGGATTGTCCCTGGATGGGTAGTGAAAGGGTTGTTGAAAACTTGCTGATAACTGTTGAAAACTTGGTTGAAAGTGGTTGGAAACTGCTTTTTGCCAACATGGAAATTTTCCTATCCAACATGGATAATTTCTGGAAAATAGTTTCCAAAAGTTGGCTAAATACTTGTTTTATTGATGGAAAAGTAGTATATTTGTAGTGTGATTAGAGAGTGAAAGATTTGCTACGTCGCGAAGTAGCAAATGCCACATCGGGGTGATCGCCTGTTGATGGCTGTTTGACCCTCGGTTCATTGGGCAGGGGAAACCTTGGCTGTGTAGAGACATCACACTGTGGCGCCTCTACCAAAGAGAGTGAGTTTTATTTGTTATGTATTGTTTAACCAAATGTGAAAGGAGATTACTATTATGGCAATCAAGATTAAGGCAGTGGAAAGGAACGTATCGTTCGTGAAGGGCGAGGAGAAGTGGGCCTACGTGTTGCAGGCAGAGCTTTACAACACCCTCTCGCAGGCGAAGGTGGTGCAGGAGGCAGCTATCCGTAGCGGCATCTCGAAGGGCGCGATCAATGCGGCTTGGGAGGCGATCGGTGAGGTGATCCGTGCGTGGGCCACGGAGGGTCACTCGGTGGCGATCCCCGGTTTGGGTTCGATGCGCTTTGGCCTCCGAAGCAATGCGGTGGCAGATGTGAATATGGTGGGTACGGATTTGATTACCTCTCGACGGGTGATCTTCACCCCGAACAGCTCCATCAAGCAGGAGTTAGCGGCCACCTCGGTAAACATCACTTGCTACGACCGCAATGGCAATGTGGTGAAGCGTGTCACCTCCAGCGATGAGGGCAGTGTGGAGGAGCCTACCAACCCGGATGAGAACGAAGGCCCGGATATTATTTAACCCATTAAACGCATACGATTATGAGTGATAAGAAGACTATTTGGCGGACGATCATCCAGACGTTGATCACCATCCTCACCGCCATAGGGACAACCTTGGGAGTGAATGCTGCGGTGTATTAAAGCAGGGAGGGCCATGTGCCCTCCCTTTTGTTTACATTTCCCCCGGACAATTCCGACAATTCGGACAGTGTTTATAGGCCTCCGTTTATTGGTAATCCTCGCCATTCATCCAAGCGTTAGCCTCCCATTGCTCACGCAGGTGCTTTACCCAAATCTGACGAATCTCTGGATAGCTGCCCAAGGCCATGATGTTGCATCCTGAGCTAATTCCATGATCCGCACCCGCTTGGGAGAGGGGATGAGACTCGAAATCCAACTGCACATTGAATCCCATCTTTGAAAGACGTTCCCGCCAGCTGTACTCGTTACTGTTTAACTCAACCTCGTCGAGGCTTGCGTTCTCAGCCAAGGCCTCCAAGCCCCACAAATCATTGTGCGCATGGTCTCCTGCGATGGACATGAATGGGGAGAGATAGACGTTCACATCGGCGGGTTGTAGATTATTGTTCTCGCAATATTGCATGATCTGTGAGTAGATGCAGTTCGGGTATTCTCTTCGGACGAGATCTTTATCTTGGATGCGATCTGCCGGATTTTCCTCCTCTTCTTTCGGCCAGAAAAGCATGTCGCCATAGTCCACCGTGCCCACAAAGATGTTCTTGTTGATCGCCTTAGCCTGCAAAGCCTCCTGTGTGTCGGCATATTTCTGGTTTGCGCTATAGCTTTCGTCCGGATTACCGTGTCCCATTAGCAAGACCAGATTATGCTTGTCAGACAGCTTGTCGGCATAATGGGTGTAGAGCACCTTGGCTACCTCCTCCGTGTCCTCGTCTGTGCTTAGCAGGTTGGCTCCTCGAAGCACGTCAACTTGAGGGAACCATTGAATCATGAAATACTTTTTGATGTCTGTGTTCATCAAGGAAAGATACTCCTCACCGGGGATCACATGCAATGACTGTACGGCCAGACGCTTGTAACCCGCATTGCCAATCGCTTTCAGCCATTGATCCAGCTCGTAACGCTCAATGCCCGTGGAAGCTTGCACACGGTTGATACAGGTGCGTGAGGTGAACGACATGTAAATATCCGTATCAGGGAAAGCCGACTTGAAATCGGCGATGATATCCTCATACACGGAGAGAGACTCGTTGTAGGTGCTGCCGAAGGTGCAGAGCATCAAGGCTGTGTCGTGCTGCTTGGTTTGAGCGACCTGTTGTTCGGCCGGGTTCAACGTGCTTTCAACATCGTCATTGTCGCTACATGAGGCGAAACCTACACAAAGGGCGGTTGCCAAAAGGGCCGCCATGAAATTTGTCTTTACAAAACGCTTGTTCATAATTTGTTGTAATTAAAAGGTTATATGTGATTGATTTATTTGCTCTTGTATTTGATCAGCAAGGAGGCGTAATAGTTCCTACCGGGTGTACTGGTGGCCCGGTTGCGCCCGAAGGGTGTCCTGTCTATATAGTTGAAAAGATTGTCCACCCCTGCATTGAACGTGAGTGTCCACGTTTTCAGGCCTAAAAGCGTGTGGGCGGTATTCAGTCGCCAGGTTTGAAAGGCGTCTGCGTTATTATCGACTATATAGTGCTTGGTGGATTGGTATCGTCCATTGGCACTCACTCCCAGGCGGTAGCGCTTCCAGCTGTGTTGCCAGGAGGCCGTCAAGGTAGCCGCATGCTGTGAGGTGGCATTGATGGGGATATACTCCATGTAGTGGATACCTTGGTTGGGGTATTGGGCTTTTGGGTCTGTGAAGCTGTATCCTGCGCTGAGGCTGACTGCTTTCGAAGGCTGGTATTTTAAGATGCAGTCGATTCCCCAGATACGTGCCTTGGTTAGGTTGCGATAGACTTTGCTCTTCTCAATCTCGTCCAGCTTTTCCTCCGCGGAAGGAGTGATCTCTACCAACTCAATCATGTTGCGGATCAGGTTCAGGTAGCCCGTGACACTGGCTTGGAGCTTCTTCCCGGCATATTCCCAGCTGAGCGAGGCATATTGTGAGGTTTGTGCTTTCAAGTCCGTGTTGCCATGGTAGGCGGTCAAAGCTCCTCCTCCTAACGAGGCGGTATAATTGTAATACAGTTCTTTGACGGTGGGGGCCTTGTAACCAAGGGCATAGGAGGCCCTGAGGTTTAAGTCTTTCCATTTGTATAAGAGGGAGACCTTAGGGCTTACATTGAAGCCTGTCTCCTTATGCAGGGTTCCTCTGGCTCCAACCGTCATCACCCAGCGCTCCTGCAGTGTCCATTCGTCTTGCGCATACAGGGCTAAGGTATAGATAGATGCTTTGTCTCCTTCAATATGATGGGGCGATTCGAGGTGTTGATACAGGTATTCGACACCCGTGTTCAGGATATGCGTGTCGCCCAAATAGAATACCCCTTTGGCTTGTCCTAAAAGCTGTTGTTGCACGCTTTGCTTGATGCGTTGGCCGGGATAGTAGGTGATGCGGTCGCCATTCAAGAAGTAGTCGGTCACCTCTTGCAACTTATAGTCATAGAAATAACCATATCGGTCGTAGGAGAGATCGGCAGTCAGGTAGTTTCGTCCCTTTAATTTGTATTTCCCGTTTGTGGCAAACCCATAGTTGCGGTAATAGAAATCGTTGGCGAGGTAGCTCCATTGCCCATGTGGACGGGCCACCCAGCGCTCGTAATAGTTGGCTGAGGCCGATAGGGTCAACCGTTTGTTTACCTCCCATTCCAGCTTCTCGGATAACGTGTAATTGGTTGAGCGATTGACTGTTTTCTGTGTGGATCCCGGTTTGAGTTGCTGTTGGTTCCATTGCAGATCCGTGTTTCGCCAACCATCCGTGTGGTGGAAATCGAGTGCTGTGACGCTTTTCACCTTGCCGAATGTCCATCCTAAAGAGATACTTTCTCGCACGTCTCCATACTCGCCTACTCGGCTGGTGCTGGTCAGCTCCTGCTTGCTGAGGTTCTTTTTCGTGATGATGTTGATCACTCCGGCGATCGCGTCACTGCCATAAAGTGAGGAGGCAGCCCCTTTCACGATCTCAATACGCTCTATATTTGCCGGATTGAGCATGTTGAGGTCGTTCTGTCCGCCCACATCCCCATTCATGCGTTTGCCATCAATCATGATAAGAATATAATCATTGCTCAATCCATTGAGTTGGATATGATTGCCCATGCTGCCATCCATAAACGAGATGGAGGGGGAGAGGCCGTTGAGCAACTCCTCGATGGTACGTGCTTGATATTGTTCCAAGGCTCTCTTGGTGATGACCTCAGTTTGCACAGGAGCCTCTTTCAGGTAGTGATTGGTACCTGTTCCCGTGACGACCACCTCCTCTAAGAGCAAGGAGAGATCTTCGTTTTTCTTGCCTTCAATGATGCTCTGTCCAGATACGTACCCGGAAGCGCATAACAATCCTGCAACAAAAGCATACTTTGCCTTCATAACCCTATTCCTTTAAGAAATTAATATGGCACGTTGCTTCTGTCGAGCAGGTCTGTTTTCTATCAACCTATGATTGCCGATGCAATGTTGTATGGACTCGCTCCTAATCCCGGAAGCTCCGTGCATGTTGTTTGGACATTAGCAGGTATTCTGGCTTCCTCCAGTCTGTATCACCTTCCCATCGCGCTTAGGCGACAGTGGTATTGCAGTTACAGACATGTTTGGAATGGAGGTTACAGCTGCGGGTACAGCTCCGGTTTCTCACCGGATTCCCTTGCATCGTGGACAGAAAAGTCGCACGATTTCTAATTCCGGTTGCAAAGGTATGTAAATTTTCTGGTGATTCTGATCGGCTCCCGCCATTATTTTTTTCAAGAGGTAAGGGCAACAAAAAACCTCCGCTCAATCTCTACCGACTGGACGGAGGCTAAAATAATAGGAAGCAATATAATTCTGTTGAGCGGAAGACGGGACTCGAACCCGCGACCCTAACCTTGGCAAGGTTATGCTCTA
>CAMGEM010000166.1 GCA_946055095.1 uncultured Parabacteroides sp. | reverse complement strand
TAAGTCGTTTATACATGAACAAGCACACTCTATTGATGAAACGCAACAAAAAACAGGATGCATCAGTCGGTTTCCTATTCTTCCTCTCCCTTTTGGCGGGAGGGCATACAGTCATGCACGCCATTACTACGCCGGCTAATGCCATTGTCCAGCAGGAAAACACCTGCTTAGGATCTATCGTTGACAACTTAGGAGAGCCCGTTGTCGGTGCCTCTGTGCTCGTCAAAGGCACCCTGAATGGGACGATCAGTGATGTGGATGGCCGCTTCTCCTTGAAGCATGTGCGTCCGGGCAGCATCCTTGTAGTCTCTTATGTAGGCTATCTTTCGCAAGAAATTGTGTGGGACGGCACGACACTCCGTATTACACTCGCAGAAGACACGCAGATGCTGGACGATGTGGTGGTAGTCGGCTTCGGTACCCAGAAGAAGGTGGATTTAACGGGGGCTGTCTCACAGGTCAAGATGGCGGATGTGTTGGGCGATCGTCCCGTGATCAATGCCGCAGCCGCATTGCAAGGTGCGATGCCCGGTTTGGTCGTATCGGGTGCATCAGGTCCCGGACAGCAAAAATCGTTCAACATCCGTGGTACGCTCTCCATCAATGGCGGTTCCCCGCTTGTCTTGATCGACAACGTAGAGGGGGATCTCAGCGCGTTGAACCCCGATGACATCGAAAGCGTTTCTGTCTTGAAGGATGCCTCCTCTGCGGCGATCTATGGCGCACGAGCCGCTTGTGGTGTGATCTTGGTCACCACCAAGCATCCCAAGGGGGAGTCGAAAATCAATATCGACTATGGTTTCAACCTGGGTTGGGAAAGAGCCATCAGCCACCCGGAGCAGGCCGCTTTGACCGATTATATCGCCGCCTATGAGGAGGCTGGTTTCTCTAACCAGTATTGGGCGGGCAATGGCGACATCAGCCGTTGGAAAGAGTTGCTCCAGCAATACCAAGCAGGCACCTTGCAGGGGGTCAGGGAGAATGGTATCTTCGCCGAAGGCGACAAGGTCTATTACCTGAAAGAGGGCAATCCCTCTGCGAACGCCTTGGGCACAGGTTGCTTGAACAATCATTCGATCTCCCTGTCTGGCGGTACGGATAAGGTGCGTTTCCGTCTCTCCGGCAACTACTCCTCGGAGGATGGCCCCATGATCACCAACAAGGACAAGTATATCCGCAAGGCGATCAATGCCTTCGTCTCTGCTGATGTGGCTAAGTGGTACACGCAGGAGGCGACCCTCTTCTACACCAACACCAAGCAGACCGCTGCTTCCAGCTCCCTGAATGATCCCTACACCACTCGTCTTATCAGTTGGTACCCGGAGGGCTATATGCCGGGTGAACTCTTGGGCCGGGACGAGGATCTGATCATCGACTCGCCTCGTAATGCCCTCCTCTGCGCACCCACGTCGAGGACGGATCGTACGATTCCCCGCATCCAGTTGAAATCTATCCTCAAACCCTTGGAAGGCTGGACGATCACGGGTGAATATACCTATAACGAGACCAACTACAAGTACAAGGACTATACGGGTATCACGACCTATGCCGACGTGCAGTTAGCGGTTCGCACCAGTCCGTTGGATCCGACTCGGGACAAATACACGATCAATACGGCAGTCACCAAATACAACGCCTTGAACCTCTATACCAACTACGACCTGACAGTGGGTAAACACACATTAGGTGCCATGTTCGGATTCAACCAAGAGAGCTACTCGGAGGCGAAGGTCAATGTCTCGGCGGAGGGACAAGCGGCTCCTAACGTACCCTCATTGGGTGCGGCACAAGGTCTCAAGACGATCAGCGACACCTATTCAGCGTATGCCATCCGTGGTGGGTTCGGTCGATTGACCTATAACTTCGACAATCGCTACCTGTTCACCTTCAACGGGCGTTATGACGGCTCTTCCAAGTTCCCGAAATCGAATCGTTTCGCCTTTTTCCCCTCTTTCTCCGTGGGGTGGCGATTAGACAATGAGCGGTTCATGGATTGGACAAACGGCTGGTTGGACGAGCTGAAACTGCGTGGCTCATACGGACAGATCGGTAACCAGAACATCCAGCCCTACGGCTATTTGGCCACGATGAACATCACAGAGGGCACCCCTTGGATCAACAACGGAGGCAAGGTGACCTATTTCACGACACCGGGACTGATCCGTGCGAACTACACGTGGGAGAAGGTGAAGACCACTGACATCGGTTGGGATGTCAATCTATTTGGTAATCGTCTTACCGCTACGTTTGACTGGTATAAGCGTGTGACGGAGGGTATGCTTTCGAGTGGCGTGGAGCTGCCCTCTACGGTAGGTGCAAGTGCCCCCTTGCAGAACGTAGCCGACATGGTGACAAAGGGCTGGGAGCTGACGGTCAATTGGCGGGATCGCATCGGCGATGTAGGCTATCAGATCGGTTTCAACCTGTATGATCACCGCTCCAAGATCACCAAGTATAACAATGAGACAGGCAACCTCAAATACTACTACGAGGGTATGCGACTCGGTGAGATCTGGGGCTATGAGGCAGATGGTTTCTATGCCATCGACGATTTCAATTTGGAGAAGGCCAAGCTCGGTCAGTGGGTACTCAAGGAGGGCGTGACGAGCATCAACGGCTATACCGTGCAGCCGGGCGACGTGAAGTTCAAGGACTTGGATGGTGACGGTGTCATCACCGCTGGGGAGAACACGAATCTCAATCCGGGAGATCGGAAGATTATTGGTAACAATGCCTCTCGCCTCCTGTTCGGTGCCAATCTGGGTGTGAACTGGAAAGGGTTTGATCTCAGCGTGATGTTGCAGGGTGTCGGCAAGCGTGACTATGTGTTGAGTGCGACCTCCATCTTCCCCTTCGGTGGGGCAAGCACGGATGGTGGAGTCTTCTTCCCGCTTTACGCCAACCAGACAGACTTCTGGCAAGCCAAGAGCTACGACCCGGAGAGTCCCGACTATATGGTGGCGAAGAACCCCAATTGTGAACTCTATAGGGTTTATGGGCAAAGAGGTAACGCCATCTCCAACGCCCGTGTGAGCGACAAATATCTCCAGCACGCGGCCTATCTGCGTGTGAAGAACCTCACCTTGGCCTATACGTTGCCGCAGGCATGGGTGCGTAAGGCGATGCTTAGCAAAGTGCGCCTCTACGTCTCTTGCGAGAACCTGGCTACCTTCACCTCACTTCCTGCTGGCTATGACCCGGAAAGCATGAGCTGGTCTTATCCGTTCTATCGCACTTGGTCATTCGGCGCTAATGTCTCATTCTAAAAACACAAACAAGATGAAATTAAAGAATATCGCAACTGCTTTCGCAATCGCATCGACACTCATGGCCTGCAACGACAGTTTCATGGAGCGTAATCCCGTCACCTCGCTGACCGAAGAGAACGCCTTCCAGACCTACGACAACTTCAAGGCTTACATGTATCAATGCTACAACCTCTTCACGGATAAGCGGATCACCTCTAATTTCTGTGGTAATTCCTACTACTACGGCTCTTTCTATGGTGACTACTATGCAGGTCTTATGACCACCCGTGATAACATCCAGAATCCCTATGCCTATCAAACTGTCACGGTGACGAATAGTTCTAACAATTGGGATTTCACTTACCCACGCATGGTGAACATCATGTTGAGCCATCTCGATGGTTCCACGCTGAATGAGACGGAGAAGGAGCACTGGCGTTCTGTCGGCTACTTCTTCCATGCCTATTGGTACATGGAGCTGATCTCCAAGTATGGCGATGTGCCTTGGATCAATAAGGTGCTGAACGATACTTCGGAGGAGGCCTACTATCCTCGTACGCCCCGTCAGGAGGTGGCCGATTCGATCGTCTCCCGCTTGGAGTATGCGATCCTCAATATCGGTAGTAGTGAGAGGGATGGAGACAATCCCGTGACGGCTGACGCTTGCCGGGCGTTGCTTAGCCGTTTCCTCCTGCGAGAGGGGACCTGGGCGAAATACCACGGCTTGGATGAGGATTATACCGGCTATCTCAACCGTTGCCTGACCGTCTCACAGGAGTTGATGGACAGGTATCCACGCCTCTATCAAGGCAGTAGTTTCAACACCTATCCCGGCCATGGCTATGACGAGGAGCTGACCTCTGAGTCGCTTGCCGGCAAGGATGGCATCATCATGTATAAGGAATATGTGAGCGGTGTGCTGATGCACCGTTTCAGCGACTTGATTCATGTGGAGGCACACCGCTGCGACGCGCCACAGGCGACGGTCGATCTCTTCCTCATGCAGAATGGCAAGCCGATCACCAACCCGACCTCTGGTTTCCAAGGCGGAGAGGGTAAGGATCTGTGGGATTACTACGAGAACCGCGATCCACGTCTGCCTATCAACTTTGAGCCACCCGTGCAGGCGAAAGTAACCGCCGTGAATAACAATCCCGATAATGTCACTACTTTCAAGAAATGGGAGTTCTGGAAAGAGGGGGAGGATCTCAATGGCAAGGGTAACTTCACGATCACAGCGGAATATGCGGAGAAGTTCCGTCGCTACATCGACTATTTCGGGGCGAATACCTTCTGCGAGAATGGCACGGGCGATGAGTCTATCGGCGTGAAGCGCCTGCCGGGTCACAACTGGGGCGGTTCGATGTGTCACTCCGCACCCAACATTACGAATTATTGCCAGACAGACAACTACATGCGTTGCTGGACGGGCTACTACGGTTGGCGGCAATATACCTGCTGGGAGGTAGGTAGCAACTCCAGCTTCCAGACATCAGATAAGCCAATCTTTGCCATGAATGAGGTGCTGCTCAACTATGCGGAGGCCGCTTATGAGTTGGGACGATTCGACCAAGCGGTGGCCGATAAGACCATCAACCTGCTGCGAGAGCGGGCGGGTGTGGCCAACATGATTGTCGCCGAGATCACGGATGATTTTGATCCCGACAGAGACAAGGGCACGGCCGCATGGACCAGAAGCTATGACGAGAAGACCAACTATGAGGTGCCTCCTGTGCTGTGGGAGATCCGTCGGGAGCGTTTAGTCGAGTTGATGTCGTTGGGATGGAGTTTCTACGATGTGAAGCGTTGGCACAAAGCACCCTATTTCGTGAATCGTCAACCTTGTGGTGCTTGGATCACGGCGACCGATGTCCCCTATGGTACGGGTGCCTATACCGGTCAGTTTGTGGATTACAACCAGATCAAGGCGCAAGGGTATGCCGATCCCAACAACTCAGGAGCGGGTTGGATCTACACCAAACCAGGACCACTCTCTTTGGGAAAAGGCTGGCTCGACACCTACTATTTGGAGATGGTGCCGCTCGATCAGATCAACCTGAATCCGGCGCTCACCCAGAATCCGGGCTATGAGCAGCTTTTTGGTCTGTAAACCTCAGGCATATTGGTCAAGTATATTCCTGTCGATCACACCCATCGGTGGGCAGAGGAAGGCCTCTATTTTTTACTTATGGCATGATCGCTCCATCTTCTCGAATCAAGAGGAGGGTGAGGTGAGCGTGGGGGAGAAGGG
>CAMGEM010000165.1 GCA_946055095.1 uncultured Parabacteroides sp. | reverse complement strand
TATGGCAAGATCATGAAGAAGTTGGCTGCCGCTATCCAGGCGATGAGTCAGGAGGAGATCAACGCTTTCGAGAAGGCCGGAAGCTGTACCTTGCAGGTTGAGGGACAAGAGGCCGTGGTGGAGCGTCAGGACGTGGAGATCATCAGCGAGGATATCCCGGGCTGGTTGGTGGCTAACGAGGGTCGTTTGACTGTGGCGTTGGATATTACCGTTACCGAGGAGTTGCGCAAAGAGGGCTTGGCGCGTGAGTTGGTGAACCGTGTGCAGAACCTGCGTAAGAGTAGCGGTTTCGACATCACCGACAAGATTCGTATCGAGATCCTCTCTTGTCCGCAGATCAACGAGGCGATCGAGGCCTATAAGGAGTATATCTCAAATCAGGTCTTGGCCGTTTCGATCGAGATCCTCGACGAGGCGATTAGTGACGCTACGGTGCTCGATTTTGAGGACTTTAATTTGTCACTGAAGATTGAGAAAGCGAACGAATGATAGGAGAGATACAGAGAAAATTGTATCTTTGCGCTTCATCTATATAAAACGAACGTAAAAACAGGTAAAACAGGTAAGCTATGGCAGAGAAAACAAGATATTCAGATGCTGAACTCGAGGAGTTTCGTGCCATCATCTTAGAGAAGCTGGAATTAGCTAAGCGTGATTATGAGATGTTGAAATCCGGAATCACCAATTCAGACGGGAACGACACGGCGGACACTTCGCCTACGTTCAAGGTGTTGGAAGAGGGAGCCTCAACCTTGTCGAAGGAAGAGGCTGGTCGTTTGGCTCAACGCCAGATGAAATTCATCCAAAACTTGCAGGCGGCTTTGATCCGTATCGAGAACAAGACCTACGGCATTTGTCGGGAGACCGGCAAATTGATTCCGAAGGAGCGTTTGAGAGCGGTTCCCCATGCGACGCTGAGTATTGAGGCTAAACAGGGAGGCGCACGATAAATGAGTAAATCCAAAGGTTGGGGAGCAGTATGCATTGTTATGCTGCTCCTTATTCTTGACCAAGCCTTGAAGATTTGGATCAAGACGCATCTCCAGTTGCATGAGAGCATAGAGATCACGCCTTGGTTCTACCTCTACTTCACGGAGAATCCGGGTATGGCTTTTGGTATCGAGGTGATTGGCAAGCTCTTCTTGACGCTCTTCCGCATCGTGGCGGTCGGTTTCATTGGCTACTTCCTGTATAAGTTGGTGAAGGAGCAGTACAAGTTCGGCTTCATTGCCTGCGTCTCGTTGGTCTTGGCCGGAGCGTTGGGCAATATCTTTGATTCGGTGTTCTATGGGGTCGTGTTCGACCATAGCTTTGGTCAGGTGGCGACCTTTATGCCCGAGGGGGGAGGATATGGTGAATGGCTGCATGGTAAGGTGGTCGATATGTTCTATTTCCCGTTGATCGATACGATCTTGCCGGATTGGGTGCCGGTGTGGGGCGGGGAGCACTTTGTTTTCTTCCGGCCTATCTTTAACTTGGCGGATTCCGCGATCTGCGTGGGAGTCTTTTTGCTTTTGATCTTTTATCGGCATACATTGACAGTGAGCCTGTCGAAGGACGAGGAGAAACATTGATGCGTGCGAAAGGTTGGATCGGTGGTGTGGTGTGTGGAATCCTGATGGGATTGTCGGCTTGTAGCAAGGTGCCTGATGGCATTCTTTCGGAGAAGGAGATGCAGCAGGTGTTGAAAGACATGCTGGTGGCGGAGTCGATGATTGGCGTGGATTATGAGCACTACAAGACCGACACCTCGAAAGTGGCGCTCTACGAGTCCGTCTTTCGGAAGCATGGCATCGACCAGATGATGTATGACAGTTCCTTGATTTGGTATGGCCGCAACTTGGACATATATATAAAGGTATATGATCGGGTAGTGGCTGACTTGAATCGGGAGATCAATGCGATGGGAGATATACAGGCCGATGCGGCTCCCACCTCTAACAGCGATTCGATAGATATATGGCCTCGTCGTCGCTTCCTGACATTCAAACCTCGTGCGGTCTTCAATGGAGTGACCTTTGATATTCGTCCCGACAGACCTTACTCATCGGGCAGCAGCTTCGTGTTGGGTATGCGGGTATGGGGCTTAGATCCGAAGATGAAGCATAAACCGGAGATCCGTATGCAGGCGGATTTAGGCGATACCACGGTGATCGTGAATCAGACAGTGATGCGGGACGGCTATTTAGAGGCTCGCTTACGCACGTTGGCGACCAAACGCATCAAGCGGGTTTATGGTTTCATTCGGTTGGATAATGCCGATGCCAACTATGGCACGATCTATGTGGATAGCCTCAACTTGATGAAATACAACTATAAATAGTATGGCAAAGAAGCGATTCGCTGCCCATTTTGTGTGGTGCCAAGAGGTGTTGCGACTTCATTATGTGGAGTTAGACGAGGCCGGGCATTGGGTGGGGTGCTATCCTTTGGAGGCGGAGTTGGCTTCTACGGCGTTCTATGACGGGGTTTTGATTCCCCTTCCTGCTCACTTGCGTCCGCATGATGTGTCCACTTTAGTCGCACTTTGGCGGGAATGGACGGCACGCTTACGTCCGGGAGATCTCGTCACGCTCTATCAACTGAAAGGCTTATCACCCTCGGCGGCGAAACTCGGCACAGACGATGGCTGTGGCAATGGCCACATTGAGCGACTCTGAGGTAGCTCGTCCCGTTGGATAGTTGGGGATGTACAACCGTTCGTTCACCCATTGGGCACACGCAGGTCGGATGCCGTTTCCCTCATTCCCCATGATCAAGATACCATTCGGACGTAAGGATTTCGTGTAGAGATCCTCTCCGTCGAGAAAAGTGCCATAGATAGGGATGCCTTGGGCCTGTTGGTTCGCTAAGTAAGTGGCCAAGTCCGTATAATGCACGCGGACACGAGCAAGGGCTCCCATGGTGGCCTGTACGGTTTTGGGAGCGAACAGATCCGCCGTGTCGCGGCTGCAAACGATGTCTTGAATGCCAAACCAATCCGCCAAACGGACAATGGTTCCTAAATTACCTGGATCTTGCACGCCATCTAAGGCCAATACCAAGGCTGTAGCGGGATTCACCTGTTCCAAACTTGCCTGCGGGCGTTTGAATACGCCCAATACCTGTTGTGGGCTCTTTTGCAAACTGGCTTTGCGCATCTCCTCTTCCGTCACCTCGATCACCTCCTTGGCTTTTATAGGGCCCTGCGCAGCCAACCATTCCGATTGGGCGATCAGCAACTCGCACGCAAAGACGGGAAGGATATCCGCCACCAGTTTATTGCCCTCCGCCACGAAGGCATCTGTTTCGTTGCGGAACTTTTTCAGTTCTAAAGAGTGGATCAGTTTGATCTTGGCCTTGCTCAACATTGTCGTTCTTTTTTAGGAGCAAAAGTAGGGTAATTTCTCGAAATCGCCGTACATTTGCGGGATAATGTAACGAAATGAATCGTCTCTTACGCAATATCGGGCATTGGATTGTCTTTCTGTTTCTCTTGACAGCTTGTAGCACGACGAAATTCGTGCCTGATGGTGCGTACCTTTTAGACGAGATCCAAATCGTTTCCGAAGGGGATCGACCCGCTATCGTGAAAGCCTCTGATCTGAAGCCCTATGTGCGTCAACAGCCTAACTTCAAACTTTTCGGGTTGCTGAAATGGCAACTCTATCTCTATGGTTGGTCGGGCAGGAACGAGCGCCGATGGATCAACAGACAGTTGCGTAAGATGGGAGAGGCCCCAGTGCTGTTAGACACGATGTTGATTGGGCAATCGGAGGCGGAGTTGCAACGTTACTTGGTCAACAAAGGCTTTGTCCATGCGGAGGTGACCACCGAGATTGATACCTCACGTGCGAAAAAGGCGGTTGTCTCTTACAAAGTGAATGAGAATGAGCCTTATCGCATCCGTGACTATACGATTCGACTGTCAGATCCTCGGATAGATAGTATCGCTCATTTGGCTCCACGCCACCGTTCCCGTTTCCTTTCCGCTTTTCGCTCTTCGCAAGATGAGTACAACAGCTTGGTGCATCCGGGCGATTTGTTTGATCGGGATCAGTTAGATAGGGAGCGCGAGCGTATCTCTACCTTGATGCGCATGAATGGCTACTTCGCGTTCAATAAAGAGTATGTCGGTTATATCGCCGATAGTGCGTTTCGGGAGAATGTCGTCTCTTTAGACTTGACTTTGCGACCCTATCGGATGGTGCAACCCAATGGGGAGGTTGTCGATCACCCGCATCGGCAATACTATATCCGCAACGTGAAGGTCCTGACCGATTACAATAATATAGGTATAGGCGAGGAGGCTGGTTTCACCCCTACGGATACCCTTTGGAGCCGAGACATACAGATTATTTATGGGTTGCATGGGCGCTCTTTGCGTCCCGGTGTCTTGCGTCGTAGCACCTTCCTGCGTCCGGGGCGGCTTTTCAATGAGCGAGACGTGGAGCAGACCTATTCTGCCTTCGCAACCTTGCGGGCGTTGCGCAACGTCAATATCCGCTTTACGGAGGTAGAGGAGCGTGACACGATGAAATTAGATTGCGAGATCCAAACCTCTCCCGCTAAAATCAACACCATAGGTTTGGATGTGGAGGGTACCAACTCGGCGGGCGATTTCGGCTTTGCCTCCAGTGTGACCTATCAACACCGTAACCTTTTCCATGGGTCGGAGGTGTTCTCAGCCCGCTTTCGTGGGGCATACGAGGCGCTTTCAGGGGCGCAGACCGATGGATTCGGCAACTATTGGGAGATGGGTGCCGAAAGTTCGTTGCAGTTGCCTCGCTTCTTGTTGCCCTATGTCAGCAAGGAGTTCCAACGGTATCATCGGGCCACGACGGAGGCCAAGATTAGCTATAACCTGCAGACGCGTCCTGAATACACCCGTGCCATTCTATCTGGAGGGTTGAGCTATGGGTGGCAAGGCATGAATAACCAGTTAGCTCGCCACACCTTCCGCCTGATCGACTTGAGTTATATCTTCTTGCCTAAGAAGAATGAGGAGTTTATCAACTCATTGCCTGACTATATGGTGCTCTACAACTATACCAACCACTTCATCATGAGCATGGGTTATACCTATAATTTCACCAATTACTCGCCTCAGAACCGGCAGCGTGACACCCATTCGCTGCGTGCCTCGGTGGAGTTTGCGGGCAACCTGTTGAATGCCTTTTCGCATCTCTTTGGTGCCACCAAGAATGCGGATGGCTGTTACGAGCTGTTCGGTACGGAATATGCCCAATATGTGAAGCTGGATTTCGATTACAGTAAGGCGATTGTCTTAGACAGCCGCAATAAGTTGGCTTATCATGTGGGGGTGGGAGTCGGTGTGCCCTATGGTAATTCAGACTACTTGCCCTTTGAGCGTGCCTATTTCTCAGGTGGAGCGAACAGCGTGCGTGGATGGTCGGTGCGTGAGTTGGGACCAGGTGGCATACCGAAGGATTTGATCTTCTCCTATGCCCTCCAAAATGGCGATATCCGCTTGGATCTCAACGTGGAGTATCGCACGAAGCTGTTTTGGAAGTTTGAGTTGGCCGCCTATGTAGATGCCGGCAATGTGTGGTCGATGAGAAAGTTTGAGAGTGAGCCAAACGG
>CAMGEM010000164.1 GCA_946055095.1 uncultured Parabacteroides sp. | reverse complement strand
GATAGACGGTGTAAAGTGAAAGAGGAGACCTATTCGATCTCCTCTTCTGTTTCTGATGATTCGCTGAGTTTATTCTGGATCAAGTTGATGTCGTTTACTCGGTGGCGTATTTGGGTTTGTTGTCTTTCCAATTCACTGTGTTGCTCCTTGAAACGATTGGCCTGATCTACGATCCAGGGCTCTAAAAAGGCTAACAACTGCTCGGGCTCGATATGGCTGTTCTCCAGTTTCGGATTTACCTCCAATGCGTTGATTTGTTTTTGCAGACTGTCGAGTACCCGATCGTACATGATCTTCTTGTCCTTATTCAAGCGATGCTCACGGATTTTGGTCTCGATGAATTGTTGCTCTTTCCAGATATCCGTGGACCATAGTCCTGGATGATAATTGGCTTGGGCTACCACATGTTCTAAGGTCATTTCTTTGTCGGACACAGATTTCTTGAGTTGCCCAATCGTGCTTAAGACCTCAATGAACTCTTGTTGTAAGCTGTCTAATTGCTCAACGAGGTTGTCTATTTTATTGCCAATACCTTTACTCTTGGGGATGGGAGCACCTAAGAGACTCTCGATGGATTGTATGCGTGATTGAGCGGCTTGCTGGATTTGCTTAAGCTCAGCCTCCTTTTGTTGGTGTTCTGCCAAGATCGATTGTACGGAGGTGGCGGCTTGACTCTCAGACTGCTCCTTACCCATGTTTTGCTTCAGTAGGTTTTCAGCCTTTTTAGCATGTCGATTCATGTCGAACTCCACATATTGCAAGCCTCTGCGCAGTACCTTGGCTTTGTCGATCAGTACCTTCTTCCGCTCGTTTAACGCTTTTATATCAGCTATTTCTCCATTGACACCATTGGCGCTGTTCGTTTGCTTGGACTCTTTATAGCGTTCGAGCATGTCCTCTTCCCAACGATACTGTGGCTCTTCCATGAGTGCTTGGAGGTAGTTGGCTTCATCCTTGACCTTGGCATAGTCTTGCCGGAGCAACTTGCGGGCGTTAAGGTTGCGTAGTTGTGTGCGGAGGGTATTGACACTGTCCGTGAAAACATCCTCTTTCCGGTGAAGATCGTTGATGACTTTGTCTAATTGGGTCAGCTGTGCGTTGAGTGACTTTTGCAGGTCGGCTACCAATTCAGGAAGCTCGGTCGTCTTTTTGGAGGAGAGCGATTGCCCATAACTCAGGTAGCTGGTATCGGCTATATTCGTAAATCTCATGTTATCGCCTTGTACCCAAACCACACTGCATAGACGTGCTTTTTTCCCGGTGCTAATCTCCTTGCACTGCTTTATGAACTCTTTTTCCTTTGTGCCAGATTCGGCACGTACATTGAGGTTGATAAACGCCTGCTCCTCCTCAGGGAAAGCCGCCAATTGTTTCAGCACGGTATCTATCCTTGCGGGTTTCTTGGGCAGGAGGATCAGGGGACATTGGCTTTTGACCCATCGTTCAGACACCTTGACTTCGCCATTGCGACCTTCTATTGTCACGACAGAAAACGAACGACGTTGAAAATCTTTCGGGGTAATGGGCCAAGGGGAGCCACAGCAACGCACCTTATTGCTACCTATGTTTTTGCTGGAGTGGGCATGTCCTAAAGCGAGGTAGTCAATGTGATCCAAAGGCAGGTCTTCTAAGACCATCGTCGCCTTTTGCCGCTCCACACCGGGTAGTCGTTCACGCAACACGAAACAATGGGCCATCATGACAACGGGCAAGTTCGTCATGTTGATCATTTCCACCCGATTTGCCAAGGCCGTCATGAAGGTGGGTAATCGTCGCTCAGTAGGGATCTGCTCAGAAAGCACCGGGCAGGTGGTCGAGGTCATGTAGGGCATACCGATGATGTAGCCCTTTGGATCTCCGTCTGCGTTAGGTATGGTTATGATGTGGCGACCTATATCGTAAGAGGTGTCTCTTTTCCGTAATTGGCCAATGATATGTACTCCCCATTCGCTCCATCGTTTGGTCTGTTTTTCCAACCATTGACTATCGTCATGATTACCAGAGGTGATGATGATCTGCATCGTTTTACAGGCCTCATGCAACTCCTTGAGGCATTGCTCAAATCGTTCGAGCAGCTCACTGGCTGGAATAGGAATATCGAATACGTCTCCGGCAATCAAGAGTGCGTCTGGTTTCTCTCGGACGACTGTCTTTGTCAATTGCTTAAAGAACAGTTCATATTCATAGGAAGGATCGTAACCACAAAAACGTAAACCTAAATGCCAATCGCTGGTATGTATTAATTTTATCATGTTATATTCACAGTTTCTCTATTTCAAAAATACGACAATATTCTTACTTGGCAAAGAAAGAAGACACAATCTTTTGCGTAGCATGTAAGATTGCCTTATATTTGTCCCTCTATTGGCGCAGGTGGCGCCTATAAATCGCATAAATATGGGAAAGAATTTGACCTATCAAGGACTCACACAAGAAGAGGTGAGAAGCAGTAGAGAGTTGCATGGGGAGAATGTACTGACTCCGCCGGAGAAGGCGTCTTTATGGAGTCAATTTTTAGAGAAGTTTGATGATCCGATTATCCGTATTTTATTGGTAGCATGGATGTTGTCTATGGTGATCGCCGGTGTTCATTGCTGGGGACCTGAGGCAAAGGGACTGACTGTATTTTTAGAGCCGGTCGGGATTTTTCTGGCCGTGATGCTGGCCAGTTGCGTCGGCTTCTTTTTTGAGTGGAAGGCGAATCGGGCGTTCGACGTATTAAATATGGTCAATGATGATGTCTTGGTGCGGGTCATTCGTGACGGACATTTGGTGCAGGTGCCTCGCAAGGAGGTGGTTGTTGGGGATATTGTCCGTTTGGAAACCGGAGAGGAGGTTCCGGCAGATGGACGTTTATTAGAAGCCATTTCGTTGCAGGTAAATGAATCTACCTTAACCGGTGAGCCGGTGATTAGCAAGACCGTTTGTGAGGCGGACTTTGATCCGGAGGCTACCTACCCCTCCAATGTGGTCATGCGCGGATCAACCGTGGTGGATGGCCATGGGGTGATGGTGGTTGAGCAGGTAGGAGACGCTACGGGCTATGGCAAGGTCTATGAAGGCTCACAGATCGAGAGTGGGGTGGAGACCCCTTTGCAGATACAGTTGAAGGGCTTAGCGGATGTCATCAGTAAGGCTGGCTATACGATTGCGGGAGTCACGTTTGTAGCGTTGACCATGAAGCTGCTGTTGGCGGGTGACTTGGCTGCAATGTCGTGGATGGAGCTGTTCGCCCATATCTTGAACTACTTCATGGTGGCAGTAACCTTGATTGTGGTTTCCGTGCCGGAGGGATTGCCAATGAGCGTTACTTTGAGTTTGGCCCTAAGTATGAATCGGATGCTAAAGACCAATAATTTGGTGCGTAAGATGCATGCTTGCGAGACGATGGGTGCTACGACGGTGATTTGCACAGATAAGACGGGTACGTTGACGCAGAACCAGATGCAGGTTTATCAGACCAATTTCTATCCGTTGCGGACGCAACAGTTGGATGCGGAGCCATGGGGAGCCTTGATCGCTGAAGGCATTGCGGTCAATACCACTGCTTTCTTGGAATTTGCTGAAGGAAAGGCGAAAACGATGGGCAATCCTACGGAAGCGGCTTTGTTGTTGTGGCTTCATGCGCAGGGCCAGGATTATATGGCGTTGCGTAATGAAGCGGAGATCGTGGAACAGCTGACCTTCTCTACCGAACGGAAATACATGGCGACCGTGGTCCGTTCGTCGGGTTCGGATAAGCGGAGACTCTATGTGAAGGGTGCGCCTGAGATTGTCCTATCGCATTGTAGCCATGTGGCGAAGGAGGGTAAGTTGTTCCCTGTGGCTGACAGTCGTTCGCTCATTGAGCAGCAGTTACAAGCTTATCAAGATATGGCAATGCGTACTTTGGGCTTTGCTTATCTGGAGCTGGATGGCTCTATGGAACATTGCTTCTCGGAGGGAGGTTTGACCTTGACGAACTTGACCTTCTTGGGCATTGTGGCGATCTCTGATCCAGTGCGTCCGGATGTGCCTGCGGCAGTGAAACATTGTTTGCAAGCTGGCATTGCCGTAAAGATCGTGACAGGAGATACACCGGGAACGGCGAAAGAGATTGGTCGGCAGATTGGTATTTGGCAACCTACGGATACCGATAGGAACTGGATCTCCGGACCTGCTTTTGAGGCGATGGATGATCGTACAGCCTTGGAACGGGTGATGGATTTAAAGATCATGTGTCGTGCCCGTCCGACAGATAAACAACGTCTGGTGCGCTTGTTGCAACAACGGGGTGCCGTGGTGGCGGTGACGGGTGATGGGACCAATGATGCGCCAGCCTTGAAAGCCGCACAGGTGGGACTTTCGATGGGCGATGGTACGGCTGTAGCGAAAGAGGCCAGTGACATTACCATCTTGGATAATTCCTTTAGCAGCATTACGCGTGCGGTGATGTGGGGGCGCTCGCTCTATCGGAATATCCAGAAATTCCTGCTTTTCCAATTGACGATCAATGTGGCTGCCTGCTTGATCGTTTTATTAGGCTCCTTGATCGGTACCGAATCGCCTTTGACAATTACGCAAATGCTTTGGGTGAATTTGATTATGGACACCTTTGCGGCGGGTGCGTTAGCTTCGTTACCTCCCAATGAACGTGTGATGGAGGATAAACCACGAAAGAGTGGGAAAGATGGCGATTTCATCATTACCCGTCCCATGGCCTATGCGATTTTTGGCGTAGGAGCGCTGTTTGTGCTGATCTTGTTGGGATTGTTGATCCATTTTCATGCCTCTGACGGCTTGTCACCGCATGACCTCTCTTGGTTTTTCAGCTTCTTTGTGCTATTGCAGTTCTGGAACATGTTCAATGCGAAAGCCTTCATGGAGGGGCGCTCCGCATTTGCTGGGCTAAGCCAGTGCAAAGGTTTCCTGTTTGTGGCGGGGGTGATTGTGGTCGGACAATACTTGATCGTGACCTTAGGAGGTGAGATGTTTAATGTGGTTCCTCTCTCTTGGCAGGATTGGGGCGTGATCATAGGCTCTACCTCGCTCGTGCTATGGGTAGGAGAACTTTGGCGATTGATACGTTCCAGTCGTGCGTCATAGCTGAAGGTTATACCATATTTATATATAAGGGGCCGCTCAAACGTGTGTTGAACGGCCCCTGGTTTGTGAATGCCTCTCTATGCGTTTAGGCTTTGTGCACGAATTTCTTCTCTTTGACTACCGCTACTGCCACTGCGGCGAAGAAGAGGAAGATACCTCCTGTCAGCAAGGCGTAAACGGCATGGCCATGATAGAACTCCCGAACGATCCAGCCATGTACCAATCCGTTGGTGATTTGCGGGATGGTGATGAAGAAATTGAAAATACCCATGTAAGTACCCATCTTATCTGCGGGAAGACTGTCGGACAAGATGGCGTAGGGCATTGCCAAGATGCTGGCCCAAGCGATACCGACACCGATCATGGAGCCATACATGGCTGTTGTGTTATCCAAGAAATAGAGGGAAACCAGTCCGATACCTCCTAAGCTGAGGCAGAGCGCATGCGTCAGTTTTCGTCCTATCCGTTTGGCAATCGGTATCAATAAGAGGGCAAAGAGCATGGCTACGAAATTATAGACACTGAACAG
>CAMGEM010000163.1 GCA_946055095.1 uncultured Parabacteroides sp. | reverse complement strand
AAGCCCTCCAAGATTAACTGTATAGCTCCAGCGCATCCTCTTCGTCAGGTAAAAAAAACTTGTAGATTTATTGGTAAAAGAAGTCACTATACGTACTTTTGGCCTCCGTTTAGCGAATTAAAAAGAAACAATAGATATGATAGACAAAGGCAGTCTTCGCGGTCATGGAGCCGGCTTCATCGCCTATGCCATTTTCGGGATTAACGTTGTGATCTGTAAAGACATCACCCATAGCCAACTACTTTCTCCCCTCGCCCTCTTCTGTTTTCGCTCCATCGGAGCAGGCCTCCTCTTCTGGATCCTTTCGCTGTTTACGCCTGCTGAGCCGGTGGAAAAGAGCGATCTCCCCAAAATTCTTGCAGCCTCGGTGTTAGGCTTTTTGCTCACACAAATTACGTTCCTCTATGCCATACCCGACATTACGCCGATGGATTGCTCCATCATGACCGCACTCTCGCCCATCTACACCATGTGCACCGCAGCGGTAGTCTTGAAAGAACCTATCACCCTGAAGAAAGTAGGGGGCGTACTGCTCAGCCTCTGTGGCATCATCTACCTGATCACCAACAGCATCAGTGCGGCAGGAGGGGCCACTGAGACAAAACCTATCGGTATCTTCTTGATTTTCTTGAACAGCTTCTGTTTCTCCCTTTACTTAGGCATCTTCAAACCATTGATCAGTAAATACTCCACGGTGACCTTCATGAAGTGGATCTTCCTATTCGCTACGTTGATGTCTCTCCCCTTTGCGGCTCCGGAGATGCTGCGCATAGATTACGCAACGCTCTCTGGCAAGTATTTGGCCGAGGTGGGCTACCTGATTATTTTCGCCACCTTCATCGCCTATTACCTGATCCCCGTCAGCCAAAAACTGATCCGGCCCACGTTGGTCAGCATGTACTCCTACGTACAACCCATCATCGCCATCGTCATCAGCATCTCTGTAGGCATGGACACCTTGACCTGGCAGAAGCTGCTCGCGGCACTGACGGTCTTCTTGGGTGTGCGCTTAGTCAGCTTTAGCCGCGGAGCGAAATAGCGCGCCCCGCAGCCGCAGCGACTCTTATTCCTCTTTGGTCAGATCCAGCTTCTCCTCGCTGCCCTTCTCGTAGTATTGCCTACGCAAGGGACGAGCCGTCGCCTCCTGGTAACGCTTCCGATTGCGATAAATATCCAAGGCCGTATATAAAGCCTGACGGAAGGAGACCTCGGAAGCCTTGTTCTGCCCAGCGATGTCATAAGCGGTGCCATGATCGGGAGAGGTGCGCACGATGGGCAATCCCGCCGTGAAATTCACCCCTTGATCCATCGCCAAAGCCTTGAAAGGAGCCAACCCTTGATCGTGATACATGGCCAATACGCCATCAAACTTCTCGTACATCCGAGAGCCGAAGAAGCCATCGGCCGGATAGGGTCCAAAGGAGAGGATCCCTTTCCGCTCCGCCTCTTCCATCGCCGGTTGAATGATCTCCTCCTCCTCTTTGCCGATCAATCCGGCGTCGCCCGCATGGGGATTCAGCGCCAAGACCGCAATGCGAGGCTTGATGATGCCAAAATCCTGTTTCAAAGACTGGTTGAAGATCTGTAGCTTGCTGACGATGTTGGGCACCGTGATCGACTCCGCAATCCGAGAGACAGGCACATGCCCCGTCACCAAAGCCACACGCAACGAATCGGTCAGCAGAATCATCAACGCCTTGCTCTGCCCCGACTCTGCGAAACATTGCTCCAGATACTCCGTATGACCGGGGAAATGGAAGGTCTCATTCTGTATGTTATGCTTGTTGATAGGAGCGGTCAGCAACACATCAATCGCTCCCCGACGCAGATCCGCCACCGCTGCCTCCAAGGATTGAAACGCAGCCCGACCTGCCTCAGCGGTGGATTTACGCAACTCCACCTTGGTATTATCCTCAATACAATTAATGATATTCACCCGATTAGCACCTGCCTCATCCGCCGAGGCAATGATGCTGAAATTGACGGAAGGCAACTCCATCGCCTTCCGATGATAGGCCGCCACTTTCGAGGAGCCATAGATCACCGGCGTGCACAACTCCGTGATCCGCGTGTCCTCAAAGGTTTTCAAGATGACCTCATAGCCGACCCCATTGATGTCGCCATGGGTCACTCCCACCTTGATCAATTGTTCATCCATATCTTTCTTGCTTATATTTTACTGCTCTAAACTCAACGCATCCTCCATCGGCTGCTCCAACTCATCCGGCAAACGAAGCGTATAAAGGGAGGCCTCGATACGACGGATAAAGTTGCGCTTCTCCGTCTCCGGCGCATACACGAAACCCTCTGCGACAATCACACGATTGTGCTGCTCATCCAAGCGAGTGAGGCTGACAAACGGCCCACCCATCATATCGCCCTGCACCCGCCAAAGGCCACGCATCACACCGCAATATTTCCCTCGCAACGTAATTGCCTCATAATCGACACCGGCTCGTTTCTCGGTCTGCACGTAAGAGCCAGGGAACGAACCGGGCAGATTCGCCTTCATGACCGAATCCCGCTGAGCCACCAAATAATCGGCCGTAAAGGTGTTCGGATCGGTATAGGGGAATGAATAGACCACCAAGTCCATACGCCCGGTATTGGCATTGTTGGAGCTCCAGAAGAAGTCTGTCGTGTCCTTATAATAGGTGAAGTTCGACGGGGCGTTGAGCGCCACCCCAAACTGTCCCTTTAGCTTATCCATCACCAAGGTGCTGTAACTATCCTTCAACTGACCGATCGCACGACGCATCTCCACCTTCACGAAGAAGTCAGACAGGGTATGCCCCTCTTCCAGATAGGCCAAGATAGATGCCGCATCCGGCGAACGGAGCGTCACCACCACCTGATTCTGCGCCCAACGATCCGCCTCATACGCCAATGAGGTCTTGGTATAGACCGCCGGGTCGATGGTTACGACCAAGATATTACGCACATATCTCAACAAACCGTTAAAATCTTTCGGTTGCACATAGGTCACTTTCAACGTAGGTTCCGACTGTGGCAGCCCCGCGATCGAAGCGGTCAAATCGCCCTTTATGGCCTCACCGGCCTCCCCTTTCCATTGATCCTGATCCATCACGACCACCACCTCATAGGCAAAACCAGTAGCTTGGGTCATCACCGCCCCTGAGCTACAAGCAGCCAAGGTGATCAAACCGATCAACATGCTTAAACATAAGAAACGCATTTTCATATCTCTCTCTATTTAGTTATGATCCACAAAGGTACGACTTTTAGCGGTTGACAACATACCGCAAGCCGCGAAAATATCCTCACCCCGAGAAGCCCGGATCGTGCAAACCACGCCCTTCGCGTTCAAACGATCCCGGAAAGCCTCCATACGGGCCATATCGGAAGTCTGCAACGGCACATTGGGGATGGCATGGAAACGTATCAGGTTCACACGACAAGGGATCTGTCGCAAGAGGCGAGCCAAGGCATCCGCATGTTTCAGATCGTCGTTCAGCCCCTTGAAGACGATATACTCAAAAGAGACCCGACGCTGATGCGTGAAGTCATAGTGGCGAATAAGGTCGATCACCTCCTGCGCCGGAAAAGCCTTCTCCACCGGCATCAAGGAGAGGCGCTCCTCCGGGTAGGGGGAATGCAAGCTGAAAGCCAAATGGCATTCGCTCTCCTCCAAGAAGCGACGCAACCCCTTCATCGCCCCGACCGTAGAGACGGTGATGCGCTTTGGGCTCCAGCCATACCCCCAGGGCGCCGTCAGGATCTCCAGCACCTTGAAGAGCTCATTCACATTGTCCAACGGCTCACCCATGCCCATAAAGACCAGATTAGTGAGCGACTCACGCTCCGGCAAAGACTGAATCTGGTTCAAGATCTGGTTAGCGGTCAGATTGGCGGAGAAACCCTGCTTACCGGTCATGCAAAAGAGGCAATTCATCTTGCAGCCTACCTGCGAGGAAACGCAGAGCGTCGCCCGGTCCTCCGTAGGGATATAGACCGACTCCACAAAATGTCCTTCGCCAGCCGCATAGAGATACTTGATCGTGCCATCCACCGAACGTTGCGCCATAGCTGGAGGATAAGCGCCCACCTCATAACGCTCCGCCAAGGCCGACCGTTTAGCCAGGGCCACGTTCGTCATCTCCGACACCTCTGTGACGTGTTTCTTATACAGCCAGTCAGCCATCTGCTTCGCCGTATAGCCGGGAAGCCCCACCTCCGCAGCCACCTGTTGCAGCTCCGCCAAGGTCATTCCCATCAGTTTCTTCTTCTCTACCATTGTCTATCCATGCTGTGTAACCCCACAAAAATACAAGAAATATTCAAATAAGACAGTAAACCCTACTTAAAGTAGAATGATATTTGGTAATTTTGTTGGGCTAAAAGAAAATAACCAAGCCTCTTTCATCTTTGACCGATGTACCACGTCCAATCAAGGTTCAGATAAAGATTACAAATCTCGACAAGAGACAAATACAGTTATATCAGAGAGTTTTCTGAATTTACTCAAACTTTGGCTGCAGGCTAAGCCTGTAGTCGCTTGGCGACTGGCCGAGATGCTTGGTGCAGTAACGGCTGAAGTAAGAGAGCGATGTAAAATTCATAAGTTCTGCTATCTGGGTGAGGGACAGGCGTTCATCATTCAGATAGTCTTTTAATATAGGTATGGCATGGCGGTCGATGTATGAGGTGACGCTGTGTCCTGTCACGCGTTTGATGGTAGCAGAAAGGTATTTGGGTGACACGTTCAGCCGCTCGGCATAGTAACTCACATCACGCTCTGTTCGACTGATGCCAGTGGAAAGTAACGTCATCAGTTGTTTCACGATGAAGGCTGTGCGGTCGGTATGAGTGTCGGTGGCTTCATGTTGGGCATGGGCCTCGAATATGTCGTACATCATCGTCAGGCAGAGACTGCCCATCAGTTCGCGATAGAACTGCAGATGACGGTCATTCATGCGGTCACGAAGACGATGGAAGTCATCCAACAGATGCTGCGCCTGTTCATCCGTCAGTTTGATGATGGGGTCTTGGTTCAGCGAGATACTGCCACCGATGCTGTAGTTGTTCGACGGCAGCAGGTTCTGCAGGAACTTATAATCAGCAGCAAACCATTCTACCTGCAAGTCATCATGTGCCTCCAGATTGCAGATACGATCAGGCATCGGTATCACCACCAGGTCGTTTTTGACAATGTGGTAGCAATGCTCGTTGAATACAAAACTGGCCTCACCTGTCAAGCAAAGCAGATGCATGCAGGTGTGGCTCAACTCATTGGAATTCATCCAGTAGAAGTCTGTGGAATATTGAAAATCTGCCTTCATGGCTGCAAAAATACTTCTATTTTGTAAGTTGAAGAATGAATTATGCAAAAAGTTAAAATTGCGAAGTGATTTGTGAAACCGAAAGTGTCGAAAAATCGCAGAACTTTGCGCTGTGAAACTTAAAACGGATAATAATGGATATTTTCAAGCAGTTAAGTTCAGGAGCCGATGTCGATATGGCAAATTTATCAAGAATATATAATAAATAGGAGAACAGATTATGATTTTCGACAGAAACGAACAAAAACAGGTAGTAGCACTTCTGGGTGCCGGTAGTATGGGAACCGCCATTGTGCGCCGCATCGGTGCTGGCAAGAAGATTCT
>CAMGEM010000162.1 GCA_946055095.1 uncultured Parabacteroides sp. | reverse complement strand
GTGCAGAAACAGATTGATCAAGACATCGAGAAATACCGTAAGGCGAATGGCGTGGTCTATTTGGACAATGCAGCTTCGGGAACCACCGTGCAGATCAAACAGGTGAGCCATGACTTCGTGTTCGGAGCCAGCATGTTCAACTTCAACCAGCTGGGAACGCCTGCGGCCAATCGGCGTTACAAGGAGCTGTTTGGCACGTTGTTCAATCGGGCGACGGTGCCTTTCTATTGGGAGCCCTTCGAGATGCAACCGGGCCGTCCCCGTTTCCGGGAGGAGTATTGGGACACCGAGGCCTACTGGAACCGTCAGGAGGATCCGAAGCACCAGCCGCATTGGCGCCGCCCAGCTCCCGATCCGATGATTGCCTATTGCGAGAGCCACGGCGTGCCGGTGCATGGCCATCCCTTGACGTGGGGCAGTCGCCGCTGGCATCATCCCAACTGGATTGTCGATCAGATCCTGACGGACGAGGAGCGGGAGACCTTGAAGCAGTATGTGGCGGAATATGCCGACGAGAAGAACTTCTTGAATGGGGATAAGATGACCCCGGCTTTCGAAAAGGCGACGTTGGCTGAACTGGAAGCGAAGCTGCCAGAGTTAGGACCGAAATTGCAGCGACTGATGACTAAGCGTGTGACGGAGATCGTCAAATACTACGGCGACCGGGTTAGCAGCTGGGACGTGGTGAACGAGAGCGCACAGGATTTCGCCAAGGGAGCGATGGTGCCGGGTTCGAAACTCTGCAAGAGCAACTACGGCTTCATGCCGGGCGATTTCACCTACGAGGCGTTTCAGGTGGCAGCTGGGTTGATCTCCGACAATGCCCTGATGAACATCAACGACTACTGGACGGGGCCGGAATATGCCGAGCAGGTCAAGGACCTACTGAAGCGAGGTTGCCGAATTGATGTGGTCGGCTCGCAGATGCACCTCTTCAATCCGCAGCAGTGCTTGGACATTGCCGCAGGCAAAGAGATTCAGACCCCGCAACAGGTGTGGAAAGTGATGAACAACCTCTCTGAGGCAGGATTGCCGATCCACCTGAGCGAGATCACCATCACCTCGCCTGGCAACGACACGAAAGGTCAGCAGATTCAGGCGGTGATCGCCCAGAACCTCTATCGCTTGTGGTTCAGCTGCAAGAACATGATGGGTATCACCTGGTGGAACATCGTGGACGATTGTGGCGCGCCGGGCGAGCCCTCCGTATCGGGTCTGTTCCACCGCGACATGAGCCCGAAGCTCTCCTTCTATGCCTTGGATAACCTGATCAACCATGTCTGGAAGACCGAGACCCGTGTCAAGGCCGGGAAGAACGGCGAGGTGAAGTTCCGGGGATTCCGTGGCAACTATGAGATAACCTATACAGACAAGGAGGGGCAGACGCAGACAGTGACCTATCATTTGAGATAATTTCAAAATATAGTGTATATTCGCGATCGAACGAAATGGATGAATAAAGCGAAATGAGCAATTTACCTTTATTGAAGATCGTGAGTCTGATGTGTGGTACATCGGCGGTCGATAGCTTTAGGGATGAGCTGGCGGTGGGTGAGTTCAACGGTCAGAGCATGCTGGCTATCCGTGAGGGAGAGAACTCACCTTTCTCTCCCATGCGGTTGGATGCGTTGGTGATGCTCTTGGTGGAGGAGGGATCGGCGGATATTCAGATTGATTACGCCCCCTTTAAGGTGGAAGCCCAGTCGTTCGTCACCTTGATGCCTACCCACATGATTCAGCTTATGCGGATCGATGCCTGTCTCAAAGGGAAAATGCTGATTGTCTCTCGTGACTTTTTAGATCGCTTCCGGACGGGGATAAAGAACGGTTCGGTAGCGAACTATATGGAAGCGCGTAAGAACCCGATCACTCCACTCGGTAAGTCCGAGATCGAGGTGGTTCACCAAGGGATTGAACGTGTGCGTGAGAAGGTGAAGATCAAGGGGCATTACTACCAAAGGGAGGCGTTGCAGACGGCAGTTGTCGCCTTGTGTATTGACTTGGCAAACATCTTTGTCCATCATAGGGGCACGCTGAGCACGCCCTCACTGAGCCGCAAGGAGGAGCTGTTTGAGCAATTCTTGCAATTGTTGCATACGCATTGTCGAGAGCATCATGGGGTGGCTTTCTATGCCTCGCAGCTCTGTATCTCTCCCCAATACCTCTCGATGCTTTTGCGAGAGCAAACGGGTAAATCTGCCAATAAGTGGATTGACGACGCGGTGCTCATGGAGGCGAAGATGCTTTTGAAAACACCTCAATTGAGCGTGCAACAGGTGGCGGAGCAACTGCATTTCTCCGATCAATCCACTTTTGGCAAGTTCTTCAAGAAGCACATCGGCCTGTCGCCCTTGGAGTTCAGGCGCTCCTGACGTTCGTCTGCGGTTTACTCCTCCAATCCCTTCTTGAACTTATAGGCGTTGATCAGCTCGCATACCCCATAGAAGAGGCTGGCGATTCCGAAAATGACGAAGGTGTTGGCCACCGCATCGAACGGATAGGCCAAGATCATCGCTCCCGTCAAGAGCAGTAAGGTGGGCATGAGGTAGAACCCGAAGGGTACGTGGCTCCACCGTCGTGCTTGGATCAACGAGACCAATTGTTGAATGCCGGCGATCACCAAGATACCCCCTAACACATACATTAATATATTGACGAAAAAGGTTGGGGTGGCTACTAACCAAGCACCTAAAAGCAGACTACCCGCCGCCTCAATGGGGAAGATGCGCTTTCCCTCCTCGGGTTGGGCGGGACGCACGAAATAACGAATCAAGGCATATAGGGCAGGTAACATGAACAACACGCCAATGAGGATGACCAAATAGTTGACTGCGGCATCCGGCCACATCACCAATACAAAGCCCAGCACGATGGCAAGGGCACTGCGTATAAGAATGACATTTTCAAATTTCATATCTCTTTCGATTTTAAAGGTTCATAATAATAGGTGAATCTGACAGCGAAGATAGCCTTTTTTATCGGAAGCTGTCGCAATTCGTCGAAGGAAAAGGGGGCACTGGTCGAAATATCCTTTCCTGTCCATGAAAAGGGGAATAGATTCGCGTATCATTTAACACGAAACATAAAAATACGAGTGATATTATGAAGGCAACGATGAAGATTTTCGGATGGATGGTCGGTATGTTAGTAATGGCTACGGCCAGTGTCTCGGCACAGAAGACCCTTGTCAAGGGTGTAGTGATCGATTCCTTGACGCAGCAGGGCGAACCTTTCGCTACGATCCGTATCTATAAACAGGGCGATCGGGAGAAGCCGGTGGCGATGAACGTGACGGATATGGATGGCGTGTTCGCACAGGAGGTGAATGGCAAAGGTGCCTACGAGGTACTTTTCAGCTCGGTAGGTAAGGCCAACAAATATGTCTCCTTCCAGTTGAATGGGCAGGCGGTGATGAGTCTCGACACGATCTACGTCGCGGAAGACATGCAGCAGCTGAAGGGTGTTGAGGTGGTGGCGCAGCGACCGTTGGTGAAGATGGAGGTCGATAAGATGACCTATAACACGGCCGATGATGTGGACGCTAAATCGAGCACGGTGTTGGAGATGCTCCGTAAGGTGCCGATGGTGACGGTCGATGGCAACGACAACATCACGGTGAACGGCAGCAGCAGTTTCAAGGTCTATGTGGATGGTAAGCCCAACGTGATGATGAGCAGTAATCCCTCGGCGATCTTCAAGAACATGCCGGCCAGTGCGGTGAAAAACATCGAGGTGATCACCAATCCGGGTGTGAAGTATGATGCGGAAGGTGTAGGTGGTGTGCTCAATCTGGTGATGGACAAGGTGACCGGTCAGGGAGCAACGGACATCAGTGGCTATAACGGGACGATCCGAGGGATGGCTACCTCCCGTGGTTTTGGTGGCGGTGCCTACTTTAGCTTGCAGAAGGGCAAGTTTGCCATGACGCTCGATGCCAATGTGATGAAGAGCACGCCGATGAACTCCACGGTGGAGATGACGCGTGAGCAATACAGCCCGGCGGGAACGGGTGTCTTGAAGAATGAGAGCGATGGCGATACCGATTTCTTCATCAAGATGGGCAACCTGAACCTGAGCTACGAGATCGACAGCTTGAATATGGTGACCGCCTCTTTCGGCTTGATGGGCTTCGACAACAAGAGCGAGATGAACTCCGCCAACACGATGAAGGGTGGTTTCTATGGTGAAGGCTTCGGCTACAAGAGCTTCTCGGATCAAGACAACGACAGCTATTCCATCAATGGAAGTGTGGACTATCAGCATACCTTTGCCAACAACAAGGAGCGGATGTTGACGCTCTCCTACTTGGTCTCCACCACACCCAACTATACAGACGCTTACAGCCTGTTTGAGATCAATGGACAGGAGAGCCTGTTCAATATGACCAATCGCTATACGGATGGTTATCGCAACACGTTGGAGAATACTTTCCAGGCCGATTTCTCTACACCGTTGGCCGCAGGGCATAAGTTGAATGTGGGCGCTAAATATATTCTGCGTAACAATAAATCGGATTCCAAATTCTATTTGGATGACAACGGGCAGTATGTCTATAACGAGGCAGGTAGCTTGAACTACAAGCACCAGAACGACATCTTGGCCGGCTATGCCGAGTATGAAGGTAAATGGGGCAAATGGGGCTTCAAGGGAGGCGTGCGCTATGAGCATACCTGGCAGAACGTGAAATACATCGTGGGTCAGGGTGAGGATTTCAAGATGGATTATGGCAACTTGGTTCCCTCGGCCAATCTCTCCTACGCTTTGGCGGATAACCAGAATATCGGTCTGACCTACAACATGCGTATCAGCCGCCCGGGTATTACCTACCTCAATCCCTATGTGGATCGGACGGACCCGACCAGCATCACCTATGGTAACACCGCCTTGGAATGCGAGGAGGCGCACAACATCAGCTTGGTCTATAACCTCTTCACCCCCAAATGGATCGTGAACCTGACCCTGCGTGAGGGCATCTGCGACAATGCGATCGAGGGCTATAGCTTCTACCAAGACAACGTGTTGCATACCACCTATGGCAACATCGTGAAGAATCACCAGACCGGCCTTAATGCCTTTGTCAACTGGAACGCAGGCCCCAAGACACGTATCTACATGAACGGTGGCCTCTCTTATGTCGATTTGAAGAGTGAGCAGCTCGACTTGACCAACAACGGTTGGCAGGGCAATATCATGGTGGGCGCACAGCAAACATTGCCTTGGGACATCCGGCTGAGCTTGAACATGATCGCCTCCACGAAGCAATACAACCTGCAGGGCTGGAACACCGGTTTCAACGCCGTGATGGGTAGCATCTCTCGCTCCTTCTTCAACGAGAAGCTGAATATCTCCATCAATGGGATGACTCCGCTGACAGGCGCGAAGCTGAAGATGGAGACGATGGCACAGGGTAAGGATTTCCTCAACAAGACGAAGATCCGTGTGCCGATCCAGATGGTGGGTCTCAGCATCAGCTATACCTTCGGTAAGCAGGGCATCAAGAGCAAGAAGACCGCTCGCTCCATCCAAAACACCGATCAGAAGAACCAAGAATCTACTAATCAGCAGATCGGCACGATGATGATCGGACAATAATAAAAATGGGTTATTAATTGTTGGAGGTAAAAGGTGTGGCGTGAGCCACGCCTTTTGCTGCTTGTTATTGTTTGTCGTAGAGACG
>CAMGEM010000161.1 GCA_946055095.1 uncultured Parabacteroides sp. | reverse complement strand
CGTGTAAGCTAATTGGTACTGGAGTTTATATCAATTGGTACTGGAGTGTTAGCTGACTTCTACCGCAGTGTAAACTGACTGCGACTGCATAGGCTACCTTTTTCCATGTTATCCCCTTGCATAAGCAAAGAAATATCCGTTTCTTTGCAGAAAACAAGAAAAATATATGAGACTCATTTATTGTATTTGCTTCATGCTACTTCCTTTCCTCTCGGCTTTTGCGCAAATGGAGGAGGGAGAACAGCCACAAGGTGACTCGTTCCTTTTCTCGTTCATGCCGGGAGAGGCTGATATACAAGCTGGATATGGCAACAATGCCATAGAGATGGAGCGGCTGAACCGGAAGATTTGGCCCGTCATCAATCCTTTGGTGGATGGCGAATACCACCTTTTGATCGTCTCACATGTCTTCTCGGAGACGGGTTCTATCTCGAAGACGGCCATCAACACGGCGGCTTGGAGAGCCAGCATGGTGCGTCGTTACCTCAAGAACAAATATGAGTTAGACAACCGTAACATCTCCTTCTATGTGGATCGGAGTGGTGAATGGGGCAACTCTGTCCATGTCTATCTGCTTTACTTCCCCATGCCGGAGTTTGCCAACAAGCAGATTTTCTTCTCTACCGATCAGTCGTTATCGGCTATCTCCGCTTCGCTGAAGCGTTATGCGGAACCTCCCTATATTTACGTGATGAATGACCCGGATCTAACGGTGGATCAAGAACCTTTCGCCTACGTGGTGGTCAACAACAAGGCGGAGCTGCCCTATGAAGAGGGGGCGATGGTGCCTGTCGTTCCACCTACAGCCGAGAAGGAGCAACCGGCGGTGACTCCCACACCGGCTGCCGTAGCGGTCGTACCGCAGACAACGCAGGCGGCAAAAAGGACGACAAGGCAACAGTCCGTTGCGAAAGCTCCTGTGCAAATGAGCGAGCCACAGGTGCAACCGAGGATGAGCGCTGAGGAGGTGGCTGCTTTCACGGACTATCCTACCTATCAGCCTTTCAACCTGACCGTACGTACCAACCTGCTCTCTTGGGCGACACTCACTCCCGGATTTAGCATCGGGAAAGAGGGGGCCTCAATGGCGATTGGTGCGACCATGCCCAACTTAGAGCTGGAATATGCGTTTGGTGGCTGGGGATCTATTGTGTTAGGTGGCACCTATTCCCGTTTCAGCTACAAAGGAAACCCCAACAACCTGTGGGGACTCTCCTCCATGCTGGTAGAACCTCGCCTCTGGTTTAACGATGACGGCACCTATCGGGGCTTCAACGTCGGCTTGCAGCTGAAATATGGTAACTTCAACGTGCGGGATAACCAGCCGGAGGGCTATGGCCGAACCGGCCAGTTCTTCACCGCAGGTGTCATGCTCAACTACTTGCAACCTATCGTCGAGAACTTGGCGATTGAGGCGGGTGTCGGCTTTGGCTCACGCATGGTGTTCAATGCCTCCGTCTATGAACGCGATTACACACAGCAGATCAGCCAAACGATCGAAAGCTACTCGCAAACCAATTTCATGATTAATTTGCGATTAGCTTTGGTTTATCGTTTTGGTTTCTACTAATAGGTCAGCACCTCTAAGCCGGTCTCGGTCATGACGAAGGTGTGCTCCCACTGTGCGGAGGGCAACTCATCCTCGGTGACTACCGTCCAGCCATCGGCCTCATCAATAAAAACATGCCAAGTGCCCATATTGATCATAGGCTCGATGGTGAAGACCATACCGGGCACTAACAGCATACCAGTGCCTTTCCGACCGAAATGGCACACCTCCGGCTCCTCATGGAAGGCCAGACCCACCCCATGGCCACAGAGATCGCGCACGACGGAATAGCCATTCTTCTCGGCATGTTTCTGGATGGCATGGCCAATGTCGCCTACAAACCCGAAAGGTTTCGCTGCCTCCCGACCAATTTCCAGACATTCCTTGGTGACCTCTACCAATCGACGTTTCTCTGGCGAGACATTGCCGATCATGAACATGCGGGAAGCATCGGAATAGTAGCCATCCAAGATGGTGGAGACATCCACATTGATGATATCGCCATCCCGCAGAATCTCTTTCTCGCTTGGTATGCCATGGCAAACCACCTCATTGATAGAGGTGCAGACACTCTTTGGGAAACCTTCGTAGTTTAATGGAGCAGGGATCGCCCCATGATCCATCGTATAGTCATAGACCAACTTGTCAATCGCCGCTGTCGTCATTCCCTCTTTGATCTCTTGTGCCACCAAATCCAACACACCGGTATTCACCACACCACTGCGACGGATGCCCTCTATCTGTTCGGGTGTCTTGATTAACTCACGGGTAGGCACCAAATGCCCGTGATCTTGCATATACAAAATGCGTTTGTCTAACTCTGTCAAGGGTTGACCCTTTAGGGGTTTCCAATTATGACTCTTTCTTCGTGACAACATATTTACCTATTATAAATCTGAAATCATACCTCTGCCTTTTCGTACATTCACCTCCTGCAACGCAAAGGGAATAGCGGGTGCTTGCACTGCCTTCAAGTTAGCCGTACCGGTGATCTCCGCCATTGCCTGTGCGAACAGCGGATCATCGGCCGTACCAAACGGTGCCAATGTCTGCTCATACTCGTTGATCTCCACATCGGGTGTGAAGCCATCCCTATAATCCGCTTTATCCTCCGCATTGAAAACATAGAAGGTGATCGGCTGTAGGATCCAGCCATATTTCGCCGATTGATCATAGATGGTCATGCCCACTGTCTTGCCCAACGTAGTTCGTCCGATCAGGCGCACCTGCTCTTGCCCCATAAAGGGTCGTAGGCCGTTGATCACCAACTCGGAAGAGGAGGCGGTGCTTGATCCAGTCAAGACATAGAGCCGTTGCAGGTTCAAGTTGCCAGCCAAGACCTCTGTGGTACGCAGGAGTTTCACGGATTGGTTCTTGGCTTGATTCAAGTCGTTATAGACCTCCTTGCAGAACACCTGACCCAATGCCGAAGAGGGAGCCAAGAAAGAGGCTAACAGTTGCGCACAGCTGAGCAGACCGCCTCCGTTATAGCGCAAGTCCAGGATAAACTCGTTGACCCCTTGCTGTTTGAAACGGGCGAAAAGTGCGGTCATCTGCTCGTTGTAGGCTGTCCCTTTGTAGCCATCGGGATCTGAGGCGAAGTGATTATACATCAAATAGCCCACCGTTTTACCACCTGCGTGATAGATGGAGTCTTTCAGGAAAGGGGTATCTTCCACTGCCCGTGAGGCCGAAAGGGAGAGGTCACGAGCATTGATGAAGCTCTTTTTCTCTCTGTCATAGTCAGCGATATAGAAACGGGCCTCCGCACCACTGCGCAAGCTGTTATAATCGTCGCTGATAGAGCCTAACTCACCATTCACCCCTAAAATCCAATCTCCTCTACGCAAACCCGCCTCCGCCGCTGGCGAGTTGGGCAACACATAGATCACCACAGCGATGTTGTGGGTCTCTCCATTGCTTACTTTCAGTTTCGTTACCGCAAAGTCAAATCCGTAGGAGTCGTTCGCATCCAGAATCGTTTTGGTCGAAGCGGCCTTCTCGATGGTCGAGAAATGGTGCAGAGAGCCATCGATTACCTTGCCATCCTTATCTGAGAGCAGACTGTTGAAGAAGGTCTCTGGATCGGCACTGAAATCGAGTTGGGATTTATCCGGCAACTCCTCGTACCACAAGTAGTCTGTCCGCATGGTCTCTTCAATCCACTGGTTCACCTGGTTCGTGTCTGTGATGACCGCCTCCTCCTTGTCGCAAGCGATCAAGCCAATCCATAGGCTCCAAAGTAATGCTACATATCCTTTTTTCATCCCATATATCTCATTAAAAAAGCCCTTGGCACTGATAGCAGGCAAGGGCTTTTGGTTGCTATGCGAAGCAAAAGTAGTTTATATTTTCTTCTCGATCGCCGCTTGTACCACATTTAACACATAGTCGGCCAGTTTCTCGCTCTCGCTCACCAAGTCCATGTAATAGACACCATCCTGGTATTGATACTCCTTGTTGTTGATGTCCTCGATGTTGCGGCTCTTCAACTGGTTGCGGTAGTTGTTGATCTCATTCTCGATGTTGTAAGAGGGATTGATGTCCTCATGGATCGCCTCGTTCTTGCTCAAGATATAGGTCATGCGGGTCAACGCCTGGGAAACCAACTCAAACATGTGATCCAGGTGCTTGTTCTGGCTATCGGTGAAGACCGATTTGAACTCGTTGCGTCGCTTGATGCTGCGTGCCATGTTGTTACAAGAATCCGCGATACTCTCGATCTCAGAGACTGCGCGGAGCATGATGCGGATCTCCTCCTTACTTTCGGAGCTCAAACGTCCCTCAGATACTTGGGTCAGGTAGTTGGCAATCTCGATCTCCATGCGGTCGCTGATGCTCTCGTATTTCTCCACGCGGGCATAGGTCTTCAAGAATGCCTCTTCGTTCTTCTCGTAGAACAGCTCTCTCACCATGCCCAACATACGGGATGTACGCTCAGCAAACAGGGAAATCTCCTTATGGGCCTGCAGGATAGAAAGCTCAGCCGTAGAGAGCATACCGCCTGAGATGAAGCGCAAGCGATACTCCTCGTCTTCCACCTTCGGTTTGATCAACGTGCAAACCGTCTTCTCGATGAACCGCACGAACCAGATCATGATGCAGGTATTGCTGATGTTGAAGGCCGTGTGGAAGGCAGCCAACTTAAACGATACCGCTACCGCCGGATCACTCACGCCCATCACATGCTCTACAAACCAAGAGACGCCATCGGTGAAGGGATAGAACAGGAGCAATACCCAGATCACACCAAACACGTTGAATGCCAAGTGGGCCAAGGCCGCCCGTCGTGCCTGTGTGTTACCGGTTAAGGCCGCCAAGTTGGCAGTGATGGTGGTTCCGATGTTCTCACCCAATACCAACGCCACACCTAAATGATAATCGATCCATCCATTCGCACACATGATCAAGGTGATCGCCATGGTGGCCGCTGAGGCCTGCACGATCATGGTCAGGACCGCACCAATGAACAGGAACAGGATGATGGAGAGGAAACCCATGTCGGTGTAGTTCTGTACAAAGGCCAGCATATCCGGGTTGGCTCCCAGATCGGGCGCATTGGCTTTCAGGTTCTGCAAACCCATGAACAGGAAGGCAAAACCAAAGACGAACTCTCCCATTGACTTACGTGAGCTCTTGTTGGAGAAGAAGAGCGGGATGGCGAAGGCTAACAGGGGAAGGGCAAACGCCGCGATGTCAATCTTAAAGCCTAACGCGGAGATGATCCATGCCGTGACTGTCGTACCAATATTGGCACCCATGATGACGCCAATGGATTGAGACAACGTCAGTAACCCCGCATTTACAAAACTAACGACCATGACCGTCGTCGCCGAAGAGGACTGGATCAAGGCCGTAATCAGTACACCGGTGAGCATTCCCGTCACCCGGTTGGTTGTCATGGCAGTTAAAATACGTCGCAAGCTATCACCTGCGAATTTCTGTAAACCCTCACTCATGATCTTCATTCCATACAGGAAGAGACCTAACGAGCCGATCAGTCGTAGCAGATCAAAAAATGAATAGTCCATTTAAATTACGTTTAAGTGGATGGTATATCCGATTAATGTTCCTAACTTTAGGGGGCGAATTTATAAATAATTACTGAGAACTATGGCTGAAACGATTACAATTTTTTGCAAGAATACCAATTTATATA
>CAMGEM010000160.1 GCA_946055095.1 uncultured Parabacteroides sp. | reverse complement strand
TATTTAGCGTATTGGCAAGAGGTGATGCCAATCTTACGCATGTCCGCATCTATGCGAATCTTCACACCAGCTGGAGCCATGTAATGAGAGATGGCAGAGGTGGTCGTTGTCGAGCCGTAATAAGAGTTGGATGTTTGTGTGGTACGCTCGACAGGGACTACCACTAACCGCACGTCTTGATCCGGCGCATTGTCAATCTGATACTTGATCAGTGTCGCTAAGTTGGGGAACGAATAGGTGCGTGTGCTGCTATCGTAGGCCTCAGACAAGAAGGCGGTTTTGTTGTTCTCTACTTGCGCATTCTCGAAGAAGGTCTGCACGGAATCCTCTGGCAGAATCATCAGGTAGGAGGGAGGTGTCAAGGCATATTGCCACTCCTCCTGCGGCATAGCCTTCAAGGAGAGCGGAAAATCATTGACAATGCGATCTTTCATGATCGGTGACATCTGTGTAATAGGGAAGGTGATTCGTAAGCAGACGCCCGCAGGTGACTTGATGTAGCCATAAGCCTCATTAGGAACCAATAACTGGTCCAGATCGGTATTCTTGAAACGGCTTAGCTGGATCACCTCTTTGGTGGTAGAGAAAATCTCAGCCCCTTGCACAAGTGAATCCTGTCCGGCACTCCCTGTGACAGCGTATTGATAATAGATTGTCATGTAGCTGTTGGATATGCTCAAGATATTGCCACTACCGAAAGTGGTCGTGACATACATGCCCGGCCAAAAGGCATTAAATGACTCTTGGCTCTTGAATGTCTCCGGGTGATTGACCGACTCATCATAGAAGCGTTGGCCAATCTCCGTAGGCATGATGATACGGATGTTGGGACTGTAGGTGTCTAACGCACGCAACGAATCAGGTACCTCGTTATTATAAGCGGTATAGACACGCGAGCCATAGGAGGTTTGCATATCGCTATACGCTAACGGATCCATGTTGGTATAGAATTTCTTTTGCAAAGGAGAGGTCACTTTGAACAACTCTGCCTTCATAGGAGCTAATGAGTCGCCAATCCAGGCTCCATTGAAATTGGTGGAGGAGCTATAATAGAGCTTGAAATCCACGGAGTCGATCTTGCCGTTGTAAGGGGTATGTTTGAACTGAAATCCCTCCGGGCTATAGAATTGGCAGAGGAAATCGGACTTAAGATTGCCATACAACGGATCATAAAGCTCGCCCAGCTGTGCCTTTGTCGAACGGGCAAAGATGGAGTCGATCTTGATCGTCTGCGCTTCCATATAGAATGTATCGGTGAATACCGAAATTGTGTCATTACCCGGCTGGATCGTAATACCGATAGAGCTAATCTCATCGTTACACCCAGCCAGGATGCTCATTACCGTCAGGCTGAGTCCAAATAACACTTGCTTGAAATTCATTGTTTTCTTCTATTATTTCGTATTGGGATCTAAAATAAGATCGTAGAACTTGTTGATCTCATCCATATAGGTCTCCGCTGGCTGATAAGGCAAGAAGGGCTTATCTTCTTTGGCGGCGATGTATTCGCTCAACTCCGGATTGATCTGCTCACTGCCTTGGATCACGCCATCCGCGAAATCTATCGCCAATTTGTTTAAAGCTACGTAGCTGGTGTCTTTCTTCAGCAACTCCACATCTTTCGCCTTGGCGCCGTCGGCACGCAGTTTAGCGGCAAACCCTTTCGAGAAGGGTTTCTGAAATTCGTTGTTGTAGATGGAATAGACCACCTTCGCATGGCGCAAGCAGGGGTCATCCGCATATTTACGTTTGATATAGAGCGTGGTCAACGCGGACATCCAGCCGTGGCAATGGATCAAATCAGGGATCCAACGCAATTTCTTGATGGTCTCCAACACGCCACGCACAAAGAAGATGGAGCGGTCGTCGTTGTCGGCATACTCCTCGCCATTGGCATCGGCGATGGTGAATTTACGTTGGAAGAAGTCATCGTTGTCGATGAAATAAACCTGCATGCGTGCGGCTTGAATGGACGCTACCTTGATGATCAAGGGATGGTCGGTGTCATCAATGATCAGGTTCATACCAGACAGGCGGATCACTTCGTGCAGCTGATTCCGACGCTCATTGATGTTGCCGAATTTAGGCATAAACGTTCTAATCTCTCGACCTCGCTCCTGGATGCCTTGCGGCAGATTCCTGCATACCGTAGCAATCTCAGATTCAGGAAGGTAGGGGGTGATTTCTTGAGCTAAAAACAAGATTCTTTTCGCATCCATTCTATATAGGTGTTTTTATTAAATACGCTACAAAGATAGGAAAAATCTTTTATTTACGATAATTATTTAGTTGCTTTGCACCGTCAAATTAAGCATCTATTCAATGAAAATCGTTAAAGGTATCAATGAATTGAAAGGCTATCTGGTTGATAGTAAGAGAAATGGCAAGCGTATTGGGCTTGTTCCGACCATGGGTGCGTTGCACAAGGGTCACTTGAGTTTGGTGGAGCGTTGTGTGCGTGAAAATGACATTTGTGTGGTCAGTGTCTTCGTAAACCCGACCCAGTTCAATGACAAGCACGACTTGGAGACCTATCCGCGTACGTTGGAGGCGGATTGTGCTTTGTTGGAGTCGGCTGGTTGTGATTTTGTATTTGCTCCATCCGTGGAGGAGATGTATCCGGAGCCTGACACACGTACGTTCGATTTTGGAACGGTCATGCAGGTAATGGAGGGTGCCAAGCGTCCGGGCCATTTCAATGGTGTTGCGCAGGTGGTTAGCAAATTGTTCTACATCGTGGAGCCGGACAATGCCTATTTCGGCGAGAAGGATTTCCAGCAGATCGCGGTGATCCGGGCGATGGTGAAGCAGTTGCAGATTCCGGTGCAGATCAATGCCTGCCCGATTGTGCGTGAGGCAGATGGCTTGGCGTTGAGTAGCCGCAATACCCGTTTGACGCCGGCTCTCAGGCAGAAGGCTCCGCTGATCGCTCGTACCTTACAGGAGAGCAAGGCGCTGGCTGCTACGAAATCAGTGCGTGAGGTGATTGATTACGTGGTGAACACGCTGAATGCGGATCCCGACTTGGAGGTGGAGTATTATGAGATCGTGGATGGTGACAGTTTGGTGTCTATCCAGGATTGGAAAGATACCTCTTATGCGGTAGGTTGTGTGACGGTTTATTGCGGAGAGGTGCGTCTGATCGACAATATAAAATACTAAGCAACAATACAAGAGAAACTGTTTATGTTCATAGAAGTAGTAAAATCAAAGATTCACCGTGTGACGGTTACAGAGGCCAACCTGAATTATATCGGTAGTATCACGATTGACCAGGACCTGCTTGATGCCGCCAATCTGATCCCCAATGAGAAGGTCTCCATTGTGAATAATAACAATGGTGAGCGTTTAGATACGTATGTGATTCCCGGGGAGCGCGGATCTGGGGTGATTTGTCTGAACGGGGCCGCCGCTCGCAAGGTGCAACCGGGCGATGTGGTGATCATCATGTCTTATGCGATGATGGATTTCGAGGAGGCGAAACATTTCAAGCCGGCCGTGATCTTCCCCGATACAGCGACCAACAAACTTCTCTGAGCTGTTCCCCCTCTTCTGGGACAAGAGGGGGGACGATTTATCTGTTCGAAGTAGGGAGATTGCCGTTTATTCTGTATTTTTGCCGCAAAAATAAATGTTATGGTTGAAAACAATGTGGGACAGTTATTGGCGGGAATCGATTCTCCGGATGATCTAAGGTGCCTGACAGCGGATAAGCTGGAGCAGGTGTGTACCGAATTGCGTCAATACATCATTGACGTACTGTCGGAGAACCCTGGCCATTTAGGGGCAAGCTTAGGAACGGTAGAACTGACGGTGGCGCTCCATTATGTTTTCAATACGCCTTACGACCGGATCGTGTGGGACGTGGGGCATCAAGCCTATGGGCATAAGATATTGACTGGGCGAAGGAGGCGTTTCCCCTCGTTGCGCAAGTTAGGGGGGATCAGTGGGTTCCCCAACCCGGCGGAGAGTGAGTATGATGCGTTTATCGCAGGCCATGCCTCTAATTCCATCTCTGCCGCTATGGGGCTGTCGGTTGCTTCGGCTTTGAAGGGTGAGAATGATCGGCATGTGATCGCGGTGATTGGTGATGGTGCGATGACGGGTGGCTTGGCCTTTGAGGGATTGAATAATGCGTCGGTTAATCCCAATAATCTGTTGATCATCCTGAATGATAATGATATGGCCATTGACCATAGTGTAGGAGGTTTGAGCCAGTATTTGGTGGATATTACGACCAGTCAAACCTATAATAAGATGCGCTATGATGTCTATCGGGGTTTGAAGAAGATCAATTTGATCAATAATGACCGCAGGGAGAATATCTTGCGTTTCAACAACAGCTTGAAGGCGTTGCTCACACGGCAGCATAACCTGTTCGAAGGATTCAGCATCCGTTATTTTGGGCCAGTGGATGGCCATGACGTGAACTATCTCGTAAAGGTTCTCAATGATATTAAGGATATGCAAGGCCCTAAATTATTGCATATCAAGACTAAAAAAGGCAAGGGTTTTAAGCCTGCCGAGGAGTCGGCCACGGAGTGGCACGCACCAGGCAAGTTTAATAAATTGACGGGTGAGCGACTCTCGAAACGTAAGCTGGATGAGCCGCAGTTGTATCAAGATGTCTTTGGGCATACGTTGGTGGAGCTGGCGGAACAGGATAAACGGATCGTCGGTATCACGCCAGCTATGCCGACGGGTTGTTCCATGACCTATCTGATGAAGGCGTTCCCGGATCGCGCTTTTGACGTGGGTATTGCGGAGGGTCATGCGGTGACCTTTTCCGCGGGATTGGCGAAAGAGGGTATGCTGCCTTTCTGCAACGTCTATTCCTCTTTCATGCAACGCGCGTATGACATGGTGATCCATGATGTGGCTTTGCAGAAGTTGCATTTGGTGATCTGCTTGGATCGCGCCGGATTGGTGGGTGAGGATGGAGCTACTCACCATGGTGTGTTTGATTTGGCCTATCTGCGTCCGATTCCCAATCTGGTGATAGCCTCTCCATTGAATGAGTGGGATTTGCGAAACTTGATGTTCACGGCTTGTCGTGCGGCAGATGCGCCGTTCGTGATTCGTTATCCCCGAGGTAAAGGGGAGCTCAAGGATTGGCACAATGAGATGGAGTTATTGCCCATCGGGAAAGGCAAGAAACTGCGTGACGGAAAGGATCTGGCGGTATTGACCATTGGCCCGATTGGGTATCAAGCGATGCGAGCGATCGAAATGGTTGAGGCCGAGGGATTGTCTGTTGCGCATTATGACATGATCTATCTCAAACCATTGGATGAGGCTATGCTGCATGAGGTGGGGCAACGTTTCCAACGGATTGTCACCATTGAGAATGGTGTGGTGACCGGTGGATTGGGATCAGCCGTGTTGGAGTTTATGGCTGATCATGGCTATACGCCCCGTTTACGTCGTATCGGCGTGCCGGATCAGTTTATCGAGCATGGTTCCGTCCCGGAGTTGTATCGGTTGTGCGGGATGGAGCCGGATCAAATCGCAGATACCTTGCGCCAAATGGTGCAAGCGTGAGCGGAGGCTTTTGTATAATAAAAATGTGACAGCATGAAAATAGTGATAGCCGGAGCGGGTGAAGTGGGCACGCATTTAGCGAAGATGCTCTCTCAAGAGAATCAAGATATCATCTTGATGGATCCGAACGAGGAACGGCTGAATATCTCAAGAAACAATATGGAGGTGTTGCCTATGGTAGGCAACCCAACCTCTCTGCGTGACTTGGAGGAGGCAGGTATCCGAAAGGC
>CAMGEM010000159.1 GCA_946055095.1 uncultured Parabacteroides sp. | reverse complement strand
GTGAAGTTGGCCTCTACCCATTATTACGATGAGTTGCCGACAACCGGTAACGAGTATGGCCGTGCGTTCCGCGACGTAGAGTTGGAGAAGCAGGTACTTGAGGAGGCTTATAAGATTGGTTTGGGCGCACAGTTTGGTGGTAAGTACATGGCTCACGACGTACGCATCGTTCGTTTGCCTCGCCACGGCGCTTCCTGCCCGATCGGTTTGGGCGTAAGCTGCTCAGCAGACCGTAACATCAAGTGTAAGATCAACAAAGAGGGTATTTGGATTGAGAAACTCGACTCCAATCCCGCAGAGTTGATTCCGGAGGAGTTGCGTCAAGCCGGTGAGGGTGATGCCGTAAAGATCGACCTGAATCAGCCAATGGCCGATGTCTTGAAGATCCTCGACAAATATCCAGTGGCTACCCGTCTCTCTTTGAACGGTACGATCATCGTAGGTCGTGACATCGCTCATGCGAAACTGAAAGAGCGTTTAGATCGTGGTGAGGAGCTTCCGCAGTACATCAAGGATCATCCCATCTACTATGCAGGTCCGGCAAAGACTCCGGCAGGTATGGCTTGCGGTTCTATGGGTCCGACGACAGCCGGCCGTATGGATCCCTACGTGGATCTCTTCCAGAGCCACGGAGGTAGCATGATCATGTTGGCGAAGGGTAATCGTAGCCAGCAGGTTACGGATGCTTGTAAGAAGCATGGAGGTTTCTACTTAGGCTCTATCGGTGGTCCGGCTGCGATCTTGGCACAAAACAACATCAAGAGCATCGAGTGCGTAGAGTATCCGGAGTTGGGTATGGAGGCTATCTGGAAGATCGAGGTAGTTGACTTCCCCGCATTCATCTTGGTAGATAACAAGGGCAACGATTTCTTCAAGCAATTGAAGCCCCGTTGCTAATCGCCTATTGATTCTATAAGTGAAGAGGGTGACATTCCAGGCAAGGATGTCACCCTTTTGTTTTCAATGCAACCAACCATGAAAAGATTCTTTTTTGTATGCGCATTACTCAGCGTCCATGCGATCGCTCAGCAAGCCGAATGGCTGCCCACGGTTGAAATCCCAGCAGGCCATTTCTATCAAGGCAGTTTGGGTGAGGGCGAGAATTATGACGAGGCACCTGTTCATCGGGTGACTATTTCCCATGCTTTTCGGATGGGCCAGACAGAGGTGACCAATGCGCAGTTTGAAGCGTTCTGTCCAGAGCATCGGGCATTGAGAGGTACGGATGGCATCTCTTTGGCGGATGATGAGCCGGTTGTCTATGTCAGTTATGAGGAGGCGGTAGCCTTTTGTGAATGGCTGAGTAAAAAGGAGGGGAAGCGCTATCGTCTGCCTACCGAAGCGGAATGGGAATATGCTTGTCGGGCGGGTACCACCTATCCCTTCTACACCGGGGATGGCTTGCCCGGAGAGATGCAAAAGCAACAACGGATCGCTCGTGACTACCAGCCGGTTTCTTTGCGAGTGGGGCAAACAAAACCCAATGCGTTCGGGCTGTATGATATGCACGGCAATGTGGAGGAGTGGTGTCTCGATTGGTATGGCCCCTATCCGGCTACTCCGCAAACGGATCCTGCCGGCTATACGGAAGGACTGTATCGAGTGACACGTGGCGGAAGTCACCACACGCCTGAGAAATACTTGCGGAGCGCTAACCGCATGGCGATGTTGCCTACCGATAAACATGCCCTGACCGGTTTCCGGGTGGTACAGAGTGATTTTACTCCTACCCCTACGCTGCACCAAACGGATCTGCCGTTGCCGCTGCATCAAGTAGCGGTTTCACAAGCAAAGAAAACAGATTGGCAATCCACTGAGACTGCTATCTTCCGTCAGCCATCGGTGTATGTGGTGCGTCCGGCTTGTGGTTCCAGTACCCCTTTTTTCCGTCATAATCACCAGCCGGCTATTACTTGGTGCGACAATGGCGATCTGTTGGCCACTTGGTTCTCAGCGGATCAAGAGAATGGGCGAGACATGGTGGTGTTGGCCTCTCGCTTACGAGCCGGAAGCGATCAATGGGAAGAGGCTTCACTTTTCTTCAAGGTGCCCGATCGAAACATGACCGGATTGGCCTTGCTCAACGACGGGCAGGGCACGCTCTATCACCTGAATGGCGTAGAGGCGGCAGGCGATTGGCAGAACCTAATGATGGTGATGCGTACCAGTCGAGATAATGGAGCGACTTGGAGCGAGCCTCGTATCATCGCACCGCGACATACCAAGCGGCATCAAGTGATAGCCGGAACGATTCGCACCCGCGAAGGATGGCTGATCCAAGCTTGTGACGCAGGCCCCGGTAGCCATGATGGTACGGCTATTCATATCAGTCGGGATGGTGGACGCACGTGGGAAGATCCTTGGGATGGTGCTCCCCTACCCGATTTTAAGCCCGGAGGAACAGGCTCGACCATTGCGGGCATTCATGCGGGCATTGTGCAACTCAACGATGGTTCGTTGATGGCATTCGGACGCGGTAACAGCCTGCCCGACAAGGAGGGAAAGCCCCGTATGCCAATGAGCCGTTCTACGGATGGCGGACATACGTGGACTTATGAAGCCTCTCCCTTCCCACCCATTGATGGCGGACAGCGTTTGGTGCTTAGGCGATTGAATGAAGGGCCTTTGTTGCTCCTCTCTTTCACCGATCACCCGCTACGTTCCGCTGAGAAGGGGCTTCTCTTTCCAGATCGAGATGGCGTAGCTTATCGGGGGTATGGTCTCTATGCCGCCCTCTCCTACGATGAGGGCAAGACCTGGCCGGTACAGAAATTGCTTACCGATGGCGTGGAGCGTTACCTCAATGGAGGCGCTTGGACGCAGTTCTTCCTGATGGATCAGACTCATGCGGAGCCTCGTGGCTATTTAGCCGCCACTCAAACGCCCGATAACCTCATCCATCTATTGAGTAGCCGCATCTATTACCGCTTTAATTTAGCGTGGTTAGAGGCTGCCCGGTAAAAATCAATCGACTTGACACAACTCCCTAACTGGGAAGAAATTCTTCCCCAGTTAGGGAAAAATTTTGCGCCAATTAGATAGAAAAAGTCAACGAAGCCCTATGATTTTTCCGTTCCGCACAGTCGAACGTACATTCCACACAGCGGAACGGCCGTTCCACAGTGCCGAACGGACATTCCACAGTGTCGAACGAAGAAATCTTACGGTATCTATGACTTTTTCTTCCCTACTCCACCTCAATTTCTACTAAGTAACATAAATAATTAGTCAGGAAAGGATTGCGAAAATGAAACGAACCCTCTACTTTTGTTTCTCATTATCATGACACATTCTATTTATTCATTTATACACATAAAGCGTATGAAAAAGCAATTTTTCCTTTTGAGCCTTTTCCTATTCGCTACGTTGACCACTTGGGCAGAGCGAATAGATGTGGCTACGGCACGCAAGGTGGCCCAACATGTGGCTACCCAGCAAGCGGGAAGTGGGTTGCGGTCGGTTGACGATTTGTCGGTGGTTTATGCGGCCGCACCGGGTAAACAGGCAGATCTCCGTGCCTATGCAGGCGAAGGGGATGCGGACTATTTCGTGTTTAACGTAGGCAATGACCACGGTTTCGTGATCGTGTCCGGTGAGGATCGGGTACGTCCAGTATTGGGTTATGCCGATAAGGGCACTTTTGATCCGGACAACCTGCCGGATAACATGCGTGCGTGGTTGGCCAACTACCAAGAGCAAATCACTTGGGCAGCCGATCATTTGGATACCGCCTCACCTGAGGTATCTGCGGAATGGAGTCGCTATTTGAGTGGAGCAGCCTTGCGGGCGGACAATGGTGTTTTATTAGAGACTGCTAATTGGGATCAAGGGGATCCTTATAATCGCATGACGCCGGAGATCTCAGGACAACATGCCGTTACGGGCTGTGTGGCCACAGCGATGGGTATTATCATGAGGTATCATCAATACCCCAATATAGCACCTAATCCTCCCTCGACGAATACGTACTCGATAGAGGACAATCCTACAACTGTTTCTATTGATTATTCCACAGGCTATGATTGGAGCAATATGTTGCTTTCCTATGAGGGCGATTTCTCAGAGACACAGGCTAATGCAGTAGCTACTCTACTGTATCATTGTGGAGCCAATGTGGAGATGAATTATGGAAAGAACGAGAGTTCCGCTTACGCAGAATTAGTGGCCTCGGCATTAACGGATGTATTTGGGTACAGCCCCTCTATTCGTTATTTGCGAAAAGAGGCCTATCGTTGGGGGGAATGGAAAAGTATGATTCGTCAAGAATTGGATGCTAAATACCCCTTAATCTATAATGGGGATAATAAGACTGGAGGCCATGCCTTTATCTGTGATGGTTACGAAGACGATTTTTTCCACATCAACTGGGGCTGGGGAGGTTATCAGAATGGTTATTTCATCCTTTCAGCATTAGATGTGGAGGGAAATGGCAATGGATTTAGTCAGGATCAATCGATGATTTTGAATATTCGCTCTGGTGCAGGGGGAAGTAAGTATGTTTACTATCCCTACATGACTGCTGCTAACTATTTTTATGATGCCTCTTCCCTAAATATAGGTGTGAGTTTTGACATAACATATACAGGGATAGAGGATCAATCTTGCTTGATGGAATTGGGTGTGGTTGATAACAATGGTAATATTGTGCAGAAACCCGTTGTTACTGACAACTACTACAATCTTCAAGCTGATAAGGAAGGCTGGAGTACTTATGCTGACATCTCTCGAAACATCACGCTCACATCCGCATTAACCGAAGGTCAAAAAGTGGTGATGCTCTGCTCCACAGATGGCACCAACTGGGAGCCCATGCGTATGTTAGAGACAGTTTCACCCGGTGTGGATATGAATGGTGTGATTCAGCCAGCGGTGGATGATCCGAATGATCCCGAGCAGCCTATGAATGTAGGTTTGTATTGGAATCAGTTTGAAAGTCAAACCTATGCTGCTGTAACTGGTTTGACGAATATAAGTGCTTCTCAGAATATACGAGCCGTTTTCTATAGCTTATCGAATGTGAAAGAAGACGTTACGCTCCGTTACGTAATCTCTGACTTCGCTACATGGAAAGATAAGTTAGCGGTATATCAGGGTACAGATGATAACGTGTCCCAAGCAGGTGCTGGCACGCCGGTTGAGATCAAGGCTGCAGGCTATTTTGATATTGTTGTACCGACGAGCAGCATCGAGGATGGAATATACTTCAACTACTTGAAAATACTTTCCGATCAATCTGGCCAGTTGAATTTGGATATTCAGGTGTATTCCTCCTCTTCTACGGATCCCGTGTTTGAGTCAAAAGGGCAAAAAATCATATTTGTTGAAACAATGACAACAGAAATAGATAAAAAAACTATCGAAGGATTCGTTCATACGAAAATTCCATTTTCTGTTCAATTAAGTGATGTAGATCCTCTGTTAACTGGTACTGATTTATATTTAAGAATCGATATAGTTGGGATGCATGAGAATCAGATTAAGCTTTTGAAGGCAGATGGCTCTGAGATTCCCGTGTTAGTTGCTGAAGATGATGAGCAATCCCTTTATACAGAGCCGGTTCATGTTGGTGATATTGAGCAAGGATCTTACTCATTCTATTTGATAGGCAATGTTGCCTGTGTAAACGATCCATTACCCTATATCTATGTATCTTCAATAGTGGATGGAACAAGACTGTCGGATACGAATTATTTGTCCCATATCATGTTGAAGGAAAGCCCTCTGCAAGCAGAGGATGTAGGTTCAGAGACAGTAAAGGTTTGGACAACGAATGG
>CAMGEM010000158.1 GCA_946055095.1 uncultured Parabacteroides sp. | reverse complement strand
ATGGCCCTCACCTCCGTCCGCAACTGATGCACCCGTCGTAGGGTCTCTGCCGATGAGAACACCACTGGAGGCTCTTCCGCACGGGTCCGCACCCGATCCAAGAAGCCATCCGCACTTTGTGCCCATTTCAAGATCACGTAGGGACGATGGGCGGTCTGCATCGTCATGAAAGCCTGATTCAAGGCTTTGCATTCAGCCTCCATCACACCCGTAATCACCTCTACACCGGCTTCTCGCAACATGCGCACACCTCTACCCGAAACCGCAGGGAAGGGATCTAAACAGCCTACGACCACCCTCGGAATACCGGTCTTCAAGATCAATTCCGCACAAGGGGGTGTCTTCCCGTAATGCGAGCAGGGCTCCAAGCTGACATAGATCGTGGAATCCTTCAACAGCGGACGGTCTTGCGCCTTGACTGAGGCGATGGCATTCACCTCCGCATGGGCCTCTCCACATTTTCGATGGTAGCCCTCACCGATGATCCGTCCCTCATGTACCACCACAGCCCCCACCATCGGATTGGGACTGGTATGTCCGATTCCTCCATGCGCCAACTGAATGCAACGCGCCATGTATTTCTCTTCGATCTCTGTCTTCTTCATTGTCAATACCTGCTTTTTCACTATTTTCGCGCCCAAAGAGGCACAGCATGAGGCAAACCATCACTTACATACGTCATTCATTGCAAGATATTTACCCTGCTGGGGAACTGCAAGCGCTCATCCGTATCATTATGGAAAGTGTCTGCGGCCTCACCACTTGCCAACTCTTAGTGGGCAAAGATAGGGATTTATCAGCAAAGGAGCGGACAAAAATCGAGGAGATTGTCGAGGGGCTGCGACAGCAACAACCCATCCAATACCTGTTGGGCGAAGCCCTTTTCCATGGATTGACCCTACGAGTGACCCCGGCTGTCTTGATTCCCCGGCCAGAGACCGCTGAATTGGTGGATCTGGTCTTGAAAGATTGGCCGACCGACTCCTCCCCTCGCCTCTTGGACATCGGCACGGGTAGTGGCTGCATCGCCATTGCCTTGGCCAAGGCCCTCCCGAAAGCGGACATACAGGCCTTGGATATCTCTCCCGAAGCGCTCCAAGTGGCCCAAGAGAATGCCCGATTGCAGGAGGTGAAGATCCAGTTCAAGCAAGCGGACATCCTAAAGATAGCTACCGAAGCGATTTCGAGTGACGGAATTGTCGGGAATGTCGGGTTGGATGCCATTATCAGCAATCCACCCTACATCCTCCAAAAGGAAAGCGCACAGATGGAGCGGAACGTACTGGCTTACGAGCCTCATCTGGCTCTCTTCGTGCCGGATGATGACCCCTTGCGTTTCTATCGAGCCATAGCCGATTATGCCCGTACCGCCTTGCGCCCGGGTGGAAAGCTCTATTTCGAGATCAATCCGCTTTGCGCGGAGGCGATGGTGGAGATGTTGCGCGCCAAACAATTTTCAGCCGTAACAATCATGTGCGATTTTTACGGTAAATCCCGTTTTATCCTTGCGAGAATATGAAGACAGAAGAACAGCTATTGCACCAATTGGCCTCCCTCTGTGCCTCCAAAGAGTGCTGCCTGCAAGAGTTGCGCCAGAAATTGGCGAAGAGCGAGTTGCCGGAGGAGGCCCAGGAGCGGATCGTGCAACGGCTACAAGCCGATCACTTCGTGGATGAGGCCCGTTTCGCCCGTAGCTTCGCGAACGACAAGTTCCGTTTCAACCATTGGGGACGCATCAAGATCAATTATGAGTTGAGCCAGAAGGGGATCCCCTCAGACGTACGCGAGGAAGCCTTGACTTCCATTGAAGAGGAGCCCTATCGGGAGGCCTTGACCGAGCTGCTTCGCTCGAAAATACGCACGACCAAGGCCAAGAATGCCTACGAGTTGGTGCAAAAGCTCTTACGTTTCGCGGCCTCCCGAGGTTTCGAGAGTGGCTTGGCTTTGGAATGTACCCGTTCCCTACTCAATAAGGAGGCCGATGATGCCTTGGATGCGTTCGAGATGGCATGAGCTGTTACACCTCTTCTTTCCTCGCCATTGCCTGCTTTGCGGACGCTCGTTGGTGAAAGGAGAGGAAGGGATCTGCCTGCATTGCCTTTGCGACCTTCCTCGCACGGATTGGCACCTGCAAGCCGACAACCCCTTGGTAGAGGCCCTTCGAGAGGCATTTCCTTTTGAACATGGAGTGGCCTTTTTCCATTTTGAGCAAGGAGGCAAAATGCGTCGGTTACTGCACGCCTTCAAATATCAAGGGCACAAAGAGATAGGCTATTGGATGGGGCGGCTGTTGGCTCAAGAATGGATGGCCGTCCAAAGCGATTGCACCCGATTCGACTATATAGTGCCCGTCCCGCTCCATCGAGACCGCCAACGCCAACGGGGGTACAACCAAGCGGAATGGATCGCCCAAGGGCTACGATCCGTATGGGGCACCCCCATTGACACCACCTCCCTTTACCGCACACAAGCCACCGAGAGCCAGACCCACAAAGACAGGGCTGAGCGATGGCGAAACGTATGTGCTGTTTTTAAGGTCGCCGAGGATTCTCCCTTGGCTGGCAAACGGATCTTGTTAGTGGACGATACCTGCACCACCGGAGCCACATTAGTGGGTTGCGCCAATGCCCTTCATGCCCTTCCTGACACACGGGTCAGCTTCCTGGCACTCGCAAGTACATAAATTCATCAAAAAAAGTACAGACGGATTAGAGGGAATCTCAATCGCTTTGTCTATTTTTGCATCGCGAATTTTAATTCATTTGGTTGATATGAAAGCACTGGAAAGATTAGTGGCAGAGAAGCTACTGAAAATTAAAGCTGTAAAATTGCAACCGGCAAATCCCTTCACATGGGCAAGTGGCTGGAAGTCTCCCATCTACAACGACAACCGGAAGACACTCTCATACCCGGCTGTTCGTAGCTTTATCAAGGTGGAGTTGGCACGTGTAATCAGTGAGAAGTTTGAGAATGTGGACGCGATTGCCGGAGTCGCTACAGGTGCGATCGCACAAGGAGCTATGGTAGCTGACCTGTTGGGTCTGCCTTTCGTATATATCCGTTCAACGCCAAAAGATCACGGATTGGAGAATCTGATTGAGGGTGAGTTGAAACCCGGTTCGAAAGTGGTTATCATCGAGGATTTGGTATCTACCGGTGGCAGTAGCTTGAAGGCCGTACAGGCGGTTCGCAACTTCGGTTGTGACGTGGTCGGTATGGTGGCTATCTTCACCTACGGATTCCCGGTGGCTGAGGCTGCCTTCAAGGAGGCGAAGGTGACTTTAACCACATTGAGCAACTATGATGCTGTTTTAGAGGAGGCCGTGCGCACAGACTATATCGACGAGTCTGAGATTGCCGTGCTGCAGGAGTGGCGCAAGGATCCGGCTCATTGGAACCCGGAGAAATAACGCCTGCAAACAGCTTTTAGATGGAAGAAAAATTTGTGAGTGAGATCAAGCGGATCCCACACAAAGCTGAACATATCTATGGGATGCTGTCTGACCTCTCCAACCTGGAGCGAGTGAAAGACCGCATCCCAGCGGGTAAGGTGAAGGATTTCACGTTCGATAGTGATAGTTGTAGCGTGTCTGTTGATCCGGTCGGGAAGATCTGTTTCCAGATCGTGGAGCGAGAGCCCAACCAGCTGATCAAGTTTGCGACAACCAACAGTCCGATTCCCCTGCATCTTTGGATTCAATTGAAAGAGGTGGCCGAGGCCGACACATGCATGAAACTGACCGTCGGGGCCGAGTTGAATCCCTTCATCAAACAAATGGTGGCTAAACCGTTGCAAGAGGCGATCGACAAGATGGCTGAGGTACTGACGGTATTGCCCTATTAATCTGTATTTTTAGTTTAGAATGGCACAAAAACTTTGGGAGAAAAATGTGCAGGTAGATCAAGAAGTGGATCGTTTCACGGTCGGCAAAGACCGGGAAATGGATCTCTACCTGGCCAAATATGACGTGTTAGGCTCGATGGCGCACATCACCATGCTGGAGCGCATTGGCCTGCTGACCGCAGAAGAGTTGCAAACCCTCTTAGCTGCTTTGCGAGAGATCTATAAGGTGGCAGATAGTGGCAAGTTCGTGATCGAGGAAGGCATCGAGGATGTCCACTCGCAAGTGGAGCTGATGCTGACCCGCTCGTTGGGTGACATGGGCAAGAAGATTCATAGCGGACGCTCACGCAACGATCAAGTGTTGTTGGACTTGAAGCTCTTCACCCGTGCGCAAATCCAAGAGTTAGTGACCGCTGTCACAAGCCTATTCGAGGTGTTGATCGCCCAAAGCAACCGCTATCAAGCGGTATTGATGCCAGGATATACCCATTTGCAGGTAGCTATGCCCTCCTCATTCGGCCTTTGGTTTGGCGCGTATGCGGAAAGCTTGGTGGATGACCTGCAACTGTTGCAAGCCGCCTATCGGGTATGCAACCGCAATCCGTTAGGTTCAGCGGCTGGCTATGGCTCCTCTTTCCCGCTCAACCGCCAGCTCACGACCGACCTTTTGGGTTTCGACTCCTTAGATTATAATGTGGTCTATGCCCAGATGGGACGAGGCAAGATGGAGCGGACGGTCGCTTTCGCCATGGCTGGCATTGCCGCCACCCTCTCGAAGTTGGCCTTCGATGCCTGCTTGTTCAACAGCCAGAACTTCGGGTTCATCAAGCTGCCCGACCAGTTCACGACAGGCTCCAGCATCATGCCCCACAAGAAAAATCCGGACGTGTTTGAGCTGACACGCGCGAAATGCAACAAGATCCAAGGGTTGCCGCAACAGATCACCCTGATCGCAAACAACCTGCCTTCGGGCTATTTCCGAGACCTGCAAATCATTAAGGAGCTCTTCTTGCCCGCTTTCGACGAGCTGAAGGATTGCCTCCAGATGGTGACGCACATGATGCGGGAGGTGAAGGTGAACGAACATATCCTCGATGACGAGCGTTATGCCTTGATGTTCAGCGTGGAGGAGGTGAACCGCCGGGTGGTAGCGGGCGTACCTTTCCGGGATGCCTACAAACAGGTGGGCTTAGAGATAGAGGCCGGACAGTTCAAGCCTAACAAACAGGTGGCACACACCCATGAGGGAAGCATCGGCAACCTCTGTAACGAGCAGATCGCCCAGCTGATGCAAACGGTTGTCAAGGGATTCGGCTTCGAGCGCATGAACCAAGCGGAAAAACAGTTGCTCAATGCGTAAGTTGCTCCGATTCGGTCTGCTGACGTTGGCGGGCCTGACCTTAGCCTGTTCCGAGACGATCGAGATGCGCATACCCGTGCGTCCGGTCAACTTAGAGCTGGATCTGACCTACCAAGACAAGGCCCTCAACGCCATCCAAGGCTGGAAAATCTACCGACAGAACAATGTGGATCAGGCAGGCGAATATACCGGCTTCGGGGGCGTATTGGTCTATCATGGATTGAACGCCTCAGGAGGCGACAGCTTCTATGCCTTTGACGCGGCCTGCCCCCACGAAGCATCCAGCAACGTGCTGATCGAGGTGGACGAATCCGCTATCTATGGCATCTGCCCGCAATGTGGCAGCAAATATGAGCTGCTCAACGGCATTGGCAATCCGGTGGAAGGACCAGCCGCCCAAGCACGTCTCCAGCTGCAACGTTATCAGACAGAGCGAGTTGGCAACACGCTCCATGTCTATAACTAAAATGGATCGGGCAGATTCATAAAAAAACAGGAAAAATTTCGGGAGGAATGTTTGGTAGTTCGGAATATTGTAGTACCTTTGCAATCGCAAAAGAGAAACAAACCATGCGGAAGTAGCTCAGTTGGTAG
>CAMGEM010000157.1 GCA_946055095.1 uncultured Parabacteroides sp. | reverse complement strand
TTAAAAATCAGCCGAGAGTTGCACCATGAACGTGCGTGGGGCAGCCACATCCATCGGGCGGGTGCAATAGCGTTTGTTCAGCACGTTGTTGATCAACGCCTGCAGATGCAGGTAGCGGTTCAGACGCACACCTGCCCGCAGATCCATCACGAAATAGCCCTTGTTGTTGGCCATCCAATCGCCCGTCACGTCTCCGTAGAGGAGCTGACGCAGGTAATCCATCACGTCGGGTTGCGCCTTCTCCCGCTCATCCACGATGAACCAATCGGCCGCCAAGGTCTTGCTCTTCCAAGCCAAGTTGGTACCGATGTTGAAGCGACGCCACTCCCAATCGAGCACCGCCTTCACGGAGTGCTTCTGACGGTATTTCAGGTACTTGCTGTCGTTCGACTTCGAGCGTTGCGCCAAGAGGTCGGTGTTGGCCTCTTCCTCCGCCTCACGGGCGACATGATCCATGTCGATGGGGTTGGTATAGACATAACCCAACATATAGTTCAACTTGCTCTGCTTATTGAACGTCCACGTACCCGTGGTGGAGAGATCCACACCATAGATCTCCGCCCGCCCTACGTTGGTGAACTGCGCCCCGATACCGATGCCCTCGCCTCCTTGCAGCGTGCTCATCAGTTTCGACAAGGCGTCGATGTAGGCGAAGGTGGTCTTGTTGAAGAGGCCGAAGCGGAACTCGATCATGTCCTTATAGCGGGTATAGAAGCCGGCCACATCCACAAAACCCTTCACAGGGCCGAATTGATAACCCTGCTTCAAACCCAACTCGGCGTTGTAGCCCTCCTCCGCCTTCAACTGGCTGTTGGGATAGGCACCCATACCGCCGATGTCTTTCAAGATGAACTTCTCGGTGACGGAGGGATAGCGATAACCCTGTCCAAAGGAGGCACGCAGGAAGCTGTACTCACCCAGCTCATAATTCAAGCCGGCTCGGAAGACGGGTTTGAAGGGTACCTTCATGCCTAAGAGCTTCGTCTCCGCCTCCCGATAGTGCTCATCCACCCGGTAATACTCGAAGCGCACGCCCGCCGAGAGGTTCAAGCGGTCGAACAGTTTGTGGTCGTATTGCGCGAAAAGCGCCACATTGTCGCTGGTGTGCGTGCCGGTCATCTCCGACTTCGCATGGATGCGCTCATAGGTGCCACCCACGGTGAATTGTGCCTGATCGAATTTCTTGCTGAACTGGTAATCCAGGTTATAGGCATAGGTATGGTCGAACACACCGGGTGCCTGCTTCTCCTGTGGCTTCGTCGCATCCACCAACCATGCCCCCAGGTTGTTCTGATCGGGGAAGGGACGATGCTGCATCACCCAAGAGAGGAGGTCGATGTAATCGGCCGTGGATGCCGAGGGGAAGATTTGCTGGCTGAGCGACACCGCTTGATTCACCAAGCCACCCAGATGGCCATTCATCACGTTGGGCAGTTCCGCCAAGATGCCCGGCAAGAGGGTCGTTTGCCAATGCTGCGCCACATTCATCAGCGGGGCGATCGAACGGTCGCTGAATCCCATGTTGTCTAAAATGTCCAAGAGCGTCAGGTCACGCTGCGTGGAGATGATGCGGCTGGCACGATGGAAGAAACGCCCTTTCAAGCGATGGGTGGTTTGCTTCTCCGCGTTGGTGTAGTTCAGGAAGGGGTCGATATAGAAGGTATGCTCCTGCCGCCCCATGTTGGCCAAGGGCGACTGCACATAATACTCCTCCGGCGAACGCCACATGAAGAAGCCCTTGTAATCATTATAAAGGTAGTTGATGTTCGCGCCGTAATTCAAGCCATACACCCGTGGGTCATGATAGGTCAGGTTCATGCCTGCCCGTGCCCGCTTGTTGTAGTTGTCCTGCCGATAGCTATCATCCAAGATGCCATTGGCCGCCACGGTCAGATCCAAGTGACCGATCCGACGGGAGTGGGAAAGGTCGAGGTTGCCAAACATCGGTGTACCCGCTTGGCGAGGCTTGCCATACAAACCGCCCCGGAAGCTGACCGAGGTAGCCGGTTGCAAACCCGGTCGTTTGGTCTTCACATGGATCAAGCCATTCAAGGCAGAGGAGCCATAGAGCACCGAGGAGGCCCCTTTCAGCACCTCCACTTGGTCGATGTTCTCCATCGGCACCATGTTCCAGTTGATCTCGCCCGTTCCCGGCGTGAGGATCGACATGCCATCCACCATCACCAAGACACGGCTACCCACGCTATAGGTCCATCCCGTGCCGCCACGCACCGAGGGTTGGCGGTCGTTCAGATCGACACCCGACACGTTCTTCAGCACATCGGTCAGATCCTTGGGCGATTGACGGGTGATCTCCTGCGCCTTCAGCAGATCCATGGAGACGGTGATGTCGCTCAGCTTCTGCTCATAGCGTCCGACGCTGACCACCACCTCATCCATCAAGTTGGCTTGCGTACGCATCGCCACATCGTGCGTCAGGAACTCACCCGAGGCGATCGTCACCCGATGCCGCTCCGTCTCATAACCCAGATAGCTGAAGGTGATCTCCGCCTCGCCATCGGCCACCTTGATCTCGTAGTAGCCGTTAATATCCGTCACCGTACCTCGTGTACCTCCATTATCCTTATAATATACATTCACACCGGCCAATGCCTCCTTGGTTTCCGCATCGGTCACATGCCCTTTCACATCCTGCGCCCACAGCATCGGGGCAAACAGCAGGAAACAGGCGATCATAAGCATACTATTTCTCATCTTTCTTACTCGTTTGGGCGCGAATATAACCCATTCTCCCCTTCGTGAACCCGCCTTCTTAAACAGGGAACAACATCTCCTGCGATTAGAATTGAATGGACAACCACGACATTCAGATTTTAAGTAACTTCGCGGTCGATTGGTCTTAAATTAAATAGAAAAATGATGAACAAGCAGATCGCATTAATCACAGGCGCCACCAGCGGTATCGGTGAGGCCTGCGCACGAAAGTTTGCCGAAGGCGGCTATAACCTGATCCTGACCGGACGTAACGCACAGAAATTGAACGCCATCGCAGCGGAGCTGCAACAGACAGGCGTGGAGGTTGTCGCTTTGGTGTTCGACGTGCGTCAGGCGGAAGCGGCGCGCAAGGCGTGGGAAGGGTTGGATGCCGCTTGGCAGCAGGTGGATGTCTTGATCAACAACGCCGGGTTGGCTTTGGGGTTGGAGAAGGAGTATGAGGGTGATCCCACCGATTGGGAGATCATGATCGACACCAATATCAAAGGACTCTTGACAATGACCCGCTTAGTCGTGCCGGGCATGGTGGCGCGCAACCAAGGGCATGTGATCAATATCGGTAGCGTGGCCGGTGATGCGGCTTATGCGGGTGGCAATGTCTATTGTGCCACGAAAGCGGCGGTCAAGACCATCTCGGACGGCTTGCGCATTGATGTGGCTGAATCCGCCGTGCGGGTGACCACCATCAAACCGGGTTTGGTAGAGACAAACTTCAGCGTGGTACGTTTCCATGGCGACACCGAGCGGGCGAAACCCGTCTATCAAGGCATCGAGCCCTTGACAGGAGCCGATATTGCCGATGTGGCCTTCTACGCCGCCTCCGCTCCGAAGCATGTGCAGATCGCCGAGGTGTTGGTATTGGCCACTCACCAAGCGAGCGGATCGGTGATTTATCGGGAGAAGTAACCAACGCTATTTGGCATTCCAACTATTAAGCCTATTTTTGTTCAAAAAAAAGTAGTGATGATCACAGAAGAACTGCAAAAACTCTATGTCCGCCATGCGGGATGCGAACCCGAACAGATTGACGAGTTGCCCTCATCGGGCTCTAACCGCCGCTATTTCCGGTTGAAAGGGCGAGAGAGCGTGATTGGTGTGAGTGGCACCTCCATCGAGGAGAACGACGCTTTCCTCTATATGGCTCGCCATTTCCGGGAGAAGGGATTGCCCGTGCCCCAAGTTTATGCCGTGAGCGACAGCCACGCTTTCTATATCCAGGAGGATCTGGGTGATACCCTGCTCTTCAACGCCATCGAGAAGGGGCGCAAGAGCAGCGTCTTCGACGAGGAGGAGAGGCTCTTGCTGCATAAGACGATCACCCGCTTGCCCGACATCCAGTTCCGGGGTGCGGATGGGTTCGATTTCAGCCACTGTTATCCGCAAGCGGAGTTCAACCAGCGTTCCATCCTCTGGGATCTGAACTATTTCAAATATTGCTTCTTGAAGGCAACGGGGTTGGAGTTCCAAGAGAATCGCTTGGAGGACGATTTCGGCAAGATGAGCGATGTGTTATTGCGTAGCTCATCCGCCACCTTCCTCTATCGGGATTTCCAATCCCGCAACGTGATGATCAAGGAGGGCGAGCCATGGTTTATCGACTTCCAAGGCGGACGGAAGGGACCTGTCTATTACGATGTCGCCTCCTTCCTCTGGCAAGCGAAAGCCAAATATCCCACACAGCTGCGGGAGGAGCTATTGAACGACTACATCACGGCGTTGCGCAAATACATGCCTGTGGATGAGGGCTATTTCCGTAGCCAGCTGCGTCACTTCGTGCTCTTCCGCACCTTGCAGGTGCTGGGTGCCTATGGCTTCCGAGGCTATTTCGAGAAGAAGCCGCACTTCATCCAGAGCGTCCCCTTCGCCATCGAGAACCTGCGGGAGCTCTTGCGGGAGGATTTCAGGGAGTACCCCTACCTCTCCAACCTGCTGCGGGAGCTGACCGGCTTGAAGCAATTCTCCGACGACCTCTCCAAGCGCACCTTGGAGGTGAAGGTGATGAGCTTCGCCTATAAGAAGGGCATCCCCAACGACACGAGCGGCAACGGGGGTGGCTTCGTCTTCGATTGCCGTGCCATCAATAACCCCGGTAAGTATGAGCGCTACAACCATTTCACGGGGTTGGACGAGCCGGTGATCCAGTTCTTGGAGGAGGACGGCGAGATCACCACCTTCTTGCAGCATGTCTATCAGATCGTGGATGCCTCCGTCAAGCGGTATATGGATCGGGGATTCACCAACCTCATGGTATGCTTCGGCTGCACAGGCGGCCAGCACCGCTCCGTCTATTCCGCGCAGCATTTAGCGGAGCACCTCAACAAGACCTTCGGCGTGAAGGTCGATCTGGTGCATCGGGAACAAAACATCGAACAAATCTTCAAATCTACATTATGAAAGCAATGATTTTCGCGGCTGGTTTAGGTAGCCGGCTCAAGCCGCTGACAGACAATCTGCCCAAGGCATTGGTTCCCGTCGCTGGGAAACCGATGTTGGAGCATGTGATCCTGAAACTCAAAGCGGCCGGATTCAACGAGATCGTGATCAACATTCACCATCTGGGGCAACAGATTATCGACTTCCTTGAAGCCAACAACAATTTTGGCGTGCAGATCCATATCTCCGACGAGCGGGATTACCTGTTAGACACCGGAGGAGGCATCAAGAGAGCCACCCGCTTCCTGATGGGCGACGAGCCCTTCCTGGTGCACAACGTCGATATTCTCTCCAACGTCGATCTCAAGCAGCTCTACCAGCATCATGCGGAGGGGAAAGCCTTGGCCACGCTGTTGGTCAGCCAGCGCAAGACCTCACGCTACCTGCTGTTCAACCGGGAGAACAAGCTCTGCGGCTGGCGCAACCATGCCACGGGCGAGGTGAAATCCTTCTATCCCTATTTCGACCCCGATCAATACAACGAGTATGCCTTCGGAGGCATCCACGTGATGTCGCCCAAGATCCTCGATTGGATGGAGGAGTGGACAGGCAAGTTCTCGATCATCCAGTTCTACCTCTCCATCTGCGCCCGCACCGATATCCATGCCTATCCCGCCGCGGATCTCCGGCTGCTCGATATCGGCAAACCCGAGGCCTTGGAGGAGGCAGAGCGGTT
>CAMGEM010000156.1 GCA_946055095.1 uncultured Parabacteroides sp. | reverse complement strand
CTACCTGTACCTTTTGGTCGGGGGATTGCAATTGATAGCGCTTCTGGGCCATCAATGGCCAAGCGCATAGGCCGCATAGGGCGACCACTAACATACCTGTTCTTTTCATTGTCCTAATGTGTATTTAATAGTTTCATGGTTTCATCTCCACAAAAGTACAAAATCCCTATAAATGAAAAAAGCCATCCATCACGGACAGCCAATCTCAAATTGTTTACCTTAAATCTAATACCATGAAAAACACGATGCAAATATAGCGGTTTTATGTTATACAGCATACTTCTGCGGCATAAATCTTTCTTGCTTTAATATTTTTTAGCTGTAAGGTCCTATCAAAGGAGATAAATTCGATGAAGAGCTAAGGTAACGCTAAGGTGACGCTAAAGTAACGCTAAGGTAAGTCTAATCCGGCTCTAATCCGGAATTAGAGAATGATTAGAGGTTGATTAGAGAACGATTAGAGATGGATTAGAGGTAAAGTAGGGGAACATAAGCGGAAGAAGAATGAAAAATGCGTACATTTGCCCGAAAGTTGACTAAAAATTACAATGCAATGAAAACGAACATACCTCAGCGCATCGCGGCCCTTCGTGAGGCCATGCGCCAACAACATGTAGATGCGTATATTATCCCCAGCTCTGATCCACACCTGAGCGAGTATCCTGCTGATCGCTGGAAATCGAGAGCTTGGATCTCCGGCTTTGATGGTTCGGCTGGAACGGTGGTCGTGACAGCGGATAAGGCTGGCCTTTGGACCGACTCCCGCTACTTCTTGCAAGCGGAAGCGCAATTGGAGGGCAGCGGCATTGACCTTTATAAAATGAAATTACCCGAAACGCCCTCTATCCCTGATTTCCTATTAGCGAATCTGCACCAAGGACAAGCGGTCGGACTGGATGGCCTTTGCTACAGTGCGGAAGAGGCACGTGACTTAGCAGCTGTCTTGGCTAAACAGGGCATTCGGCTCGATAGCTCCGCCGACCTGATGGAGGGGATCTGGAGCGATCGCCCGGCCATTCCTTCCAACAAGATCTTCCGTATGCCTACCGAATTGAGCGGAGCTTCGGTCAGCGATAAGTTAGATCAGTTGAACAACCAATTGCGTCAAGCGGGAGCGGATTGCTTGATATTGGCCGCCTTGGACGAGGTGGCTTGGACCTTCAACATCCGTGGCACGGACGTGACCTATAACCCCGTGGCTGTGGCATACGGATTTGTCTCCGAAGAGGAGAGCGTTTTGTTTATCCAACCCGAGAAGCTGACGGCGGAAGTGGCTGAGGAGCTGAAGAAAGAGGGCGTGATCTTAGCGGACTACTCACGGGTGGATTACTACTTGGCGCATCTGCCTGCCGGCAAACGGGTGTTTGTCGATATGAGCAAGACGAACGTGGCACTCTATAACGCTATTCCCAAGAGTTGCGTGATTGTGGAGGGGATCTCCCCCGCCAACCATCTGAAGAGTGTGAAGAACGCCACGGAGATCAAAGGTTATCGCAATGCGATGGTGAAAGATGGTATCGCCCTGACGAAGTTCTACCGTTGGTTGGAGCAGCAGTTGGCAACCGGACAAAAGGTGACAGAGATCAGTGCGGCCGACAAGTTGACGGCTTTGCGTGCCGAGCAGCCCCAATATATTATGGATAGTTTCGCCACAATCTGCGGTTATGCGGCTCATGGGGCGATCGTGCATTATTCCGCCACGCCGGAGACGGACGTGGAGATTCGTCCGGAAGGGTTATTGCTGATCGACTCGGGTGCCCAGTATTTGGATGGTACGACCGACATCACCCGCACCATCGCATTGGGTGAGCCGACTGACCAAATGAAAAAGGATTATACCCGTGTATTGAAAGGTACGATCAGTTTAGCGAAATGCAAGTTCCCGGAAGGTACCCGTGGCAGTCAGTTGGATATCTTAGCCCGCAAAGCCTTGTGGGATGCCGGCATCAACTACCTGCACGGCACGGGACATGGCGTAGGACATTGCCTCAACGTGCATGAGGGACCGCAGAGCATTCGCATGGAGGAGAACCCCGTGACCTTGAAAGCGGGCATGGTGATGAGTGACGAACCGGCCATGTATCGCACGGGCGAGTATGGCATCCGTACGGAGAACATGATCCTGGTGCGCCCCGACAGCCAGACAGAGTTTGGTGCGTTCCTGGCATTCGACACCTTGACACTCTGCTACATCGACACCAGCCTCATCATTGTCTCGATGCTCTCTCCTCGTGAACACGCTTGGCTGAACAAATACCATCAGCATGTGTATGAGACCTTAAGTCCGCACCTCAACGCCGAGGAGCAGGCTTGGCTCAAAGAAAAAACAGCAGAGATTTAACTCATAATTCGTAATTCATCATTTCAAAGTTATGGCACTTATTAAGTCAGTAAGAGGATTTACCCCGAAAATCGGGAAAGACACATTTTTAGCAGATAACGCAACGATCATCGGTGATGTGGAGATTGGCGAAGGTTGCAGCATTTGGTTTGGCACCGTCTTGCGTGGCGATGTCAACTCCATCCGCATCGGCAATGGCGTGAACGTGCAAGACGGCTCTGTGCTCCACACGCTTTACGAGAAATCAACCATCGAGATTGGCGATGACGTATCCATCGGTCACAACGTAACGATCCATGGTGCGAAGATTTGTCACGGTGCGTTGATCGGTATGGGCTCTGTGGTGCTGGATCATGCCGTGATTGGTGAGGGCGCTATCGTAGCGGCCGGATCGGTCGTATTGAGCAAGACGATCGTGGAGCCGGGCAGTATCTATGCCGGTGTACCCGCCAAGTTTGTCAAGAAGGTGGATCCGGAGCAATCGAAGGAGATCAACCAGAAGATCGCGAAGAACTATCACATGTACTCCTCTTGGTACACGGAGGAAGAAAAGTAAGTATTCATTTTTTTAATCATAAGCCTTATGAAATCCAACCAATTATTCAGTGTGATCGCAGCAGTAGGCTTGCTGTTCACCCACTTCTCTTGCCAGCAGGAGCAGAAGATCCCGCGTATCGGCATCGCCGGTATCGCTATTGAGTGTAGTACCTTCTCCCCCGCCGTTTCCGACGAGGCCTCCTTCCGTGTGCGTAAGGGAGAGGATGTGTTGAAGGGGTATCCCTTCTTAGCGGCCGACTCTACTTTGCGTCAAAAGGCAGAATGGCTCCCAGCGATGGTCAGCAGTGCCACTCCGGGTGGTATCGTGACGAGAGAGGCCTACGAGTCATTGACCCAACAGACGCTTGAGCTGTTGAAACAGAACGCCCCCTACGATGCGCTGTTCTTGGATATTCATGGGGCGATGAGTGTGCAGGGATTGGACGATCCCGAGGCTGACTTCATCAACCGGGTACGTTCGGTGATTGGCGACGAGGCGATCATCTCCACCTGTATGGACCTGCATGGGAACCCGAGTCAGGAGTTGACCCGCAAGTCGGATCTGATCACTTGCTACCGCATGGCTCCTCACGAGGATTCCATGGATTCCAAACGTCGTGCTGTGGCGAACCTGATCGAGCGCATCGAGAAGGGATTGGGCAAACCTGCCTACAAGGCATGGGTGAGTGTCCCCATCCTGCTGCCGGGCGAGAAGACCTCTACCCGTGTGGAACCGGGCAAGTCGCTCTATGCGAAAGTGGCTCCCGAGGCAGACAAGCCGGGCGTAACAGATGCCGCTATCTGGATTGGTTATGCGTGGGCAGACGAACCCCGTAACCACGGCACGGTGATCGTGACAGGCGACGACAAGCAGCAGGTGGAGCAATCAGCGCTCTACTTGGCAAAGAGCTTCTGGGAGGTGCGTAAGCAGTTTGAGTTTGTGGCTCCGACCGATGAGTTAGAGGTCTGCTTGGCCGCTGCCTTGAAAAGCGACAAGAAGCCCTTCTTCATCAGTGACATGGGTGACAACCCCACAGCGGGTGGCGCAGGCGACGTGACCTGGACATTGACAGAACTGAGCAAGCGCAAAGAGTTTAAGTCAGCCAATGGCCCTTCATTGGTCTATGCCTCTATCCCCGGTCCGGAATTGGTGCAGAAAGCCTTCGAGTTAGGCGTTGGCAAGGAGATCAGTGGTGAGGTGGGTGCGAAAGTAGATTTTCGCTATGCGCCTCCTTTCCCCTTAAAGGGCAAGATCATCGCCCTTGGCGAGCAGAACCCGAAGAACCGTGAGGCTGTCATTCAGATGGGCAGTATGAAGGTGATCGTCACCGAGAAGCGTCGCGGCTATCACGAAGCGAAGAGTTTGGAAGCCTTAGGCATTAAGCCGGCTGAGACCGACATCATTGTCGTGAAGTTGGGCTACCTCACCAAAGGGCTTTACGATGTACGAGGCGATTGGATGATGGCGCTCACCCGCGGGGGTGTGGATCAAGACCTGCTGAAGCTGACCTACAACCGTATCGACCGCCCCATGTTCCCCTTCGACGCCGATATGCCCGATCCGGAATTTAAGGTCGTAGATTTATAAATCCGCTATTCCTAATTATTAACGATAAGACATGAAAAAGAACTTCCTTTGGATAGCCGCCCTCACACTGGGGGCGACGCTATCCGCACAAGCGCAACAGGCGGATGGAGGCATCTCTCCCCAGCAGTTGCAGCAGATCAAGCAGGCCTATCAAGGGACACCTGCCGACAAGGCGATTCGCAACGCTATCGCTAACAATGACATCAACAAGTTGGCGGTTAACAGCGAGAGCCTCAACAACCTCGATACCCACTTCTCCGACAAGGTGGAGAGCAAGGGTATCTCTAACCAACGCTCCTCGGGCCGCTGCTGGCTCTTCACGGGGCTGAACGTGCTTCGTGCCCGCACCATCGCTAAGTTTGGCATGGGCGAGTTCCAGTTCTCACAGAACTACAGCTTCTTCTGGGATCAGTTGGAAAAGGCCAACCTCTTCTTGCAGGGCATTATCGACACCCGCGAGAAACCGTTAGACGACAAGATGGTGGAGTGGCTCTTCAAGAATCCCGTGGGCGACGGTGGCCAATACACCGGTGTATCTGACCTGCTGATGAAGTATGGCGTAGTGCCTGCCGAGGTGATGGTGGAGACCAACAGCAGCAACAACACCAGCCGCATGTCGAACCTGCTCCGTCTGAAACTGAAAGAGTTCGGTCTGGAACTGCGTGATAAGGCAGCTAACAAAGTGTCTGTGGCTGATTTAGGCAAGCGTAAGACAGAGATGCTGGGTACCATCTATCGCATGTTGGTGCTGAACCTTGGCGAGCCACCCACGAAGTTTACTTGGACACGCAAGGATGCCAAGGGCAATCCTGTGGAGACGAAGGAATATACCCCACAGTCGTTCTATGCGGAGTATATCGGTGAGGATTTGAAGAGCAACTACGTGATGCTGATGAACGATCCGAGCCGGGAGTATTACAAGCTCTACGAGATCGACTACGACCGCCATGTCTATGACGGCTACAACTGGACCTACGTGAACCTGCCGATCGAAGACATCAAGCAGATGGCGATCGCCTCCATCAAGGACAGCACGATGATGTATTTCTCCTGCGATGTGGGTAAATTCTTCGACCGTGAGCGGGGCATCCTCGATGTGAACTACCTCGACTATGGTTCGCTGATGGGCACCACGTTCGGCATGGACAAGAAACAACGCATCCAAACCTTCGCCAGCGGTTCCTCGCACGCCATGACCCTCATGGCAGTTGACTTGGACAAGACAACGGGTAAGCCGAAGAAATGGATGGTGGAGAATAGCTGGGGACCGGGAGCCAACGCTGGCCACCTCATCATGACCGATGAGTGGTTCAACGAGTACATGTTCCGCCTCGTGGTCAACAAGAAGTACATCACCGATAAGGTGAAATCCATCCTCCAGCAGAAGCCCGTCCGCCTGCCGGCCTGGGATCCGATGTTTGCGGA
>CAMGEM010000155.1 GCA_946055095.1 uncultured Parabacteroides sp. | reverse complement strand
GAGAGCCTTTTTTAGTACATTTGTTGGTCAATTGAAAAATAAGCGAGATATGATGACCAGTAATAACCTTCCGTTGCTTGACCTGCCCGTCGGGTTTGTGGTAAGTACCGCCGTGACGGAACAAATCTTGGGTTTCTATAAACAGACCTGCCGTTTGAAGGCGGGTATCTTTGCCCTGTGCGTCTCAGGCACACTGAAAGCCTCCATCAATCTGAAAGAATATACCCTGCAACCCGGCGATTTAGTGACCCTCATCCCGGGCAGCATCATCCAGTTTTGCGAGGAGACGGATGCCGTCCAACTCTCGTTCATCGGCTTCTCCTCCTCTTTCATGGAGGGAGTCAACCTGATTCAATCCACGACCGACAACGTAACTACGATTTATGAGCACCCGGTTCTTCCCTTGGACATCAAGAAGACCCAGCAGCTAAACGATTTTCTGAAACTGTTGGAGCGTATCGTTATGGAAGAGGGAAAGATCAATCCCGAGATCGTGAAACATATCCTGCACGGCCTTATGATAGGCATAGGCGACCTGTATAGAGGCAAGCAATGGCCCAGCCAGACGTTGACACGCAGCGACGAGATCCAGAAGAAGTTCTTAGGATTGGTGATGAAGCACTACATCTCCAACCGGCAAACGGCCTTTTATGCCAGCCACCTCAGCATCTCGCCCCAACATCTTTGCATGATCGTCAAGCAGAAAACAGGTCGCTCCGTGTCTGACATCATCGCCGACATGGTGATCATGGATGCCAAGTCGCAACTCAAATCCACCGATCTGACCATCCAGGAGATCGCCTACTCGCTCAACTTCCCAAATGTCTCGTTTTTCGGGAAATACTTCAAGCGTTACGTGGGCATATCGCCCCAGAAGTTCCGCAACAGTTAATCAGAAAAAACAGATTGAAAGAAAAAAAACATCACAAATCATTTGTATTTTCCGAAAAAGCGTTACTTTTGCTGCGTATTTAAAAACGAATAGCAATGCATCGATTTAGCTTTACATATTACTTTTATTACTTTTACTTTAGCAAGGTGAAGGCAGGAGTTTGTATGTAAAGCATTCAGATTTGAATATGTAAGTGAATAAATGATATAAGTCCTGCCGCAAAAACGGTGGGACTTTTTTCGTAAATAGAAGTAGAGCAAAAACAGAGAAAGATGAAAAAGAAAGTAGCCATACAAGGTATAGCCGGATGTTATCACGACATCGCTGCCCGGAACTATTACGAAGGAGAAGAGATCGAAATCATCCCCTGCAATACCTTTCCGGACGTGATCTCAACCATCAAGAAGGATCCATCCATTGTCGGATTGATGGCCATTGAGAATACGATCGCCGGTAGTTTGCTGCAAAACCACGAGCTGATCCGTGAGAGCGGGCTGAGGGTGACAGGCGAATACAAACTCCGCATCTCCCATTCATTGGTGGCCCTGCCAGGTACCTCGATCCATGACATCACAGAGGTCAACTCCCACCCGATCGCCTTGATGCAATGCACGGAGTTCCTCAATACGCTCCCCAACGCCAAGGTGGTGGAGAAAGAGGATACCGCAATGAGTGCCCGCTGGATCGCTGAGAATCACATCGAAGGCCATGCGGCCATCTGCGGCAAATTGGCAGCGGAGATCTACGGCATGGAGGTCTTGGCAGAGGGTATCGAGACCAACAAACGCAACTTCACCCGTTTCCTCTCCATCGCCGACCGCTGGGTAGCCGACGAGATCATGCGGGATGTGGATAAGAACAAGTCATCGTTGGTCTTCGCCGTGCCTCACACCTCTGGTAGCCTCTCCAAAGTGCTGGCTGTGCTCTCTTTCTACGACATGAACCTCACCAAGATCCAATCCTTACCGATCATCGGCCGCGAATGGGAATATCTCTTCTATGTGGATCTGACATTCACCGATTATGCACGTTATCAAAAGGCATTGGATGCCATTCAACCATTGACAAAAGACTTAAAAATATTAGGCGAGTATGCAGAAGGAAAACAAAGTGTGTAAGATCACACCCGCTGACCGTGTAGGCAGCATACAGGAATACTACTTCTCCAAGAAACTGAAAGAGGTAGCCGAGATGAACGCCCAAGGCAAGAATGTCATCAGCTTAGGCATTGGCAGCCCCGACCTCCCCCCATCGGAGGAGACCATCGAGACCCTATGCACCCATGCCCACCAAGCGAACGAGCATGGCTATCAGCCCCATGTCGGTATTCCCGAGTTGCGTCAAGGCTTCGCTGATTGGTATCGGACTTGGTATGGCGTAGAGCTGGATCCCAAGTCGGAAATCCAGCCGCTGATCGGTTCCAAGGAGGGTATCTTGCATATCTCACTCGCCTTCTTGAATCCAGGCGATGGGGTCTTGATTCCCAATCCGGGCTATCCTACCTATAGCTCTGTCAGCAAGTTGGTAGGTGCCAAGCTGATCTACTACGATCTGCTGGAGGACAAAGGTTGGCAGCCCGACTTCGATGCCTTGGAGCAGATGGATCTGAGCGGCGTGAAGATGATGTGGACCAACTATCCCAACATGCCGACCGGCGGCAACGCCACACCAGCGTTGTATGAGCGCATCGTGGATTTCGGTCGCCGACATGGCATCCTGATCTGCAACGACAATCCTTACAGCTTCATCCTCAACGAGCATCCACTGAGTATTTTGGCAGTTCCCGGAGCCAAAGAGATCTGCATCGAGCTGAACTCCATGAGTAAAGCCCACAATATGCCCGGTTGGCGTATGGCGATGCTCGCTTCCAATGCGCAGTTCGTGCAATGGGTATTGAAGGTGAACAGTAATATCGAGTCAGGCCAATTCAAACCGATGCAATACGCGGCCGCGAAAGCCCTGCAGGCAGACAAGAGTTGGTATGACGGCATGAACAAGGTTTATCGCAGTCGCCGAGACCTCGCCGGGCAGATCATGCAGGCATTAGGATGCACCTACGACGAGCAACAGGTCGGCATGTTCCTTTGGGGACGCATCCCCGACTCCGCCGAGAGCGCAGAGGCTATCGCCAACAAGGTGCTCTATGAGGCACGGGTGTTCCTCACACCGGGATTCATCTTCGGCAGCCGAGGCGAGCGTTACATCCGCATCTCCCTCTGTTGCAAGAACGAGGCATTGCAAGAGGCATTAAATCGAGTAAAATCACTGAACTTATAATAGCAATCACAAGAAAAATCAGAAGAATATGGAAATGAAAATTGAACCGTTAGCGTTGCCGGGTATTGATACCCAGCGTCCGATCGTCATCGCCGGACCTTGCAGCGCAGAGTCAGAAGAGCAAGTAATGGAAACAGCCAAGAGCTTGGCAGAGAAAGGCGTGAAAATCTTCCGTGCGGGCATCTGGAAACCCCGTACGAAACCGGGAGGATTTGAGGGCATCGGTACCTTGGGCTTGCCCTGGCTCAAGCGAGTCAAACAGGAGACCGGTATGCTGGTCGCTACGGAGGTAGCCACCAAAGACCATGTCTTCGAGGCATTGAAAGCAGGCATCGACATCCTGTGGATCGGCGCACGCACTACTGTCAACCCCTTCGCCGTGCAGGAGATCGCCGACGCTTTGAAGGGTGTAGATGTGCCGGTATTGATCAAGAACCCGGTCAGCCCCGACTTGGAGTTGTGGATCGGTGCTTTCCAGCGACTCTATGGCGCAGGCATCCATCGTTTAGGCGCGATCCATCGTGGATTCAGCTCTGACGATAAGAAGATCTACCGCAACCTGCCGCTCTGGCACATTCCTATCGAGTTGCGTCGCCGCTTGCCGGAGTTGCCCATCTTCTGTGACCCGAGCCACATCGGTGGTAAGCGTGAGTTGGTGGCTCCGCTCTGCCAGCAGGCCATGGACTTGAGTTTCGACGGCTTGATCGTGGAGTCGCACTGCAACCCTGACTGTGCTTGGAGTGATGCCGCACAGCAGGTAACGCCCGATGTGCTCGACTATGTCTTGAATCTCTTGGTCATCCGCGACAGCTCACAGACGACAGAGAACCTGAACGCTTTGCGTCGCCAGATTGATGGCATCGACGAGCAGATCCTGACCCTGTTGGCGAAACGTATGCGCATCTCCAAGGAGATCGGTGTCTATAAGAAAGAGCACAATATGCCGATCCTCCAGTCACCGCGTTACAGCGAGATCTTGGAGAAACGCTCCAGCATGGGTGCACAGATGGATCTGAATCCAGACTTCGTGAAGGAGGTTTTGAAGAGCATCCACGAGGAGTCTGTTCGCCAGCAAATGATTGTCATGAACGACGAAAAAAAGTAACAAATCGATGAAAATATTGATTTTAGGCGCAGGTAAAATGGGATCGTTCTTCACCGACCTCCTCAGCTTCGACCATGAGGTGGCTGTCTTGGAGAACGACCCCAAGCGGATGCGCTTCATCTACAACGCTCTCCGCTTGCAAAAGCCGGAGGAGGTGGCTGAGTTCAAACCGGAATTGGTGATCAACTGCGTCACGTTGAGCTATACGATCGAGGCCTTCAAAAATGTATTACCCTATCTGCCGCAGACCTGTATCTTGTCGGACATCGCCTCTGTGAAGACCCATCTAAAGGAGTTCTATGAGGAGAGCGGCTTCCGCTACGTCTCCACCCACCCGATGTTTGGCCCCACTTTCGCCAACCTTGGCCAGTTGGAGAACGAGAATACGATCATCATCTCCGAGGGTGACCACCTCGGCAAGATCTTCTTCAAGGATGTCTATGCCAACCTGCGGCTGCACATCTGCGAATATACCTTTGAGGAGCATGACCAAGTGGTGGCCTACTCATTAGGAATCCCCTTCGCCTCCACCATGGTCTTTGCTACGACGATGAAACATCAAGATGCGCCGGGTACAACCTTCAAGCGTCACATGAACATCGCCCGCGGCCTGCTCTCTGAGGATGATTACCTCTTGACGGAGATCCTGTTCAATCCTTATACGCCGCATCAAATCGAGCGTATCCAGGAGGAATTGGCCACCCTGCAAGCGATCATCAAGGATAAGGATTCCGCAAGGATGAAGGAGTATCTGACCAAGATGCGCAAGCATATCGAGTAACTTCGATTTCGTTGCCCATGGCAGCGAAAAACATTGCCCGTCTTTTTCTAAAACGTTGCCCATAGTTTTCAAAAACCATCGGCAACGTTTTTTATTTCTATGGGCAACGAATTTGAATTCTATGGGCAATGGATTTTAGTCCGATCGGCAACCACTTTCGCATAGCGCATCATCCGTGGACGGTTGTACCTTTGCAGCAACACCAATAAGACATCGCAAGCCGCTGCTCCTATGGAGGTTAGCATGAAAACTGGCAATGCGCCAAACCATTGAGCAAAAGCAATAGGCACAAAACTCAGCGGGATAATTACCTCATGCACCACCTCCGCCTGGCACATCGCACCCAACACCTCTGAAGGGGTATGTTTACTCAGATCAAAGAGCTCAGGTGCATAGGTAGGCACCCGGAATTTCCATCGACGTAGCTTTAACCAGCGAAACAACCGAGCCTCGAAGCGTCGCTCCCGAAACCAAGCCTTGTGAGGATTTGCCCGGTTACGCATCACGAGCGTCACTACGATAGCGACCAATGCCCGCATCAGCAAATGATAGGCGATCGTCCCACATGTAATGGCCAACGAGAAAAGGATTGGCCAATCCACCCGCCCGCACAGCACAGCGAGCCCAATAGCCAACACCGTGAACAGCGCTGTACTTCCGCAAAACAAGGCACGAGCTGAAAGGAAAGTTCGAGGGATGTCACGTATGCCCACCGGGCAAAGTTTCAATGTCTGTTCCATACTGATCTTTTGAAGCAAAGATATATATTCTAATTCAATTAGGGGTTCTCTTTCCCATTCATAAATTAGTCGATGAACGCTTCCTAAGGGTTGACAAGAATAGCAGGACAAAACAATCCGGCAAACGTGGTGGTTTTGCGCCCAGTTTGCACTATC
>CAMGEM010000154.1 GCA_946055095.1 uncultured Parabacteroides sp. | reverse complement strand
ATGTCCTCTATTCTTTCATTCCGCACTCAAAAGTAGGAACTCTAATTGAATCTGCCAAATCATCTGCGGATTATTTAAAGCACTTCTTTGGGGTGTTTAAGCCGTAAGCTTACGGCTGTTCGAGCCGCAAGCTTAACACTATAGGTAGCCGCAAGCTTGCCACTTGACATCTCGTAAGCTTACGAGTTGTAGCCCCTTTTTCCACAGAGAAAAACAGTGTCTTACGGCGATTGTGGAATTTTGTGGTAAATATTTTGCTGAAAAAGGTATCGTATCAGAAATGAAATCGCAAAAGGAGGGGACGAATCGAATTATTCCGTACCTTCGCGCCTTACGATATATAGATAGTAAGAAAAGATGTGCGAGAAAGCAGATAAACAGCATGAATTGGACAAGCGGTACCTTCGTATGGCCGCTATTTGGGCCGAGAACTCGTACTGCAAGCGTCGTCAGGTAGGTGCGCTTTTGGTGAAGGATAAGATGATTATCTCTGATGGTTTCAATGGCACACCTGCTGGATTCGAGAATGTGTGCGAGGATGAGACGAACCGTACGAAGCCCTATGTGCTCCATGCCGAGGCGAATGCGATCACGAAGGTGGCGGCCTCTTCCAACAGTAGTCGGGGGGCGACGATTTATGTTACCTCCTCTCCCTGCATCGAGTGTGCGAAGCTGATCATCCAATCCGGTATTCGGAGAGTGGTTTATTCGGAAGACTATCGCTTGGCAGATGGCATCGAGCTGTTGCGGCGGGCGGGCATCATTGTGGATTATATCGACTTAAATGATTAATACATTCTATTTATAATAGGTATGAGTAGGAATAGCAGATTGGGCGTTTGGTTGCCCGTGATTATCGCGGCAAGCATCGCTTTGGGTATTTTTATCGGTAATCATTATCTCTCTATCACCCAAGGGAAGCGTCGTGGCTATATGAGTGGCAATAAGATCAACACCATCCTTGACATGATTGACGCACAGTATGTAGATACGGTGAATATGCGTGACTTGGTGGAGAGTACGATCCCGAAGATTTTTGCGGATTTGGATCCTCACTCGGTGTATATCCCTGCGGAGGAGGCTGCGGCGGTGAATGAAGAGTTGGAAGGTTCCTTCAGTGGCATCGGTGTTACTTTTAATATGCAAACTGATACGATCTTGGTGATCAGTGTGATCAGTGGAGGTCCTGCGGAGAAGGCGGGATTGTTGCCGTTCGATCGTATCATTACGATCAACGACTCGGTTTTTTCTGGTGTCAAGAAGAATCAAGACGAGATCATGAAGACCTTGCGTGGGGCGAAGAATAGTACGGTACGTTTGGGCGTTAAGCGAGGTAATGAGCCCGATCTACTTGCTTTTGAGGTGACCCGTGGCGACGTGCCGGTCAACTCTGTGGATGTGGCGTATGAGGTGTCGAAAGGCATCGGTTATATCAAGGTGAGCAAGTTTGGTCGCAACACCTATAATGAGTTTATTACGGCTATCGCCAAGCTGAAGCAGGCGGAGTGCCATGCCTTCGTGGTGGATCTGCGTGGAAATACCGGTGGTTACATGGAGGCGGCGATCAACATGATCAACGAGTTCATGCCCAAAGGACGGCTGATTGTTTATACGGAGGGCAAGGCTTTCCCACGTTCGGATGTCTATGCTAACGGAACAGGCACTTGCCAGCAGGATCCCATCGTGGTCTTGACGGATGAGACATCTGCCTCTGCCAGTGAGATCTTCTCCGGTGCGATCCAAGATAATGACCGCGGTATGATCGTAGGGCGACGTACCTATGGAAAGGGATTGGTGCAGACACAGTTGGCACTGCATGACGGGTCGGAGATGCGTCTGACCATCGCCCGCTATTATACGCCTTCCGGTCGTTGCATCCAAAAGAAATATGAGAAGGGTAATACGGAGGAGTATGACCAGGATATTTACAACCGCTATTTACATGGTGAGTTTGACTCAGCGGATAGTATCAAATTGGATGATTCTTTGCGTTATCAGACCGTTGGAGGTCGTACCGTCTATGGGGGAGGGGGAATCATGCCGGATATTTTTATCCCGCGCGACACGAGTGGCATCACATCCTACTTCTCGAATGTGGTGAATAGCGGGGTGCTCTATCTCTATGCGTTGGAGTATTCCGATCGGAACCGGGAGCGTTTTTCTGCTTTCGATGATTGGAAAGCGCTTCAGGCCTACTTGAAGCAACAGCCCCTATTGGAAGAGTTTACCGAATTTGCGGCGACGAAAGGCATTAAAAAACGTCCGACCTTGATTCAGATCTCCGGCAAGCTGATCGTGAACCAGTTGCAGGCCTATATCGTGCGCAATTTCTTCGACGATGCGGGCTTCTATCCCATCTTCTTGCAGGATGACATCACGTTGCTGAAGGCGGTTCAACTCTTGAAAGAGGGGAAGTCAGTACCATCGCTTGAATCTCAAAACGGAAAGACGGATGGAAATCTACAAAGCCAAGCAGGCCTTACGAAAAGATATGGCCGCCAAAAAGAGCGCATTTACAGCGACGGAGTTGCTTGATCGTTCTGCGCTCATCCTAAGTCGGTTGGAGGAGTTGCCGTTGTTTCAGTTGGCAGAGCAGGTAGCCTTTTACCATGCCCTGCCTGGTGAGGTGCAGACGGCGGCATTCATCGAGCGGTGGTATCAGCGGAAACGTCTCTACCTGCCATTGGTGGAAGGTGATGACTTGCGTCTTTTGCGCTATACGGGTCCGGATTCATTGCGGAAGGGTGCTTTTGGCATTTGGGAGCCTAAAGCTGATGGAGAGGAGGCCGTTGAAGGGGCGATTGACTTGATCATTGTCCCTGGTGTGGCTTTTGATGCGCAGGGTCATCGTCTGGGTAGGGGGCGTGGGTTTTATGATCGCCTTCTTTCCTCCTTGGATACTCCGAAGGTAGGTATCTGCTTTGATTTCCAATTAGTCCCCTCCGTTCCCGTAGAGTCTTTTGATCATCCAATGGATCACGTCATTACGGAGAGCGGAATTTACTAATGAAATTGGATATCGGTGACGGCGGAAGCCTGTACGGCCTTGTTTAAGGCATCGATCAAGTGAGTTTTACTCATCAAAAGCTCGTTGCGGAGAACAGCAGATGTGAGCGACACATGGAGCACCGTCCCTTTCATGAACAGATTGCGGGTATAACGTAAGATCGTGGGGCCGCAGGTCTCTCCCCATGCCCGTTCTACGCGTACCTCCAAAATCTTTTGCCGTATCCCTGGATTATCCTCAAAGAACGCTCGGATAACCTCACCGATGGATTGGTCGTTTCTTCTGCGCATGGGTTATTCCTCCATTGGTGTTACCACTCCCTGTTCCACTTTGAACAGTGCATGGTCACCTCCCATGGCACTCAAGATCGCATCGAGGTATTTGCGGTTTGTGTCGGTAATAAAGATCTGGCCAAACCCTTCGCCACTCACTAACTTGACAATCTGTTCTACCCGCAGGGCATCCAATTTGTCGAACAGATCATCCAACAGTAGGATAGGAGTGGTCTGTCCCCGTTGGTTAAGGAAGGCGAACTGCGCTAACTTTAAGGCGATCAGGTAGCTCTTGTTTTGTCCTTGCGAACCTACGCGACGAATTAGGTATCCGTTGAGGGTCATCTCCAACTCATCTTTGTGAATACCCACCGAAGTATAGCCGAGAATACGGTCTCGTTCCCGATTTTGCGCCAAGCGTGTGGTGAAATCGCCTGCTTCCAGTTGTGAGATGTATTCCAATCCCACATTCTCGGTCGCCCCACAGATACGTTGGTAATAGGTGTTGAAAATAGGGGTAAAATCCTCCACTAACTGTTGTCGGATCTCATGGATCATCTGTCCATACATGCCTAATTGCATCTCTAACACTTCGTAGAGGGAGGTGTCGAGCGATTGCTCTTTTAATAAAGAGTTTCGTTGCAACAGTGCCTTGTTGTATTGAATCAACGCATGTAGGTAGTTCTTATCCTGTTGGGAGATAATTAGATCGAGGAAACGTCTGCGCTCCTCACTACCTCCTCGTATCAGGTCTGCATCCGCAGGAGATACCATGACTAAGGGGAGTAATCCGATGTGCTCAGACAGCTTGTCATATTCCTTCTTGTTGCGCTTGAACTGCTTGCGTTGCTTCCGCCGAATGGCGCAGAAGATTTCCTCCAATCGCCCCTCATAGTCGTATTGCCCTTGCAACACACACATGTCCTGCTCGTTATGGATGATCTGCCCGTCTTGTGTATGGATATGGCTTTTCGCGAAAGAGAGGTAATAGATGGCATCGAGCAGATTGGTCTTTCCCATGCCGTTGTTGCCGAAAAAACAATTCATTTTCGGAGAGAAAGCGACTTCTGCTTGCTGTATGTTTTTGTAATTGAGAATAGAAAGCCTCTTGAGTATCATCTCGGATGTATTAACGGTACAAAAGTAAAAAATATCCTTAGAAGTATAGATTATCTCGTCAAAAAAAACTACTTTCGCGCTCTGAATCGCCTGCCATGTGGCATGTTGCGAGACGAGACATTGATAAATTAATAACAACGTATAAAACACATTATGGCTACTACAGAAAAAGAGACCTACGACGAGGTGGGAGAAGTGGAGGTACTTGTCTCCCGTGTTGAGATGTTCATTGAGGAGCATTCAAAGAAAATCATTACAGGCATTGTTGCCGTTGTCGTTGTTGTAGGTGCGATCTTGGGTATTAAGTATGGATATGTGATCCCGCGTGAGCAAAAGGCAGCCGCTGAGCTGTTCAAGGGTGAGCAATATTTCGCAAAAGACTCTTTCGCTTTGGCATTGAATGGTAATGGTGCGGACTATTTGGGTTTTGAGGCCATCATCGACGAGTATGGCAGCACCGATGCGGGTAACTTGGCCAAGGCATACGCAGGCATTAGCTATTTCAAATTAGGTGAGACCGAGAAGGCGTTGGATCACTTGAAATCGTTCAGTGGCAGCGACAACATGATCTCACCGGCTATCGTGGGTTTGATTGGAGATTGCTATGTGAACATGGGCAACGTGAAAGAGGGTGTCAGCTATTTTGAGAAAGCGGCTAAGGCTGCCGACAACGAGGTGGTCAGCCCGATTTACTTGAAGAAGGCGGGTCTTGCTTATGAGAACTTGAAGGAGTATGGCAAGGCTGTTGAGGCTTATAAGCGCATCAAGGAGCAGTACTACAACTCCATGGAGGCATCAGATATTGATAAATACATTACCCGCGCAGCTGCGGCTAAATAAGAATTAGATATGGCTACTGCATATCAGAATTTATCTCAATACGATTTCAACAGTGTACCTGATGCGTCGAATATGAATATCGGCATCGTGGTGGCTGAGTGGAATCGGAATATCACGGAGAAGTTGTTAGAGGGCGCTTGCAATACGTTGGAGCGGCATGGCGTGAAGCCCCAAAACATTGTGGTGAAGCGTGTGCCGGGCAGTTTCGAGCTGACCTTCGGAGCGAAGCGCTTGGCGGAGTCTAAGGATTTGGATGCGGTCATTGTGTTGGGTTGCGTCGTGCGAGGCGATACGCCCCACTTCGATTATGTCTGCTCAGGTGTTACGCAAGGCATCACGGAGTTGAACCTTATGTATGATATCCCCTTTATCTTCGGTCTGTTGACTACCGATACAATGCAACAGTCTGAGGATCGTGCGGGCGGTAAATATGGCAACAAAGGAGATGAAGCAGCGGTGACGGCAATTAAAATGGCAAATTTTTCAGCCTAATCGTTTGCAGATTCAAAAAAAAGACGTACCTTTGCAACGCAATTAAGGAAAGGGCAGTTACCAGAGTGGCCAAATGGGGCTGACTGTAACTCAGCTGGCTTACGCCTTCGGTGGTTCGAATCCATCACTGCCCACCTTCTTTATATTTGCAACTATGCGGAAGTAGCTCAGTCGATAGAGCATTAGCCTTCCAAGCTGAGGGTCGCGGGTTTGAGTCCCGTCTTCCGCTCTTTTAGAA
>CAMGEM010000153.1 GCA_946055095.1 uncultured Parabacteroides sp. | reverse complement strand
ATTTTACCTATTTGAGGTGATTTCGGGGCAAACGCGAAGCCTGTACTTTTGCCTCAAAAATTAGAAAAGAATATGCGATTATTTACAAATGTACTCTGTATAGGCTGCCTCGTATGTGGCACGTTGCAGGCTCAGGAGAGCGCTTCGGAACGGTCGGAAGCTATCTATGCCTCTGGTTACGAGCAATTTCGAATTGGAGGGTATGGTGAGGTGGTAGCCAACTTCAAGGATTATGGCATCAACCGCTTCTATGGCGGATCGGATGGAAACACCAAGAAACATCGAAACACGATCTCGATCCCTCGCTTTGTCTTGGCCTTGGATTACAAGTTCAACAGCCAATGGGTGCTGGGGGCGGAGATCGAGTTTGAGGCGGGTGGAACCGGTTCGGCTTACGAGTTGGAGAATACCGAGAATGGCGAGTATGAGACCGAGGTGGAGAAGGGTGGCGAGGTGGCCATCGAGCAGTTTCACCTGACCCGACTGATCCATCCGGCCTTCAATGTGCGTGCCGGTCATCTGATCGTGCCGGTTGGCTTGACCAATGCCCACCACGAGCCGATCCATTTCTTTGGTACCTCCCGACCAGAGGGGGAAACCACCATCCTGCCCTCCACTTGGCACGAGACCGGTATCTCCTTTTTCGGTACGTGGGGCCGAGGGTATGGCCGCTTCGATTACGAGGCTCAGGTGGTGGCTGGCTTGAATGCCAATGGGTTCGATCGCAACACTTGGGTGGCCAGTGGCAAGCAAGGTATCTTCGAGGTCGATAACTTCACTTCGCCCGCCTATGTGGGACGGCTGAACTACCAAGGTGTGCCGGGCTTGCGGGTAGGTGCCTCCATCTACTATTGTGCGGATGCGGGGGCCAATGCGGATAAATACCAGACCTACTCTTCGATAGGCAAGATTCCTGTGCGGATCTATACGGCGGATGCGCAATACAAGAATCGTTTCGTGACGGCTCGTGCCAATTTGGTTTATGGCGACTTGGGTAACTCGGCCAAGTTGAGTGCCGCCAACGTGAAGCTCTCCAACAAGTCGCCCTATTCCCGGGTGACCCCGATCGCCAAGCATGCGGTCAGTTATGCGGCTGAAGCAGGCGTGAACCTCTCCGCTTTCTTCCCGGAGGGCAATCGGGTGCCCGTGATTTACCCCTTCGCTCGTTACGAATACTATAACTCGCAAGAGGGTGGCGAGGCCGGACAGACCATGGACAAACGGTGCCAAGTGGGGATGTGGACAGCCGGATTGAACTGGTTCGCCCTACCTAATTTGGTGGTGAAGGCCGATTATTCGACCCGTCGCATCGGAGGAGGGCGTTACAACAGTGAGAACGAGTTTGCGATTGGTATCGCTTATGTGGGCTGGTTTTTCCGCCATTGATGAATGAATAACAAAGTAAAAAACAGATAGACAAGATGAAAAAGAATGGTATTTATGTGGCGATGATCGCCTTGGGATTGAGCTGTGGCTTCACGGCTTGCAGTAGTGAAGATGATCCAGTTGTTGTGGATCCGGAAGTAGAGCAACCGACCTCCTCTGCCGATTTGCTCTACACGCAGACCAATGCCAGCAGTTGGGGCAACTACATGCGGGTGGTGGCCAACCTGTTGAAAGATGATGCGGCCACACTCTATGCGGATTGGAACAGTAGTTATAATGGGGGCGAGAGCTATGCTACCCTCTTCAAGGGACATAACAACGCCACCTTCCCCAGTGCGATCAGTTGTGTGGAGCAGTTGATTGATGGCTGTTGGGACATTGCCAATGAGGTGGGTACGGCCAAGATTGGCGATCCCTACAACCTCTATATGGAGGGGAAGACCACCGAGGCGCTCTATGCCGTGGAGTCCTGGTACAGCTGGCACTCCCGGGAGGACTACCGCAACAACATCTACTCCATCCGCAATGTCTATTATGGCTCACGGGATGGACAGATCAGCGACAAGTCGCTCTCCAAGGCGATTGCCGCGCTCAATCCGGAACTGGACGAGACGATGAAACGGGTGATCGCGGAGGCTGCCGAGGCCATTTGGGACATTCCCAGTCCTTTCCGAAGCCACATCAACAGTCAAGCGACCACTGTGGCGATGGAGGCTTGCGCGGCCTTGGCCGATGCGTTGAACAACCAGTTGAAGCCTTTCGTGATCGCAAACTTGAGCGAGGATGCGGTGTTGGATCCGATCGTGACCAATTATGTGGATGTGGTGGTATTGCCCACCTATGCGGACTTGAAACGAGAGAACGCGAATCTGGCGGATGCGGTAGCCGCTTTTGCGGAAAGTCCCTCGGATGCGGCTTTCGAGAAGGCTTGTCAGGCTTGGTTGGATGCCCGTGAGCCTTGGGAAACGAGTGAGGCCTTCCTCTTCGGACCGGTGGCTGACAAGGGATTGGATCCCAACATGGATAGCTGGCCATTGGATCAGGATGGTATCGTGCAGTTGCTGAACTCAGGCAATTATGCCGAGATGGAGTGGAGTGGCGATTATGACGAGGAGAGTGATGCGATCGCGGCTGCCCAAAGCTTGCGAGGCTATCACACCTTGGAGTTCCTGCTGTTCCGCAATGGTGAGCCTCGTTCGGTAGCGGAAGGAGAGAAATAGGTGAAATAGGATCATCAAACGGAAATGAAGATGTTATTCGCTTGGCGAAAAAGTAGGGACGCCATGTGTGGCGTTGGTTTAGGACTGATACTCTTGGGGGCAATCGCCTGCTCGGAAGAGGAGGGGCTGGAGGTGACGGATGTGTCCGTCCCTTCCGGCTATGCCCTTTCGGCGGGTACCTCTACGGTTTTCCTCAACTCCACCATTGCCTACGACACGGAGGCTCCTTGGGTGAGTGGCAGCTATGCCAGTCGTTTCACCCGTGGGGATGGACTCTATGATGATGTGCGCACCAGCGGTCTGGGCGATGGCGGCGGCTTGGGGCCGGTCTATGCCGGTTACTCTTGTGGCAGTTGCCACCGCAACGCGGGCCGCACGCAACCCACCTTATGGAGTGAGGGGGGATCGGGCAGCTATGGCTTCTCCTCGATGTTGGTCTATATCACCCGTCGCAATGGGGCCTTCTTCAAGAACTATGGACGGGTGTTGCACGACCAGGCGATCTATGGGGTGAAAGCGGAGGGTAAGCTGAAGGTGAAGTATGATTATGAGACCTTCTCCTTTCCCGATGGCGAGACCTATGAGCTTTGCAAGCCCACCTATACGATCACGGAATGGTATGCCGACAGCATCGCACCCAACGACCTCTTCTGCAGTGTGCGCATCCCCTTGCGTCATGTGGGATTAGGGCAGATGATGGCACTCGACCCGACCGAGATCGAGGCCTTGGCCGCCCGGAGCAACTACCCGGAATATGGCATCAGTGGACGAGCCAACTACATCAACGAGCGAGGCATGAAGCGACTGGGCCTTTCCGGCAACAAGGCGCAACATGCGGATCTCACGATTGAGTTGGGCTTCTCCAGTGATATGGGTGTGACCAACAGTCGTTACCCAGAGGAGATTTGCGAGGGACAGCTCCAGATGGATCAAGGCAGCATGATGGGCTTGGCCTACGATCAGTTGGATGTCTCCACCGAGGAGATGGAAAATGTGGATCTCTATCTCCATTGTTTAGGCGTGCCGGCCCGTCGGAACGTGAACGATCCGCAGGTGATCTTGGGCGAGCAGAAGTTTTACGAGGCGAAGTGCCACCTGTGCCACGTCACGACGCTGCACACGCGCCCTCGGGGAGCGGTCTTGATCAACAATACGGAACTGCCTTGGTTGGGCAACCAGACGATCCATCCCTATTCCGATTACCTGTTGCACGACATGGGATCGGAGATCATGGGGGTAGGTCTGAACGATAACTATGTCAGCGGATTGGCTCGGGGAAACGAGTGGCGAACCACCCCACTGTGGGGCATCGGCTTGCAGGAGAAGGTGAACGGACATACCTATTACCTGCATGACGGACGGGCGCGCAACGTGCAGGAGGCGATCCTTTGGCATGGCGGAGAGGGCGAGGCCTCGAAAAACCTGTTCAAGCAGATGAGCAAGGCCGATCGAGAGGCGTTGGTAGCCTTCATCAATTCACTTTAACATACGAATTAAATGATGTATAAACAGCAATGAAACAGCTATTCGCAATACTATGCTTATGGATCGCCTGTGCCGCTCATGTATATGCCCAGCACGAGGAGGAATCCGAAAACGGCATTGTCTCCTTGGCCGGTAAAGAGGGCTTCACGATCGGCAGCAAGAAGGGAGACTTCCTGTTCAAGCCCTACCTGTTGGTGCAGGCCAGTGCCAACGTCAACTATTACGATGACGAGGGGTTGGATGCGGCCTATAACCAAGACAATATCGCCAACTCCGGCTTCTCCATTCCCTATGCGGTCTTGGGATTCACGGGTAAGGCATTCGACAAAGTGACCTTCAACCTCTCGCTCAACGCGGCCGCTTCGGGTGGGGCGTTGTTGCAACAGGCTTGGTTTGACGTGCGCTTGAAAGAGGCGTTCGCCATCCGGGTGGGTAAATTCAAGACCCCCTTCTCGCATGCCTACCTGACCACCTTGGGCGAGACCTTGCTGCCGGTATTGCCAACCTCGTTGACAGCTCCCGTCATCCTGCCCCATTCGCTCAATGCGGTCACGCCCAATATCGGTACCGGTTTTGACTTGGGTGTCGAGGTACATGGATTGGTGAAGGAGAAGTTTGGCTATGAGGTCGGCATCTTCAACGGAACGGGTAGTGCGGTCAATCTGGCGAGCAAGACCTTCAGCGACGATTGGCATATCCCCTCGTTGCTTTATGCCGGTCGCTTCACCTACATGCCCAAGGGCGTGATGCCCTCCACACAAGGCAATCCCCACCGCCTCCGGGAGGATAAGTTGCTCTTCGGCCTCTCTACCTCCCTCAATGTCGAGAGCGAGAATGAGAGCACCAACGATTTCCGGGTGGGTGCGGAATTTGCTTGGTTGAAGAATCGCCTCTATGTGGGGGCCGAGCTCTATTACATGCAGGTGGGCTTCACCGAACGGCAGAAGATTGATGAGACCTATCGCTATCTGGGAGGCTATGTGCAAGGCGGCTATTTCGTCACGCCCAAGTGGCAGGTAGCGGCTCGTTACGACCTCTTCAACCGTAACGGGATGGACACGAACGGTTTCCTGAATATGCCGGCCGTAGGCTTCAACTATTTCTTCACGGGATGCAACCTGAAGCTCCAGGCCATGTATCAGTTCATCGGACGGACGGGGCACGACACCCAGCTGGATCGAGACAACGACGATCTGGGATTAGCCATGCACTCGGGCACGATTCTCCTGCAATACACCTTCTAAGCGATGAACGTGATGAAAACAATGAAACGAATCCGTTGGGCCGCCTTAGCCCTCCCACTGTTGGGAGTCGCTTGCGATGATGGCAAGATCTACGAGACCTATCAACCGATGGAGGAGCAGGGCAGTGTCTATCAGCTGACAGCTACCTTGCGAGGGGTTGATACTTGGCCAGCCGATTACGAGTTGGTGGCGGCTGCCTTTGGGGATAGCCCTTATGCCACCTATACGAAGGTGATCCATGCCCCCGAGCAGGAGGGAGAGGCCATCCGTGTGGTTCTCTCCGGTATGCGTGAGGTCAACCAAGTGGAGATCTGTGCGGTCAATCGCTTGCGGAAGCGGATCGTCACCTTCTTTCAGACCGATTTCACCCTGCAGGAGGATACCGTCTTCGTGGATGCGGGCACATTAGATGTCAGTATAAGCAATGGCGTACAGCAACAGGTGTTCAATACCGATTGCATCGGCTGTCATGGTGCGAGCACCTTTGCCGCCGCCAATCTCTTCCTGACCGAGGGAAAAAGTGAGGCAGCCTTAGTGGGAGTCCCCTCCACCCGTTCGGAGGCCGGCAAGCTATTGGTCACACCCGGCTCACCCGACGAAAGCTTCCTCATGGATGTCTTGACCCATCCCGAAGCCGTCCGTCACGACCATGTCGATATCCTCTCTGCCAAGCCCGATAAGCTCACCCTCCTCAAAGCATGGATCAGTTCAAT
>CAMGEM010000152.1 GCA_946055095.1 uncultured Parabacteroides sp. | reverse complement strand
ACAAAAAAGGCAGGCGAGAATATCACTACTCAGCCTGCCCAACAACTTAATATAAAAAAGGGGAAATATAAAGTGCTTATTTAATGTTGCCCACCTTCAACAGATACTCGGCGATCTGCACGGCATTCAAAGCCGCACCCTTCTTGATCTGATCGCTGACTGTCCAGAAGGTCAAGCCATTCGGATTGCTTAAATCCTTGCGGATACGACCTACATACACGGGATCGTGATCGGCTACGAACAACGGCATCGGATAAACCTTGTTTGCGGGATCATCCTGCAACACAACGCCCTCCTCCTTGGCAAACGCCTCACGGGCCTCCTCCACGCTGATCGGACGCTCTGTCTCGATCCAGGTAGATTCGCTATGCGCACGCATCACCGGCACACGTACACACATCGCACTTACCTCGATGTCAGAGTGCATGATCTTACGGGTCTCGTTGTACATCTTCATCTCCTCCTTGGTATAACCATTATCCTGGAATACATCTACATGAGGAATTACGTTGTAAGCCAACTGGAATGCGAACTTCTCCACGGTGGGTTGCTCACCCTTCAAGAGTTGCTCATATTGTTTCACCAACTCAGCCATAGCGGTTGCGCCCGCACCACTGGCTGCTTGATAGGTGGATACGTGTACACGCTTAATGTGTGACAATTTCTCAATAGCATTCAAAGCAACAACCATCTGGATCGTTGTACAGTTTGGATTAGCGATCACACCACGCGGACGATTGAGCGCATCCTCCGGATTCACCTCCGGCACCACCAAGGGCACATCCGCATCCATGCGGAAAGCACTGGAGTTGTCAATCATCACTGTGCCATGTTTTGTAATCGTCTTCTCAAATTCCTTGGATGTACCAGCCCCAGCTGAAACAAAAGCGACATCAATACCCTTGAAATCATCGTTGTGCTTCAATTCCTTGACCGTATATTGTTTATCACGAAACGTATATACGCGTCCGGCACTACGAGATGAACCAAAAAGCACCAGCTCATCGATGGGGAAATTCCGCTGGTCGAGTACACGCAGGAACTCCTGTCCTACGGCTCCACTTACACCAACAATTGCTACATTCATTTTGAGCACTGAATTAATATGATTTAAAAATTTAGTTATAACTTTGCTGCCGCTATGGGTTACTGATTTCAGTCGATTAGCCACCCTTTTGTGACAGTTAGTTGTTAATCGGGTGCAAATATAGAGAAATTATTACTAAAACACAATGACTATGAAACATTTATTCCCATTTCTGTGTTTACACATATCTACGTGCTTATACGCACAGTCTCCATCGGACATCCTTATCAACGAGATAATGGCCAATCCCAAAGGCTTGGTATCGCTGCCAGAAACCGAGTATGTAGAGCTCTATAACACGACGGAACAGGCCATTTCGCTCACCGATTGGTGGTTTGTCTATGACAAAACCCAAGTGAAATTAAGCGAGTTGACAGTACCTGCCGGAGGTTATGTCGTGCTGTATCGAGCCAACAGAGCGATTACGGTGGCACCAAATGGATTACAGATGCCCTTAGAAAAGTTTCCTGCCCAACTCAATAATAATGGCAAACTGCTGCAACTCTATGATGCGAATGGGGTCTTGCACGATGAGGTCTATTACGACAAAGCCATTGCGGCCGTTTCCTGGGAACGCTGCGGAGAGGAATGGATCAGCTGCACCGATGAACGGGGAGGTACCCCAGGAGAAGGCAACAGTTGTAGAGCCTCTAACAACGAAACACCGATCACCCCAGAGGAGCCAGAGGAACCTGCTCCTACTTATACGACCGGTTGCATCTGGATCAACGAGGTCATGGCCGACCCCAATGGATTGGTCGCATTACCCCAAACCGAGTATGTGGAATTGCATAATCGAAGTGATCAGCGCATCAATCTGGAGAATTGGCAATTTATTTATGGTGACAAGCCAACCCTCTTAACCGATTACAAGCTACCCGCCCAAGGGTATGTAGTGCTCTATCGTTCCGGAAGAGAGATAAAGGTGGATGCGCAAGGTGGAGCATTGCCTTTGGAGAAATTCCCCTCTGCCTTGCTCAATGCGGGGAAAACACTCTCGTTAGTGGATCCTACGGGACAGGTGATTGATCAGATCACCTACGAAAAAGCGAAAGCAGGCATTGCCTGGGAACGTTCCGCTACAGGATTGTACCTTTCTACCGATCCCCGAGGTGGCACACCCGGAGCGACTAACTCTGCCCCCACATCGCCCACCCCAGACGAACCGACAGACCCGGAAATGCCTGATGAGCCGACAACACCCGATACGCCAGAAACACCCGACAACAACGAGACACCTGTTGAAGCATCTTCGGTGCAACCCGGCGAAATCATCTTGAATGAGTTACTGCCTGCCCCTTTTGCGGAAGGAAGCGAATACATCGAGCTCTATAATCGTTCGCAGCAGACGTTATCGCTCACCGGACTCGCATTGGCCACTCGCAAGGCGGATGGCAGTATAAGCACGCTCTATCCGCTATCGGCCATCACAACACCCTTGGAGCCAGGAGGCTATGTACTGCTGAGTAAGCTATTGAGCGGCGTGGAAGCCTTCTACTTAATTTCCGCTCCTCAAGCCCTTCATGAGGTGAAGCTACCCGTATTGGCGAACAACGGGGCGACAGTCGTCTTGCTCAGACTGACCGATCTCACGGTCATTGATGAGGTCAGCTATTCCCCGAAATGGCACGACAGCGCCATCAAAGATCCCAAAGGGGTAGCGTTAGAGCGACTGGATCCAGATAAACCGACCCAAGATGCCACCAACTGGCACTCCGCCGCTGAATCAGCGGGGTATGGCACACCAGGGTATCGGAACTCGCAGCAGCTCCTGCCCTCCAGCACGCTAAACGGCTTTGAACGTCCCTACTGGTCGGACAGCGAACGCAGCTATTTATTGCGTTATCAGTTAGCAGATGCAGGCTACCGTTGCCGCATCTGGGTATTCGACACGATGGGAAGGCGCATCGCGGAGATAGCCAATCTCTCCACGTTAGCCACAGAAGGGACATTGCGTTGGGATGGCATAGGGTATGATGGGAGTCGCCCCAAACCAGGCATCTACATCTTTTATGCGGAACTATTCCTGCCCAATGGCACCACACATACCCAGCGAGAGGTTTTCTTAATCCACTGATCAGCCTACCGATAAACAGCTTGGTACCAATCTAATTGTTGATACCAGCTGTTTAACTCCGCTAATGCGGCCTGTGGCACGTAAATAGACAGTCCACTGAAACGATTGATCGGCAAGTAGGTGCCAAAGGCGTAGGCATAGGCGCTCTTGGGCGTGGTGGCTTTATAGATGACTGCCCGATCCATGCAGGACTGGAACTCCGCATATTGGGCGTCGGTAGCCAACTGGCGCACATAATCGGCACAGTCATAAAGCGCATGGACGTTACCTGTCAGATACTCCATGATCTGTAGCTCCTGCACGGGGACCGCGAAAAGTTCCTCCTCGCTCTTCCCCTGAAAGATCGCCCGGCAAGCGGTCGCTAAATCGGCTAATTCCGCCGTTTTAGTGACGGAGACCGTGCCGTAAGAGGATTGATAATAGGTATAGAACTGCGTAGCGATATGCACCACATCGGCCTCTGGCATAAACAGGTCTTGCATAAAGAGCTGATAAGGGAATCCATCGGTCAGCAACTCCGTGGGCGAAGCGATCAGGTAATCCGTGTTATGCCGTAAGGCATAGGCCACCTCCAAAGAGGCCATGTAGCAGGCATCAAACAAGAGGAAATCAAAATGATAATCGGCCAAGGCCGTTGTCAAGTCATCTACACGCATGGCATGATTCCCAGTGTCCGTGCCAAACGAGCGCAGATAGTTCTTATAATCAGCAGGTAGCCAAGCGGTGCCGTGGCTCCAGAGCACCAAACCATACCGATCAGAGGGATAGGTATCGGTCACCTGCTGGAGCACCTGACGCAATCGCTCTGCCGTAGCAGAAGCATGATCGATCACATATTCCTCGATCAACTCCCGACGTACGCTGTCTCCCTCCTGCACCAAGCGAAGCAACTGCGGGGATTGGCCCTTCTTATCCACATAAACCAACAAGTTGCCATTGTGCATATCCGTATGCAACAACCCCTCCTCCATAGCTGCCATGTCACCTTCCACACTACTGTTCAGGTTATTATCCGCAGCGAAATAGACCAACACCGTGCGCCCTGCCACAGGAGCTACCTGCGAATCCTCCTCCTTCACGCAGCCGCAAAGCAGCAAAAGAGCCATCGTAAGGAACCAATATCCCCATCTTTTCATAGCCTTATCCCTTAGAGTTTCACCTTCTTTGCTTTACCTTGACTCTCATTGTGGAAGCGATCCACGGCAGTCACCACATAGCGATACTTCACCTGTCCATGATCGTAAGGCAAGCTATACCAGGTGTTGCGTGTGATTGAGACGATCTTCGCCGGATTGCTCAAATCAATGGGCTCATCCATACGGAACCGATAAACCACGAAATAGTTGGCCAATTCCGGATTGGTAGGACTCTGTTTAGCTTTCCAATGGAGCAGAAAGCCATCGGCTGTCCACTCCGTCTTCAGGCCCTTCACCTTCTCGGGAGCGCGATCATGTTGATGCGTATAAGCCGGAATCAAAGCCGGATAACGGTGATAGTGTTGTTTCAGGCTATCTGCCACTCCCTTGTTGTTCCAAAGGATCTCGTTCGCGGGCCAAAAACAGTTGCCTAACACATGGGGCAACGCACGCTCATACCGCATCTTGCGAGTCAGCTGATCAGCCTTCATCGTGCGATCCACATCCTGACCAATATACAAATGGCCACCGTTCGCATTCTTGTCCCACCATTTAATTAAGGTAATGTAATCGGCAGCCGAATGACCAATCTCCCAATAGATCTGCGGAATGTTGTAATCAATCCAGCCCTGTTTCACCCAATGCAGCACATCGGCATAGAGATCATCGTAGTTCTGCAAGCCGTTGGTGTTACTACCCGATCCATCCGGCGTGCTCTTCTTGTTGCGATAGATACCAAACGGACTGATGCCAAAACGCACCCAAGGCTTGGTCAACAAAATTGTCCGACGCAACTCACTGATCAACGTGTTCACGTTCTGACGACGCCAATTGCCTTTGGTCGCCTCTGTATATCCCTTAGGCACACCATACTTACGGAAACTTCGTTCATCGGGGAAGGGAGCGCCACCCGCTGGATAGGGATAGAAATAGTCATCCATGTGGATCGCATCCACGTCATATCGGGAGACAATATCTTTGACAACCCGACAAATAAACTGGCGGCACTCCGGCAATCCGGGATCGAACAGGATCTGCTTGTTATAGGTCACGAACCATTCGGGATGACGGTGGTAGATGTGGGAAGCCGCAAAACGGGTGTTGCCTGCCGTGCTCGCCCGATAGGGGTTTAGCCAAGCATGAAACTCCATGTTCCGCTTGTGGCACTCCTCAATCAAGAAGGCCATCGGGTCAAAATTACCCTCCGGTGCCCGTCCCTGCTCCCCCGTGAAGAAACGGCTCCAGGGCTCAATGTCTGATTGATAGAACGCATCGGCTTCCGGACGCACCTGAAAGATAATGGCATTGATGCCACACGCCTGTAAGGTATTCAGCTTACGGATGAAATCTTTCCTCATCTGCGCCGGTGTCATGGATTTATACTCTCCTTGGAAAGCGGTCTGGATCCAGGCTCCGCGGAACTCTCTCTTCGCCTCCTTGCCTTGTTGGGCTATGGGTTGAGACGACCGACGTAGGGTCGAGCAAGAGGTGATTGTCAAGCAAAAAATCGCTATAAACAAGCGATATAAGGTTGATCGCATAGTGATATATTCTGTTATTTCGATTAAATTTCCAACAAAAGTAGCGCATTCTACTAAATAACGAAATAGTTAAGCTACGTTTTATGGCGGTTAATGGCTATCTTTGCTGCCCAAGCAGCGAAGACAGACTGCGGGTACGAAAAAAAGTAACAGATAGCATGGCTGAGAAAGATACGATTTTCATCAAGGGCGCACGCGTCAACAATTT
>CAMGEM010000151.1 GCA_946055095.1 uncultured Parabacteroides sp. | reverse complement strand
GGGCGAACGATCCGCAGCCCATCCGGAGCAGTTGACGAACGCCTTGATCTACGAGGGTGAGACGCGGATCAACCCCCTCTTGGAGCGCACACGTCGAGAGAGCACGCTCTATCCGGCCCTCTATCAACCGGGAAATGGTGTGCCGGTGTTGAGCCCCTCCCCGATCCGACCGATCGCTGCCCAAGGTATGATCGCCGACTTGCGAGACGCACTTCAGCAAGCCTTGTCAGGCATATCGGGCATTCAACTGTTAGACACGGTGGCCCTGCCTGTCCGTAACCGGACGTATGGCTATATACCCGGTATCGCCCTCTATGTGGAAAGTGGACATTTCTATGTCGATATTGAGGTGGACGCACCTCGATCTGCCACCGACCAACCGATCCATTGCTTAGGCAGTGCGGATCACCTCCGAAACCTCTATTTCTTGGAGAATGGGTGGGCCGTGTTCCGCTTCGCCGAGCAGCAGGTAGCCCAGCACAAGGAGCGGATTGTCGATCTGATCTTGCAGCAGTTAGCTGTCTTGACAGACCGATCCGACCTCGACCGGGAAGTGGATCTGGAGGAGGTATGGCTGAACCGCTGGAGCCAAGCGGAGACGACGGAAGCTGTAGCCGACACGACCTTTCCAGGGATGAGCCCCGACATCGACATCTTGGTCGATCATACCGCCCGGTGCCAAAAAGGGATAGACAAGGTCAAAGGACATCCCTACACGAAGGTGACGCTGCAAAACGACTATGAGTATGTGTTTGTGGCCGATAGCCTCAAACAGGGCACGGAGGGCTATGAGCGAGGCTGGGCAGTCACCGACGTGATTGAGCAGCAGAAGGTCTTTATCCCCTTCTCCGAGATCGTGCGCATCACCTACTTGGATAGCCTCTGGTTGTCGCCGGAGTTAGTGATTGGCGAGGAGTTCGCCATGGAGGAGTGGGAACAGTTAGGCAAGGGACTCAAGGAGGCTGCTTACGGTGCCCGTCCGATCCATATCCTCTACCAACCCAAGGAGGGAGCGGCCGTGGAGCAGGATGTGCTCTACCTGTCGCACTACTTCACCCAACCAGAGACGGGTGAGATCATCCCTTGGGAACAGACCGCCCCGTTGCTGTTTGAGGAGAGCTACCTGCAAGTCGATTTCCAAGAGTTCGCCGGTTACTCCTTAGCCACACGAGAGACACAACTCTTCACGGCCTATCTCATCAAGCGATTCGGCCTGTACGACTGCCACAAGCCCGGAGCCTGCTACAACGAGACAGATCTTTGGAACTGCTTCGAGGCGGGAGTGCCTGAGATCGCCCGGCAGCTGTATCAACTTTTCCATGCGGAGAAACGACATTATGTAGCCGTATCGAGCGAACAGACCGCTTACAAAGCGGAGCTCGCCCATTTAGTGAGCCAACAGGCATAAGATTTTAAACAAGGAATGTAGGCGGATTGTTTGCCGAATCCACTGGCAATGATTATATTCGCGTAATTCTAATATACAACATGCGCTATGATCCAAGAGAATTTCATCAAGATCTATGAGGAAAGTTTCCAAAAGAACTGGGATTTGCCCGCTTTGACCGATTACGGGAAAGAGCAAACCTTCACTTTTGGCGACGTGGCGACCGAGATCGCCCGCATCCATCTACTCTTTCAAGAATGTCAACTACGACGCGGTGATAAAGTAGCCTTGATCGGCAAGGATAACGCTCGCTGGTGTATCGCCTACATGGCGGTCATCACCTATGGTGCGATCATCGTCCCGATCTTGCAAGATTTCAATCCGAACGACGTACATCATATCATCAATCACTCCGAGTCTGTCTTCCTGTTTGTGAGCGATCGCATCTGGGACTCGTTGGAGGAGGACAAGATTGAGGAGATCAGAGGTGTCTTCTCGCTCACTGATTTCAGCTGCCTGCATCAACGGGATGGCGAGAACATCGATAAATTGATCAAGACGATGGATGAGAAGATGGCGGAGCGTTACCCGCAGGGCTTCAAAGCCTCGGATATTCACTATGCCGACTTGGACAACGACAAGATCGTGGAGCTGAACTACACCTCCGGCACGACCGGGTTCAGCAAGGGTGTGATGCTGACCGGCAATAACTTAGCGGGAAACGTCACGTACGCCCGTACGCTCGACCTGCTCTTCCGTGGCGAGCGAGAGCTCTGTTTCCTGCCGTTGGCGCATGCGTATAGCTGTGCGTTTAACCTGTTGGTGCCGATGGCCTTCGGTGTGCATGTCTATCTATTAGGTAAGATTCCCTCGCCGAAGATCCTGCTGAAGGCTTTCGAGGAGGTGAAACCGAACCTGATCTTGATGGTTCCCCTGATCTTGGAGAAGATCTACAAGAAGATGATCCTGCCCCAGTTAGACAGTCGGATGATGCGTTTGGCCTTGAACATCCCGTTGTTGGACAGCCGCATCTATGCCCAGGTCCGTAAGAAACTGGTGGATGCGTTGGGTGGTCGCTTCCGTGAGGTGATCGTGGGTGGCGCGGCCATGAACGAAGAGGTGACGGAGTTCTTGTGCAAGATCAAATTCCCCTTCACCATCGGCTATGGCATGACCGAATGTGGCCCGTTGATCAGCTATGATCACCACGATGAGTATATCCCCGGTTCCTGTGGACAGATTCTGAAAGGAATCATGCAGGTACGTATCGACTCCGATGATCCTTATAATAAGGTAGGCGAGATCCAGGTGAAAGGCGAGAACGTGATGCGTGGCTATTACAAGAACGAGGAGGCAACCAGCAACGTCTTTACCGAGGATGGATGGTTGCGCACAGGCGATCTGGGTACGATTGACAGTGGAAACCGCATCTATATCCGTGGACGGAGCAAGACGATGATCTTGGGACCGAGCGGGCAGAATATCTACCCGGAGGAGATCGAGTCGAAACTGAACAACCTCCCCTTCGTGATGGAGAGTGTCGTGGTGGAGCGCAACGGTAAATTGGTCGGTCTGGTCTATCCCGACTACGAAACGGTGGATAGCACGGGCATCTCCCACGACGACCTACCCGTCATCATGGAGGAGACCCGGGTGGCACTTAACAAGCTTTTAGCCCCCTATGAGGCTGTTTCTGAACTGCAGCTCTACCCGACAGAGTTCGAGAAAACGCCTAAGAAGAGCATTAAGCGTTATCTGTATAACCATTAAGGGAAAATAAAACGTCAGCGAATGCGGCTATATATCAGCTTTTTGTAAGAATGGCCTAAAAAATTTCAGAAAAAAGTCAGTATATGTTGTACAACATATTTGAAGAATGCTTATTTTTGCATCGTCAATAAGACAAATAAATAAGATTGTTTAGACCGTTTAAAAAGGAAAAGAAAATGAAAAAGTTAGTTGCATTTGCTGCTGTTATCGCAGCTGTATCATTCGCATCATGTGGTAATAACACCACAGAGAACACTGAGTCTGTCGCTGAGACTGCAGAGCCCGCAGTAGTAGAAGAGGCTCCTGCCGTTGAGGCTGCTCCAGCGGATTCTGTAGCCGTTGAAGCTGCTGACAGCGTAGCCGTAGAGGCAGCTCCTGCTGAGTAATCCAAGGCGAGACGTACGTACATACGCCTCGCTTTACACTCAAAAGAAGAACGAAGACAGTCTGTATGTGTTGTACATACAGACTTTTTTTGTCTATAAACGAATTTACATAATTATAATAGAAAACGAAAATGAAACGACTCCTACTTATCCCCATCCTGTCAGGCATGACTGGATACCTGTATGCGCAAGCCCCTGCGGATACCACCCTGAACCTCCAGAACGTCGAGGTGCAAGGTGCCCGTTTTGCTGGACTGAGCGAACGCCAAGGGATGCGTTATTTGAACGTGGCCCAGAACCTGAGTAGCGTAACGAATACGACAGCGGAAGCCCTGCGCCAGTTGCCCTCCGTCATTACTGACATCGAGGGAACGGTCACTTTCCGTGGTAGCAACCAGGTAGGTATGCTGATCAACGGTGTACCTTACGGACTTATGGAGGAGTATAGTGGTGACGTACTGATTCAACTGCCTGCGCTCTTTTTCGATCGGTTGGCTATGGGCGCTACCCCTCGCATCGACTGGGTGCCTGATGGCAACGCCGGTGTGCTGAATCTCTCCCCCCGCCTCTATACCGCCAACGAATCCCCGTTGCAAGTAACCGTAGGAGCCGGATGGCATGAGCGCTACAACGCCGGAGCGGTGTTGAACCTGCACCCGGGTAAGTGGTCGATCAACGCCAAGTATGACTATCGTCGGGAATATCGCGCACGTACGTTCAGCAAGTCCACCACGACGGCCAAGAATCGCCAGGAGATGAACAACAACGCCAGTGCCCGCCCCGATGTGCATGTGGCAGACCTGCAGGTGGGTTATGCCCTCTCCGATCGTGACCAACTCAGCGTGCATGGCTTGTATCACCTGATGGATTACAGCCGCTATGGGCGCATCAACAATCAGGTGTTCAACCCGAAAGGCGAGCAGATGAAATATGTGATCCGAAATCGCTACAACGACCAACGCCAAGAGGGCTATGGTGCGGAGGCGGCATGGACACACCGCTTCTCGGACAAGCAAACGCTGCAGGCTCGCTTCAACTACAACAACTTCACTTACGACGAGGACAACGACTTCAAGAACGAGAACCCCAAGACGGGTGCGATCATCGCCGAGGATAACCAGTTCATCAATAAGGATAAACAGCTTTACTATTGGCAGCTGGGTTACACGGCGGACTTTGCGGATGGCTGGACCCTGCGTGCCGGTTACACGGGACGTACCCGTAGCGAGACGTATGAGACCCATGTGGCCGTAAAGGGAGAATCGGGTTTCGTGGAGACCCAGGAGAAGAGCTACCTGTATGACTACGACCGCACGCTCAACCTGCTTTACGCCTCTTTGGGCAAGCAATGGGGAGCCTTCCACGCCGAGATCGGTGCGCAAGCCGAGTTGAGCCATGCCAAGATGATGCTTGCGGGTGGTGGAACAACCAACACGGCGAACCTCGCCCCGGAGACCACCAACCGTTTCCACCTCTATCCCCGTGCGGCCTTCAGCTATCGCTTCGACAAGCAGCAACAGCTGACATTGAGCTACCAACAGCGGGTGATCCGTCCGACCGGGGCTTACTTGGCTCCCTTCAAGGACACGAGCGACGCTACCCATGTGTTCCAAGGCAATCCCGACCTGAAGGATGAGCTGATCAACCAGGTGGAGCTGGGTTACACCTTCTCCTCTCCCGCTTTCCGTTTGACCCCCGCTGTCTATTACCGCAACCGTTCGAACCGCATCATGGAGGTAGCGATCCCGGAGGTGGAAGACAACTACTGGCAATACCTGAACGTAGATCACAGCCAGACGGTCGGCGTAGATCTCTCGGGTAGCTGGAACCCCTGCCGCATCTTGACCATCGGTTTCTCGGGCGACCTTTATCGGGACGAGATAGATGGCCACTCCATTGGCTACGACACGAAGAAGGCGATGACCTGCTGGGACGTGAAGGGCAACGTGAACGTGGCGATCACCCCGACCACGAACTTCCAGGTGGATGGTTTCTATGTGTCAGATCAGCTGACTCCGCAAGGCAAGATCAAGCATCATTACAGCGTGAACGCCGGTCTGTCGCAATACCTGTTGCAGCGCAAGCTCTGCGTGAACTTGAGCATCAACAACATCTTCGACAGCTTGGAGGAGGTGACGATCATCGACACCCCCGCTATGCAGATGACGCAAAAGCGAAACAGGGATGCGCAAGTAGCTTGGCTGACGCTGACCTACGCCTTGTAAATGGTGACTATCTTCTGTTTTATCACTTTCAATCGTCGGTTGCCTTACGTTTTATAAGTAATCGAACTGAAAAAACTCCGAATTATATTTGGTGGTTCGAAAAAAGAGCGTAACTTTGCAGCCGTTCTGAAAAGGATATAAACAACGAATCAGTAAAAAGCAAAAAGATGACACGCAATACGCTACAAGATCTCCTTATTTCTCTAAGCAGTATTCTACTCTGGCAACAGGATAGGAAGTGAGACGTGTATGGCTTTGCGCATAATCAATCATAAAGAAAAGTCTTTCTCACTTCCCTGTGAGAGAGGCTTTTTTTA
>CAMGEM010000150.1 GCA_946055095.1 uncultured Parabacteroides sp. | reverse complement strand
GAGCGTTACATTCAGCAGTGCCGCCTGTCCCTCGGTGATGTGCGTAATACAGGTGGCCAACACACCTAACAGATTCTCACGAGCTGTCATACCCGTGTTATAACCACCCAAATAGGCGGGGTTGTCATGCAGGATGCGATACTTACCATTGACCGTCAACTCACGCACACCATTGTTGAGCACACGTACCCATGGGCCCTCTTTCACGGTCGGTTGTTGTGCCGTTTTCCCCTGTTTGGCCGCTTGCTCACGCGCCTTTTGCGCAGCTAAAGTGGCTTGTCGTTTGCCCTGGATATACTCGCGCAAGCCCGCCAAAGTAGCCCCTTGTACCTTCTTTGTTTTGGGTGAGGGAGTCACCTCAATGCTATGACTCAATGGAATGGCCTGCTTGATGAACTGCACGATAGGGGAATTTGCCTCTGCCCGTTGGCTCAAGAGCTGTAACTCCGCATCCGAAGCCGGGGTGTCAATATAGACCGTGTAGAGGTAATTGCGGGGATAATAGACACGACCCGTCGGCTGCTCATCAGGACGTCCGTGGATCTCAATACTCAGCGAATCAATGGGAATACCCAAGAGGGCTGCCTCGTTCAGATAGCTATCCGCAATGTCGGAGGCAAAGACCGCCTGTGCCGTGGTGGGCGTATCGACACCTGAATCCTGCCCTCCGTGACTTAATGCGCAATCGCCAATATAGTGGAAGCGACGCACACGCAACTCACGCATACCGCCTCGGTTCTTAGCTACGGCCTGCACACGCAAGGTCACCGGCTGCAACTCCGCTGGATCGAGACTGTTCCATTGCAAGAGGGCGGAACGGCGATGCTGCAGATAATCACGCAACGTGCTGGCATTCTGCTCTAAGCTCTGCTTAGTGGATGCATTCACAAAGATAGATTGAGGGCCCTGTGCATCATCGAAGGGCACATACTGGGCGGACGCTTGGCCGCCTCCAAAAGCCAAGGCCCCAATGAGGCCAAGGCTGAAAAGATACTGTTTCGTTTTCATTTGATCACTTGTATGGTTTACTAATTCATTGTTCATTTTAGATGTTTGTTATTCAAAGCCCGCATAGGGATTGGCTCCTGTCTTGCTCTCGTCATAGCCGTCATACCCCCAATTCTGCCAAAGCCCTTCGGGGTTGATCTCACGTTGAGCCTGTGGGATCGGATAGCGATAATGGTGGAAATCAATGGTCTGCTTGTTGTATTGCGGATCTTGTGCCACGGTGCTGTTTTTGATGGTCTTCACCAAGATGCGCCAGCGTACCAAGTCTAACCAATGTTTCTGCTCATAGACAAACTCCCACTGCCGCTCTTGACGGACTGCCTGCTGAAAATCGGCATAGCTCAAACCTGCCGGCAAATCGTAAGCCGAAGGTTGCTCCACAGGAAAGCTACGGAATGCCCGGCGGCGAACCTGGTTGATCGCCTCGTAAGCCTCTGCGTTCGGCCCGCCATCCCGCTCATTGATCGCCTCAGCCTTGACCAGCAACACCTCCGCATAGCGCAAGATCGTACGGTTGACATTGCGGTTGTTGGCACTGCCATTGGGATCGCTGATATCGATATATTTGCGAAAACGGGGCAAGTCAAACACATAGTAGTTGCCCGTCTCCGGGTTATACAGGCTATCCGCAAAGGAGGCCTCTCGCCGCTGATCACCGGGAGCATAGCTATCCTCCACATCCCGATTGGCAGGTACTACGTGAGGCAAACTATTGCTAAACCCACTACTGAAAGCACAGTGGCAGAGGTGATTGCCGCCTGTACCGTCAGCGGCAGAACCGGTATTGTGCTGCGTAGCGAAAATGCTCTCTTTGCCATTTCGGTTGTTGTTATCCCAGTTGGCGGAGAAATCTTCCTCCAAGGCATAGCCCGTCACTTGGTTCGCAGCCTCTACCGCTTGCGCATATTTCGCCTTGCGTTCAGCCTCGCTGAAGGTAGGCGACACCTGTCCCCACGTCAGATAGACCTTCGAGAGCAATGCCCAAGCGGCTCCACGAGTGGCCCGTCCTAAATCGGTGGAACCGTAAGAGGCTGGCAACGCCTCTGCCGCATCTAACAAATCTTGCTCAATCTGCGCATACACCGCATCTACCGGCTGACGTTCTACACTACTCCCCTCCACGTTGTGCAACACGATGGGATAGTCACCCCAGAACTGTACCGCATAATTCAGGTAATAGGCACGGAGGAACTTCGCCTCGCCGATCACCCGCTGCTGGGTAGATAGAGAAACCTGCGCATTGTCTTGCACACGGTCGATCGCGTCATTGGCATTAGCTATACCCTTCGCCAAATCGTTCCACATCCCGACCACATAGGAGTTGTTCGCATCCCATTTCAAGAGGCCCAACAGACCTCCACCACCGTTCGGGTTCTCACCAGAGATGGTTGTCTCAGTGACCAAGTCAGTCATGTAACCAAAGGCGGTACTCTTACCAATATTCACCGCATAAACGGAGTTAACCAAGGCAATGGCATCTGCGTCAGAGGCCGGCAATGTGCTCTGCGAAAGAGAGCTGATCGGAGCTTGATCAAGGCTGTCGCCACAAGCTGTAAGGGCGGCTGCCCAAAGCACTATATTGAAGATACTATGTTTCATCGTTCGTTAGACTCTAAAAAAATGAATGATTCCTGTTAGAAAGAGATATTTGCACCTACTGTATAAGTCCGTGCCGTAGGATAAGCACCTGCATCTACACCACTGGCCACCTCCGGGTCATAACCCTTATACCCAGTGAGGGTAAAGAGGTTGTTGGCTGAGAGAAACAGCTTCACCTTCAGCTGTTGCGCACGTTGCCAATGGATCGGCAGGAAATAGCTCAACGTCACGTTCTTCAAGCGGAAATAAGAGGCATCCTCAATGTAACGACTATCCACATAGTTGGAATAGTTGTTGGAGGCATACGCCTTGGGCTGGGTAGCCGTGAGGTTGCTCTCACTCCAGCGGTCGAGCAACACCCGTGAGCCGTTATAGCTGGTGCTGGGCGACTCCAAACGCTGACGCAAGCTGTTGTAGATCTCATTTCCCTGACTGCCTTGGAAAGAGGCAAAGAGCGACCAATCCTTGTAGCGCAGCGTCGTGCTCAAGCCGTAGGTGAAATCAGGCTGGATGCTGCCCAAGACCACCCGATCAGCCGTTTGCGTGATCTCGCCATCCCCATTCTGATCCACGAACTTCGCATCGCCATACTCCACGTTCGGTTTGGGGGAGGGCACAGGCACTTTGGAGAGATCCTCACCCGGCTGTACCAAGCCGTCATACTGCCAACCATAGAAAGCGCCCAACGGCTCTCCTTTTTGGATAATTTGGCTGCCACTCAAGATATAGTCTAACGAACCAATATTGGTCACCTCATTCTGGTTATGTGCGATGTTCGCGCTGATGCTCCAATCAAAATCCTTGGTTTGTACGGGTGTACCACTCACCGAGAACTCCACACCTTTGTTGGTGACATTACCCACATTTTGCAGCTGTGTGCTGAAGCCGGTGGTTTGCTCCACTGGAATGCTCAGCAACAGGTCGCTCGTCTTCTTGTAATAGGTATCAAACACGAAAGAGAGGCGACGCTGGAGCAAACCGAGGTCAAAACCAACGTTGTATTGGACGGTGGTCTCCCATTTCAAATCCGGATTCTCCAAGTTATTGCGCACATAGCCCGTCACAGCGGTATTGCCGAAATAGGTGCGGGTCGTGCCGTAGGTCGCCAACGCCTTGTAGTCACCAATCTCCTGGTTACCCACCGTACCTATGCTGGCACGCAGTTTCAACTCATCTATGGCTGTTGCCTTTTGCAGGAAACCCTCCTCGTTCACGTTCCAGGAGAGACCCAACGAGGGGAAGTAGGCCCAACGGTTGTTCTCCGCGAAGCGGCTACTACCATCCGCACGCAGGGTAGCTGTCAAGTTATAGCGGTTATTAAAGGTATAATTGACACGTCCTAAGGCGGAGTGCACCGTGTTCTTGCTACCGCCAGTCTCAGGAGGAACCAACAAAGCTCCTGTCTGCAGGCTGTGATAAGAGAGGGCGTCATTGGCGAAACTCTCTGCCGAAGCTACCGCATACTCAATGTCTGTCACCTGCGAGGTGTAACCACCAAGGATGTCAAAGCGATGCTTGCCAATCTCTTTCTGCCAGTTGAGTGTCGCCTCATACTGATAAGCGTCAAAGCGTTTGTTGCCCACCGTGCCATAGCCACCCACTGTGATGCCGGCGGAGGAGTTGCCCGGTGAGTAGAAATTCTGTGTGCTGTTCACCAAGTTGGTAGAGGCCGAGAGTTTCAAGGTCAGGCCCGGCAAGAACTCCCATTTGGCGAACGCATTACCAATCAAGTTGTTGCTCTTGTTGATAGAGGTCACCTCCGTCAAGTCGGCAAGGGCGTTAGGGGTGACATCTCCATTGCGCAGGTCACCCACCTCATAAGGGTTGTTGTGGTTGTAAGAACCATCCGCATTGTAGATAGGCACTGCCTGCGGAATGCGGATCAAGTACTCAAAGGCATTGCTGTTACCACCCACATACGAGTTATAAGAGGTAAAATCGGTGATGCCTCGTTGCTCCGTCTTGCTGGCTGTCAAGTTGATACCCACGGTCAAGTTGCTATACAGATCCCGTTCAAAATTGACACGTCCGCTATAACGCTTGAAGCCTGTGTTCACCAAGATTCCATCCTGATCGGAGAAGTTGCCACTGATCAAATAGCGTGTGCGCTCGTCTCCTCCGCTGATGCTCAGCTGGTGATTCTGTGTGGTTGCGGTGCGCAGGGCAGCACTCTGCCAATCATCACCCTCTCCCCAGGCAGCCACAATCTCCGGGGTCAACCCGCTATTGGCGATCTGCGTCGGAGTAGCGATCTCCAAATAGAGATCTCCCCATTCGCGAGCGTTGAGCAAATCCAGCTTTTTCGCTACCTTTTGCCAACCAATCGCATATTGATATTCTATGCTCGTACGCCCCTTCTTGCCACTCTTGGTCGTGACAATGATCACACCATTGGCACCCCGGCTACCGTAGATCGCCGTAGCCGAGACATCTTTCAGCACCTCTATGCGCTCTATATCATTTGGATTAATCGCTGAGAGCGGATTGAAATCGCTCGTCGCACGTGTCACACCTGTACTGGTGGCACTTTTATCGTTATAAATCAATACACCATCTATCACATACAGCGGCTCATTACCTCCCGTGATGGAGTTACCGCCTCGAATACGAATGTTGGAGGAGGCTCCCGGCAAACCACTGCTTTCCGAAACCTGCAAACCACTGACTGCTCCTCCCAACAGGTTGTCGAAGTTGGTGATCGGCTGCGCCAACAGCTCTTTATCGACAGAGGCAATCGCGCCTGTCAGCTCCTTGCGCTTCTGCGTACCATAACCAACCACCACGACCTCATTCAATTGCTGGCTGTCTTCTACTAATCGAATCTCTATCGTTTTTCCTGCCTCACTCACCTCTACGATTTGGGAATGATAACCTATATATTGCACTTGCAGGGAATAGGGTGCTTTTTGACGAGTTTGTAGGGTGAAATTCCCCTCTATGTCTGTCACAGTGCCCTCATTGGCCTGTTGAAGAATAACTGCCGCACCCATGAGCGGCTCGCTTGTTTTTGCGTCGATCACCCGACCGACAATGCGTTGCTGCTGGTCAACCTCTTCTGTTACTTTATGTGCATCATAACCGAATACTCGGCTTGTCTCAGCCCAACCAGAAGGCAGGGCCAACGGCCACAAGGCCGCTATAAATAAAATCTTTGTTTTCATTGTTGTTTCTTTTTCTTGCTAATTGAATACTTCTGTTTGCTAATCTGCTACTACTTCTCCCGGCTGCCTTGGACATGCCCATACAACAGCTATGCATTCGTTTCTGTCTCATTTTGATCATTCTTTTAATTTGTGAATATTTAGTGTTTAATTTTACGATGCGAATATATAGCCTTTTAAAACACTACAAAATAACATATTTGTGGTATATTTCATCTTTTCCTCGTTTTTCTATCATACGCTCATAGCGATTTTAATCGAACATGAAATACCACATTCATGGGATTGTGTGTTATCCCATGAGCGCATACCTTTGTTAGTT
>CAMGEM010000149.1 GCA_946055095.1 uncultured Parabacteroides sp. | reverse complement strand
ACGTTGTCTTTGCCGTTGTTGCCATTGTTGGCATTGCCACCGGCTTGCTGACCACCGAAGTTAGGACCTGCCTGTGCACCACCTTGTGCGCCACCGGCGTTGTACATCTCTTGGCTGGCTGCCTGGAAGACACTGTTCAGCTCGTTCATCGCAGCGTCAACAGCGGCGATGTCTTGTGCCTTGTGTGCCTCTTTCAGCTTGCCAAGGGCAGCCTCGATTTGTGACTTCTTGTCAGCCGGCAATTTGTCACCTAACTCCTTCAACTGCTTCTCCGTCTGGAAGATCATGCTATCAGCCTGGTTGAGCTTGTCGATGCGCTCTTTCTCCTTCTTATCAGCCTCGGCGTTAGCGGCAGCCTCCGCTTTCATACGCTTAACCTCGTCCTCGCTCAAACCGCTGGAAGCCTCGATACGGATGCTCTGCACCTTACCTGTACCCTTGTCCTTAGCGGATACATTCAAGATACCGTTTGCGTCGATATCGAACGTTACCTCGATCTGAGGTACACCACGCTGTGCGGCAGGAATGCCATCCAGGTGGAAGCGACCGATAGACTTGTTATCTTTTGCCAAAGAACGCTCACCCTGCAATACGTGGATCTCCACAGAGGGCTGGTTATCTACGGCTGTGGTAAAGGTCTCAGACTTCTTGGTCGGGATCGTCGTGTTCGCCTCGATCAATTTCGTCATCACGCCACCCATTGTCTCGATACCCAATGACAGCGGAGTGACATCCAACAAGAGGACATCTTTCACCTCACCCGTCAATACACCACCTTGGATCGCAGCACCTACGGCTACCACCTCATCCGGGTTCACGCCCTTAGACGGAGCCTTGCCGAAGAACTTCTCTACGATAGCCTGTACAGCCGGGATACGTGTTGAACCACCTACCAAGATCACCTCGTCAATATCGGAAGTGCTCAAGCTGGCGTCTTTCAACGCCTGACGGCACGGCTCGATACAAGCCTGGATCAAGTGATCGCACAGCTGCTCGAATTTCGCACGAGTCAAGGTCTTAACCAAGTGCTTGGGCACACCATTTACCGGCATGATATACGGCAAGTTGATCTCTGTGCTGGTGGTGCTTGACAACTCGATCTTAGCCTTCTCAGCAGCCTCTTTCAAACGTTGCAAAGCCATCGGATCCTTACGCAAGTCAACACCCTCGTCGCTCAAGAACTCCTCTGCCAACCAGTCGATGATGACATGGTCAAAGTCATCACCACCCAGGTGCGTATCACCGTTGGTTGATTTCACCTCAAACACACCGTCGCCCAACTCCAAGATAGAGATATCGAACGTACCACCACCCAAGTCGAATACGGCGATCTTCATATCTTTATTCGTCTTATCCAAACCATAAGCCAAGGATGCGGCGGTCGGCTCGTTGACGATACGGCGTACCTTCAAGCCTGCGATCTCACCAGCCTCTTTGGTTGCTTGACGCTGTGCGTCGCTAAAGTAAGCCGGAACGGTGATGACAGCCTCTGTAACCTCTTGGCCCAGATAATCCTCAGCGGTCTTCTTCATCTTCTGAAGCACCATCGCGGAGATCTCTTGCGGCGTATAAAGACGTCCGTCAATATCGACACGCGGTGTATTGTTGTCGCCACGTACTACTTTATAAGGAACACGTGCGATCTCTTTCTGTACCTGATCATAGGTCTCACCCATGAAACGTTTGATAGAGAAAATTGTTTTCTGCGGGTTCGTGATAGCCTGACGCTTAGCCGGATCACCAACCTTACGCTCGCCACCCTCTACGAATGCTACGATAGACGGTGTTGTTCTTTTACCTTCACTGTTAGCAATAACTACGGGCTCGTTACCCTCCAAGACAGCTACACAAGAGTTGGTAGTACCTAAGTCAATTCCTATTATCTTTCCCATGATTGTATAATGTTTAATTGTTATTTATTCGTTTTACTTATCTCCTCCGCTGTCTCCAACGGATTCGCTATGATTTGTACAAAAGCTATGCCAAAAGTGGAACGGAAGAAAAATAAAAAGTTGTGTCAGTTTTTCTGACATTTTGGCTGCTTTATGGCTTCGGGATGGGCTAAAAACAGGAAACCTCGACACGTTTACCGGTGTCGAGGCTCCCACACTCTTTTGATTGACCTTGTTTTATTTATTGTTCATTTCCCTTTTTGTTGACAATCTCTTTCACTTCCATCATGTCCAGCTCATTCTTGTCTGGGTCGATGAATTTGTATTCCAAGAATGCCAAGCTCTGGTCGGGAATGATACGCATTCCATGCGTGTATTTCATTTTCCACCGCATGCTCAAGGGGATGAATCCCTTGTTTACATAAGCTGCCACATAAGGGTGGAGATGCAGGGTGAATTTCTTCACATGATGGTGATTGACCAAACTATCTATTTTTTCTTCCAAGCTATCGGTAAACAGGATAGAGGGCTTGACCGTCCCTGTCCCGAAGCACGATGGGCAATTCTCAGACGTTTCTACGTCCATGGCGGGTCGAACACGTTGACGTGTGATTTGCATCAAGCCAAACTTACTCAAAGGTAGAATGTTATGTTTGGCCCTGTCGCTCTTCATCACGCTTGACATGTGCTCGAAGAGCTTTTGTCGGTTGCTTGCCTCCAGCATATCAATGAAGTCGATCACGATAATGCCGCCCATATCCCTGAGGCGAAGCTGTCGAGCGATCTCCGTAGCGGCTGCCAGATTAACGTCGATAGCGGTCTGCTCTTGGGCATCGCTACCTTTGGATCGATTGCCACTGTTGACATCGATCACGTGCATGGCCTCTGTATGCTCAATGATCAAATAAGCTCCACTTTTATAGGTGACAGTCCGTCCGAACAACGACTTGATCTGCTTCGTGATCCCGAAATTGTCGAAGATAGGAAGCGCTCCGGTATATTCCTGTACGATTTCCTCTTTGCCGGGGGCGATCAAGCTGACATAATCGCGCACGTCGTCATAGACTTCCTTGTCGTTTACATAAATATGTTCGAAAGAGGGGTTGAAAATATCGCGCAACAGGGCGACTGTGCGTCCTGTCTCCTCATAAATGATGGAGGGCAACGTCGCTTTGGGCAACTTCTCGATACTATCTTCCCAACGTTTCACCAATGTCTTTAGTTCATGATCAAGCTCCGCTACACGTTTGCCTTCCGAGGAGGTGCGTACGATGACGCTGAAGTTCTTCGGCTTGATGCTCATGATCAGCTGGCGTAACCGTGTGCGTTCTGCGTTTGATTTAATCTTCGTGGAGACAGAGACCTTGTCGGAGAAGGGGATCAGCACGATGTAACGTCCGGCGAAAGAGAGCTCGGAGGTCAATCGGGGACCCTTCGTGGAGATGGGCTCTTTGGCGATTTGGACCAATACCTCTTGTCCCGCTTTCAACACCTGGTTGATGCTCCCGTTTTTCTCGATCTCGGGCACACCTGTCAGTTTAGCGATAGGGGTCGCCTTTTTCGGGTCGGTAAGCAATTGTTTCAAGAACTTTTGCTGTGCGTTGAAGTTTGGGCCTAAATCCAGATAGTGAAGAAACGCATCCTTCTTGTAGCCTATGTCAATGAATGCAGCGTTGAGGCCGGGCATGATCTTTTTCACCTTGCCCAGATAGATATCGCCCACGGCGAACGAGACGTTGCGAGCCTCTTTCTGAAGCTCCACAAGGCTCTTGTCTTCCAGTACGGCGATAGACACCTCTTTAGGTTGTACATCTACTACTAATTCACTAACCACTTTATCTTGGATGTGTTTATGATACTGACCTTAATAAATACGCAAAGAACAAACTTAAAAGGTCACTTATTAAGTTTGTTCTTCTGTGTAGAGTTGTAAGGATAGACTTACTTCTTCTTATGTCTATTCTTCTTCAGTCTCTTTTTGCGTTTGTGAGTTGACATCTTATGTCTCTTTCTCTTTTTACCACTCGGCATCTTGCTTTGAATTTTAAAAGATTAAACGTATAATTTAAATTGCTATCGTTACTTACTTCACTTCGCTCAAGAAGGTCTTGGCGGGTTTGAAAGACGGAATGTTGTGCTCCGGAATGATGATCGTCGTATTCTTGGAGATATTACGAGCGGTCTTCTGAGCTCTTTTCTTGATCACGAAACTACCGAAACCTCTCAAGTAAACGTTCTCGCCTTGTGCTAATGAGCCCTTTACGATCTCCATGAAAGACTCTACGCTTGACAACACGGTTTGCTTGTCGATACCGGTGCTTTTTGAAATCTCGCTAACAATGTCTGCTTTAGTCATGTCTGTTTTTATTTATGGTTTGAACCTTTTAATTTTTTGGAATGCAAATATATAGCTTTTTGCTGACGCGCAAAAAGAATTAGGCTCCATTTTTACGAAAAAAGATTCTTTGTATCTCGTCAGTTATGTGTATGTTTGCGCCAATCAAACAGTTATGGACGAAAACGGAAAATGAAAAGTGTTGAGGATGAGGCATTGAGAGACTTGGAAGTCAGCCGCATATTGATAGATTGGTACGAATCGCACAAGCGGGCATTGCCTTGGCGGGAGACGACCGATCCCTACCTGATTTGGGTGTCGGAGATTATTTTGCAACAGACGCGTGTGGCACAGGGACTGGATTATTTCTTGCGCTTTACCGAGCGTTTTCCTACGGTGCAGGCATTGGCGGCAGCGGAGGAGGGAGAGGTGCTGAAGTATTGGCAGGGCTTAGGGTATTATAGTCGGGCACGCAACCTGCATGCCGCCGCCAAGCGGATTGTCGAGCATTATGGGGGACAGTTTCCCCGAAGCTATGACGAGGTGCTCTCCTTGAAAGGGATCGGCGCTTACACGGCGGCGGCTATCGTCTCGTTTGCGTGGGGGGAGCCTTACCCGGTGGTGGATGGCAATGTCTATCGGGTGCTGGCTCGTCTGTTCGACTTGGATACACCGATTGACTCGACGGAAGGGAAAAAGCAATTCGCGGAGTTGGCTGGTCAGTTGTTGGATCCCAAGCGTGCGGGCAGCTATAACCAAGCCATCATGGAGTTGGGTGCTTTGCAATGTGTGCCTCGCCGTCCGGATTGTGCCGTGTGCCCTTTGGCGGATCGCTGTGTGGCCTATGCGAAGGGGAGCGTGGAGTCGTTGCCGGTGAAACGTCATAAGACCAAAACACGTGATCGCTACTTCCATTACCTATACCTTATATATAATAACGAGACTTGGCTGCGTCGCCGACCGGCGGGAGACATTTGGGAGGGGCTTTATGAGTTCCCCTTGATCGAGACCGACGGCCCGATGGATTTGGCTGCTTTGAGTCAAAATGCCACCTATCGTCGTTGGTTAGCGAAGGCGGGAGCGCTGCGATTTTTCCAGCCACTGACCGATGTGAAGCATGTCCTCTCGCATCAAGTGCTCCATGCCTCCTTCTATGGCATTGAGCTGGAGCGAGCGCCTGAGGGCTTGGAGGGTTATCTCCGAATCCCTTTGGCGGAGTTCGAACGCTATGCGATCCCTCGTCTCATACATATTTATGTAGAGAAAATGGGTGGAAACTTGTCGGAATGAATGAATTTATGTTTCTTTGCTGTTTGAAAAGACAAAAAAGAGCAAGCTATGTCATTAAATAAGGTACTTTTGATCGGCAACGTGGGGAAAGACCCCGATGTGCGTTATTTTGATAATGGTCAGGCGGTGGCTAATTTCCCGTTGGCTACGTCAGAACGAGGTTATACGCTGGCGAATGGAACGGTCATTCCAGAGCGTACGGATTGGCACAACATCGTGGTGCGTCGTGATCAGGTCGCTTTCGTGGAGAAATGGGTGCGCAAAGGCTCTGGCCTCTATGTGGAGGGGAAGATTCGCACACGTAGCTACGATGACCCGAATGGGGTGAAGCGGTATGTCACGGAGATCCATGCCGATCGTATCGAGTTTTATAACACAGGCTCTCGTCCGGCGGATGCGAATACGACCGCATCAACGACCGTGACTCCCCAGCCGGCTGCCACGCCGCAAGCGGGAGCGTCGTCAACGCCGATTTATGCGCAACCATCCGCCTCTCCGCAACAGCCGGCTACGACGGCTGAGGGCGCGCCGGAAGATGATCTTCCGTTCTGATATTGTTCCACTAATATTGTTCCACCTTGGACTCAGACTATTTTTTATCGGGCTTATTCGCTAA
>CAMGEM010000148.1 GCA_946055095.1 uncultured Parabacteroides sp. | reverse complement strand
GTGCCGAAGATACTGGCGAATATCACCACGGCGAACAGGCTCAACGAAACAGTGGCGGTGATGCCTCGGTCGCCCAGCATGAAGAAATTATAGACAAATACAACCAAGCTGATGATGCTGGCATTGATCAACGACACGGCAGCCTCTTTCAGGATCTGAGGCACGATATTCCCCTCTTTCAATGAGTTGTTGGCTAAGCCTTGCACCACGATCGCCGAGGATTGGATGCCGACGTTTCCACCCGTTCCACCGATCAACGGAATGAACAGTGCCATCTTGGGATTGGTGGCGAAGCTGCTCTCGAAACCACCCAGGATGACGGAATTACCCAATCCACCAATCATGCCGATCAGCAACCAAGGCAGACGGGCGGCTGTCTGGGTGAAGACATTATCAGAGGTCTCCACATCCTGCGAGATACCGGATGCCAACTGATAGTCGCGCTCGTGTTGCTCGCGCACCTCATCCATGACATCATCCACCGTGATGCGTCCCACCAATCGACCGATGCTATCAATGACCGGTACGGCCACAATGTCGTATTTGTCGATGATCTCTGTCACCTCCTCGATGCTGTCGCTGTCGTGCACGGCGATCGGGTCTTTCTTCATCACATGCTTGATCTTGGAGACGGAGGGATTGGTGATCATCTTCTTCAAGGGCAACACGCCGCGCAGTCGATCATCGTCATCCACCACATAGACATAATAGATCTCGCTGACCTCCTCGGCCTGCTTACGCATCTCCTCGATACATTTGGGCATACTCCAATTCTCGTTCACCACGATCATCTCCGTACCCATCAAACCACCGGCGGTATCCTCGTCGTATTTCAACAAATCGACAATGTCACCGGCTTGCTCCACGTCTTCGATGTGCGAAAGAATCTCCTCCTGCGTGTCCTCGTCCAACTCACGCATCAAATCTACCGCATCATCCGAATCCATGTTATCGACGAACCGCTTGGCGATCAGCTCATTCGGAAGCTCCTTCAAGAGTTTGTGTCGATCCTCCTCGTCTAATTCCATCAAGACATCGGCTGCCTTCTCGCCATCCATCAATAGATAGAGGTAAATCGCCTCCTGCAAGGTCAGCGATTGATACAACTCTGCGATATCAGCAGGGTATAACTCCTTTAGGATCAATTTCGCCTGCTCGTCATCTTTGGCCTCGATGATTTGCTTCAGGTGCTCGATATAATCTTTGTTCAACTCGATCATGGAAGTATGCTTATTGTGCCGAATCGTTCTTCGTCCGATCCAGCTGTTTTTGGGTAATTAACGTCAATGCCACGAATTGCTCCACGGAGAGTTGCTCGGGTCGCTTGTCGAACAGGGGGGAAGCCAGATCGGCACACTCCTTGCCCAACAGGGGACGCATGGAGTTACGGAGCGTCTTACGTCGTTGGTTGAAGGCGGTCTTGACCACGGTCTTGAAAAGCTTCTCGTCGCAACCTAACTCGGTGCGTTGGTTGCGTGTCATTTTCAAGACAGCGCTCTTCACCTTGGGAGGGGGATCGAACACCTTCTCGCTGACCGTGAAAAGGTATTCCACGTCATACCAGGCCTGGAGCAACACGCTCAGGATGCCATAGGTCTTGCTGCCCGGCCCTGCGGCCAACCGCTCCGCGACCTCTTTCTGCAACATGCCGGAGCAACAGGGGATGCGGTCTTTGTATTCCAACACCTTGAAGAAGATCTGGCTCGATATGTTGTAGGGGTAATTACCAATCACGCAGAACGCTCCCGGAAAGAGCTTCGCTAAATCCAGCTTCAGGAAGTCGGCGGGGATGATGCGCCCTTTCAAGTCGGGGAAGTTCGTTTGCAGATAGGCTACGGATTCCATATCCAGCTCGACAACGGTCAAGTCATGATCCGCTTCGAGCAGAAACTGCGTGAGGACACCCATGCCCGGACCAATCTCCAACACAGGGGTAGAGGGATAATCAGACAGCGTATCGGCGATCCGTTGCGCGATTTGCAGATCTTTCAAGAAATGCTGCCCTAATGCTTTTTTGGGTTTAACCAATTTCATCCGCTTCTGTCTAATGCGTTAATTTCAATAATAATGCTTATCTTCGCGATGCACAAAAGTACAATAAATAATTTAAAGAACTCGCTTTGTAATGGATTTTAAAAGCATTCTTCGCACCTTTGTAAAGGTGGTGCTGCCGTTGGGATTTGGCTTCCTGCTGCTGTGGTGGCTGTTTAGAGAAATGGATCTCACGGAGATATGGAACGTCATCAGGCATGGTGTGCGCTATGATATTATCTTGTTTTCTTTGCTGTTTGGTCTTTTTGCGAACATCGTTCGCGGTTTGCGTTGGGGGCTCTTGATCGAGACCTTGGGGGTTCGCTTTAAGCGATCGAATGCGGTCAATGCCGTGCTGGGCAATTATGCGGTGAATTTGGTCTTGCCGCGTGTGGGGGAGGTCTGGCGCTGTGGCATCGTGGCGAAGTATGACAAGATCTCGTTCTCCAAGCTATTGGGCACGCTGTTGATTGACCGGGTGAGCGATACGATCATGGTCGGGACAATCACCCTCTTCATCTTTATCTTTAACCTCGACTTTTTCATCAGTTTCTTCGCCAAGAACCCGGCTCTGTTGGAGGGGTTCCATGCGATGCTCAACTCCATTTGGATCTATGCCTTGGTGATCGGGTTGGCGATCATGGTATGGCTCGTGCTCAAATACATGAGTCACTTCACGTTGGTGCGTAAGGCCAAGGAGCTGCTGCTGAACGTGTGGGCGGGCATGAAGAGTATCTGGTTGATGGATAAGAAGTGGCTCTTCTTGGTGCAGACCTTGCTGATCTGGAGTGGCTACTTCTGTTATTTCTATATCACCTTCTATGCGTTCGACTTCACCCGTGAGTTGGGCATAGGGGTGGGTTTGATCGCTTTCACCATGAGTAGCATCGGTGTGGCGGTCCCTGTGCAGGGTGGTATCGGTCCTTGGCATTTCATGGTCATCGCGACGTTGGTTTGCTTTGGCGTGAATGAGAACGATGCGGCCGCCTTCGCCTTGGTGGTGCATACGGTGCAGACCGTCTGGACAGGGCTTTGTGGGTTGGGTGGCATCGTGGCGTTGCCCTTGACCAACAAGACCGCAAGGGCTGCCTCGATCACCGAATAAGACCGGAACATATTTGTTTCACACTAAATCATAATGCAGTATGGCAACAGAAATTAAAGAGCTTTCTCCGAAGCAAGTTTGGGGTTATTTTTATGACCTGACGCAGATCCCCCGTCCTACCGGACACATGGAGGCCGTCACCCGTTATTTACTCTCCTTTGGTAAGGAATTGGGGTTGGAGACGTTGCAAGATGCCGTGGGCAATGTGTTGATTCGCAAACCAGCCACTCCCGGCATGGAGGATCGGAAGACGGTTACGCTGCAGTCGCACCTGGATATGGTGCCGCAGAAGAACGCCGCTGTGCGGCACGACTTCACGACGGATCCGATTGATGCCTATATCGAAGGGGAATGGGTCACCGCTCGTGAGACCACGTTAGGGGCTGACGATGGTATGGGTGTTGCCCTGGCCATGGCTGTGTTGGCGGCGAAAGACCTGCGTCATGGACCGATCGAGGCGCTTTTCACGGTAGATGAAGAGGAGGCGATGGATGGTGCTTTCGGCTTGCGTCCCCATTGGCTGAAGGGCGATGTGCTGTTGAACTGCGATTCTGAGAAAGAGGGTGAGCTGTATGTTGGCTGTGCGGGAGGTGTGAACGTAAACGTCTCTTTGCAGTATAAAGATGATGCGGTGATACCGGAGGGCGATGTGGCCGTGAAGGTGAACCTGACGGGCTTGAAGGGTGGACACTCAGGTGTGGATATTCATCTGGGCAGAGCCAATGCCAATAAGTTGATGTTCCGTTTCTTGAAAGAGGCCGTAAGAGATTATGGTGCTCGTCTGTCGGTGGTGGAAGGTGGCAATATGCACAATGCCATCCCGCGTGAGGCCTATGCGATCGTGACCATTCCAGGTGACAATGTGGAAGCTTTGTGGGAGTTGGTCGCTGACTACCAAGACCTCTATCGGGAAGAGTATAAGGGTATTGAGAGCCGTATTGACTTCACGGCGGAATTGGTGGAACTGCCCCAGACCTTGATTCCAGAGGAGATACAAGATGATATGATCAATGCCATCGAGGCGTGCCAGAATGGGGTGATCACGATGTTGCACGATTTCCCAGGGACCGTAGAGTCTTCCTCTAACCTCTCTATCGTGCGCTCTTCGGAGGGTCTCTTCGAGATTAAGATCTTGGTGCGTAGCTCTTCGGGCACTCGTAAGGATGCGATCTGCTCCAGCTTGGAGAGCGTCTTCTCTTTGGCGGGTGCCAAGGTGGAGGAGTCGGCTCCTTATAATGGTTGGCAACCCAATATCGACTCACCGATCTTGCAGGTCATGCGATCGACCTATATGAACCTGTTTGGCAAGGAGCCGGAAGTGAAGGTGATGCACGCGGGTTTGGAATGTGGCATTATCCAGGGCAATTATCCGCAGATGGATATGGTCTCTATCGGTCCGGATCTGGAACATCCCCATTCACCGGACGAGCGGGTGAACATCGCTTCCGTCCAGAAGACCTGGGATTTCATCGTCGCTACGTTGGCGAACATCTGATCTGCCTTTTAGAAGATTCATATGGTTATTCGAGCGGGTTCAACGGATTGTTTGAGCCCGCTCGATGTATGACGGGAGCCGGCTCAATCAGTTAGTTGAGCCGACTGGATCAGCTGTGGGAGCCGATTGTGGGGCGAAATCGTCCGGCAGGGAGTCGAGCGACACCGGATCAGACTGGGCGATGAGGTCAATCAAGCGCTCAATATCCTGTTGGATCTCCTCGGCGGTAGAGATGATGCGCTCCTTACGGGTCGTCTTCGGCGTAGGCATCTTGACCGGTTTCTCGATGCACAGGCTGTAGATGGAGCCAAAAGCTACTCCGGCAACGGTAGCTAACGGCAGGCGAAGCAATCGAGACTGTTTGTTTAATAGCTCCTCGGTCACGATACCTGCCAGAAGGCCAATCCCAATGGCGGGAAGGCTGGCATGATGCACCTCCAGACGTTGGATATAGAGTTCCCGTTTGATTTTCAAGGGGAATTGCATGAGGGATAGTAGCTCTATCGCTTTGCTTTTTTGTGATTCAGTCAGTTTGTCGCTGTATTGCAACTCTTGCTTGACCACACGCATAATCAACTCACGAGCCTCTTCCACGGGAGGCTCTACTTTCAGTATCTGCTCGATACATTTCACATAGATATTCTCCATAATGCTGTTCATCGTTGATGTTTATGCAAAAGAACACATTTTTTGGCACAATTCCAAATCAGGACATGGGGGATTAGCTCTTTTCTTTAGAGGCGCATACATTGTTTCTATGCCATTCCACCATAGCGCTGATTTACATAGTTGTAGATGGCGTTGCGGTAATAGTTTATGCTTTCTTCGCTTCACGAAGGCGTTACATCTCCACGGCTTGGTTCACACTTCGTTGCCCATTGACGGAAACGTGTGGCCTTGAGGCTGTTCATTCCTCATCCTCCTTTCTAAATTCCTCAATCCATTCACGCAGTTTCTGCTGGAGCAGAGCCTTGTCGGGCAGGCAGAGTGCATACTGCTGTGCATAGATATTGGTGTCTTTTGGCAAAGTGAGTTCTACGAGCGCATCGTTCTTGCGCTCGCAAAGAAGAATGCCGATGGTTGGTTTCTCAAAATCCTCTTTCACGAAGCGGTCATAGTAGTTGACGTACATCTGCATCTGACCGAGATCTTGATGGGTGAGGTCATCCATTTTCAAGTCAACAAGGATATAGCATTGAAGGAGTCGGTTGTAGAGCACAAGGTCAACATAGAAATGTCGTTCCTCGAAAGTGAATCGCTTCTGTCTTGCCTCAAAGAGGAAACCCTTGCCCATTTCGAGGAGGAAGTCCTGTAGGCGACTGATAATTGCACTTTCAAGGTCTGTCTCGCTATAGGAAGCATCTGATTTCAAGCCGATAAACTCCAAAACCACAGGATCTTTGAGGATGTCTGATGGCTTCTCTATTACCTGTCCCTCCATTGCCAAACGCATGACTTCATCTTTGTCACGACTAAGGGCCAGACGCTCATAGAGGCCACTGCCAATCTGACGTTGCAGTTGCCGTTTGCTCCATTGTTGTTTGAATGCTTCTATCTCATAGAAACTACGTGCGTTAG
>CAMGEM010000147.1 GCA_946055095.1 uncultured Parabacteroides sp. | reverse complement strand
CCTCGACCCAATGATTAAGAGTCATTTGCTCTACCAACTGAGCTACCAAGTCATCTTCTCAGCTATCGAGTTTTTGTTTTCAAACCGCTGTTTGTTTCTCGATTGCGGTTGCAAAGGTAGGCTTTATTTTTAACCTGACAAACTTTTCGGCAACTTTTTTCGAAAAAATTATTCGAACTCATATAGCTCAGACGGTGTAGTACGCTTTAAGGGAGTGAGAGTCACGTCTTTACCCACTCTGATTCCCTCCTCAAAAAAACGGATGTCTAAGGTCTTATAGGCTAACTCAGGGTGATTGTTATCTCGACTGAGGTGGCAAAGCCAGATATCTTTGAGGTCGGGTGTATAGTGCGTGGCAATAAATTCCGCTGCCTCGCGGTTGCTCAGATGCCCGGTGGGGCTGGCTACCCGCTCTTTCAGGAAGGGAGGGTAGGAGCCAAAGCGTAGCATCTCCTCGTCATAGTTCGCCTCTAAGATGAGGTGATTAGCCTTGCAGATGTATTTCCCTACCGTATCGGTGATATGGCCCACATCGGTGGCGAAGGTGAATCGGTGTGCGCCATACTCGATGAAGTAGCCTACGCTGTCTGTACTGTCGTGAGGCACCTCAAAAGCCGTGATTTGGAAATCACGAATCATGAAAGGTACCTCTTTCTCGATAATCCGCTTGGAGGTGGTGATGCTCTCCTCCACATAACGGCTCTTTTGGATGCCCCGATGCACCCCTTCGGTGGAGTAGATGGGGATGCCGATCTTCTCGCCCAGATACCCGACGGTCTTGATATGGTCGGCATGGTCATGCGTGACCAATACGGCTACGATCTTATCGAAATCTATACCATGATCCTTCAATACCTTCTTTATGGTGCGGATACCGATGCCGGCATCTATCAGTATGCCGAATTCGGGTGTCCCCAAATAGTAACAATTGCCGCTACTTCCGCTGGCCAAACTCAAAAAAGATAATTTCATGCTCTCCTGTTTTATCTGTTTTTGTTTTGCTACATGCTATTTATTCGCTCATCGCTCGGATTACGGACGGAAGGTATCCGGGATGGTCACCTCGCCGATGAGGGAGCAATTCATGTGCTCCTTCACCTCTTCCGGGGTTAATCCATGGCCGAAGAGGAACATCAGCTTCGTGACGGCGCTCTCTGTCGTGCTATCGAATCCGCTGGTCACACCGGCCTCCAAGAGCTTGTGTCCTGTCTCGTAACGATGCATCTCTACGCTGCCTGCCCGGCACTGCGTGATGTTGACAATGACGATGCCTCTCTCTACCGCCTCTTTCAGCATGTTGAGGAACCAATCCTCGCACGGGGCATTACCACTGCCAAAGGTCTCCATCACGACCCCTTTCAACCCGGGAATATTCAATATGCTCTCCACCACTTGCGGGGAGATGCCAGGGAAGAGCTTGAGGATGGCGATGTTGCGATCCAGCAGGTAGTGTGGTTTCAGCGGTTTACGAGAGACGGGGTGATAAACCTGCGTCTGGTCGTATTTGATATAGATACCCGCATGAGCCAAGGCTGGATAGTTATAGGAGCGGAACGCATTGAAATTATCTGCGTTGATCTTGCTGGTTCGGTTGCCTCTCAACAGGTCGTTCTCGAAGAAGATGCAGACCTCCGGCACGACGGGTAGGCCGTTCTCTTTGGCGGCGGCTATCTCTATGGCCGTGATCAGGTTCTCCTTGCCATCGGTACGCAACATGCCGATAGGGAGCTGTGAGCCGGTCAGGATCACGGGCTTGCTCAGGTTCTCCAGCATGAAACTCAATGCGGAGGCGGTATAAGACATGGTGTCGGTGCCATGCAGCACGACAAAGCCATCATAGCGAGCGTAGTTCTCGGCGATGATCTTCACGATTTTCATCCATGAGTCCGGCCCCATCTCGGAGGAGTCCATTGGAGGATCGAACTGGATCGTAGAGACGGAGTAGCCCAACTTCTTCAATTCAGGCATGTTCTCTTGCAGGTGCTCAAAGTTGAACGACTCCAACACACCTGTTTCAGGGTTCTCGATCATACCGATCGTTCCACCTGTGTAGATCATTAAGATAGAAGCTTTCTCTTCTGGTGTATTCATATTATAAGATACTTTTTTTGTCCATGTAATGATTGTCTCCCTTCAGCACGGGCACACTGATGTGGTACTTCACGGAGATGATACGCATGAGGAAAACGCTCAATGCGGCAATAAATTGCGTCATGGGGGTGCTGAGCGGGGTTTGCATGCAGAGGTAGTAAACCACTCCTCCGAAGACACAGGCCAAGGCATAGATGTCTTTGCGGAAAATCAAGGGCACCTCATTGATTAATATGTCGCGCAGCATACCTCCGAACGAGCCGGTCACGGTGCCCATGACAATCGCAGTCCATACCGGAAACCCGAAATCGAGCGTCTTGGCGAACCCTACCACCATGAACAAGCCCAATCCGATCGCGTCGAAAAGGAAGAAGGTGTTATTCAGCCGAATCACGTAACGACGGAAGGCGATGACAAAGAGTAAGGCCAATGCGGAGATGATCATGTAAGAGGCCTGTGTCATCCAGAACGGGGTGGCAGTCAGCAGCACATCACGCAATGTGCCTCCTCCAACGGCCGTTACCACACCTACGACATAGGCTCCAAACCAATCAAATTGCTTCGCTGAGGCCAATCGGATACCACTAATCGCAAATGCGAAGGTTCCCGTATAATCACAAAAGGTGATAAAATCTATCATTTTGTTTTTCCCGCGAAAATACGGAATAGTTCGCAATTATTGTCGTTTCTAACGAGAATAGCGAATAATAATTTAAACCAAACCATTTCGAACTTGTTTATTTCTATAAGTTCGCGATGTCAAGCTGCTGTAAGTTGAGTTTGCGTGCTTAAAAAAAGAAAGTGATATGTGGGTTAGCAAAAAGAAAATAGGTATAGCTCTTTTCGGTTTATTTTTGGGGATAGGTGTACATGCTCAGCATTTTCCGCAGGTCGATCCGAGGCATTATGTGAGCGATTCCGCTTTGTTCATTCCTAAGCGTCCTTGGTTGGCAGCCGGAGAGACGGTCGGCATGAACCTGTTTGTCTGGGGATTTGACCGGTTTATCATGAATGAGGACTTCGCACGGATCAATGGGCATACCATTAAGCAAAACTTCAAGACTGGACCGGTATGGGATACCGATAAGTTCTCTACCAACCTGGTGGCGCATCCCTATCATGGGTCGCTCTATTTCAATGCTGCCCGTAGCAATGGATTGAATTTCTGGCAATCTATTCCCTTTGCTGCGGGAGGTAGTTTGATGTGGGAGTTTTTCATGGAGACAGAGCCACCCTCTATCAACGATATGTTGGCAACCACCTTGGGTGGTATCGAGTTAGGTGAGATCACCTATCGCCTTTCCGATCTCTTTATCGACAATCGGAGCCGAGGTGCGGAGCGTGTGGGGCGTGAGATCTTGGCGGGTGTCATCTCGCCGATGCGTGCGGTCAATCGTCTATTGACGGGCGAGGCCTGGCGACATTCTCGCTCTAAGGGGCGTATCTATAAGTCGGTACCGGTCAACTTTATTGTCAGTGCAGGCCCTCGCTTCTTGGCGGAGCAGGAGGGATCGCGGCATGGCACGACCAGTATGCAAGTGGGTTTACGGCTTGATTATGGCGATCCGTTTGAGGATGAGTCTTATGCGCCTTATGAATGGTTCCAATTCCGCATGGGGGTGGATTTCTTCTCGGCTCAGCCGTTGATCAGCCAAGTGAATGCCGTAGGTGCCTTGTGGGGAAAGCGGGTTTGGAGCAAAGGATCTCGTAGTTTGGCGGCTGGTGTGTTTCAGCATTTCGATTACTACGATTCTGAATTGCGCTCGAATAGCGCACAGGAGATCGCACCTTATCGTATTTCTGAGGCCGCAGCCGTGGGTGGAGGATTGATCTATTATAAGAAGGCTACACCGGGGGATAAAGTGGATGTCTATGCCGAGCTGTATGGCACAGGCGTGGCGTTAGGGGCCAGTATCTCCGATTACCTGAAATTGGAGGAACGGGATTATAACTTAGGTAGTGGATACAGTTTCAAGGCGTTCTCCGGATTGGCCTACGACAAGCGTTGGGCTTTCTTGCTCAATTTGGAGAATTACCACTTGTTTACTTGGAAAGGCTATGCCCCTGATTTGGATTGGGCCACAGCGGACTTGGCTAATCTCAACGTGCAGGGTGATGCCGGGAATGCCCGGCTCACCGTTTTCTCCACCTCATTGGCTTATCTCTCCAAGCATAGGTGGCAGTTGGTCTTGCGCAACCGCTACTTCGCTCGACGTACGCATTATAAATACTATCCGGATATCGACTATTCGACCTATGATGTCACCCTCTCGTTAGGATGGCGCATTTAACTCCCGCTCGATCTCCCGCAGGTTCTCCAGTTTCTTCCGGCGCATGAAGTCGTAGATGCCTTCGAGGTGCTCTACGACTCGCTGGTGACCGAACTCATAGACTTTGGATACGAGGCCATCGAGGAAGTCTCGGTCGTGAGAGACGACGATCAGCGTGCCGTCAAAGTCCAGCAGGGCCTGCTTGAGGATGTCTTTCGTCTTGAGGTCAAGATGGTTGGTGGGCTCGTCGAGGATCAGCAGGTTCACGGGCTCTAATAAGAGCTTGATCATGGCTAAGCGGGTACGCTCACCACCAGAGAGCACCTTCACCTTCTTCATGGAGTTCTCTCCGCCAAACATAAAGGCACCCAATAGGTCTTTGATCTTGTTGCGAATATCTCCTTTGGCTACGTCGTCGATGGTTTGGAAAACGGTTAGGTTCTCATCCAACAGCGAGGCTTGGTTCTGTGCGAAGTAGCCAATTTGCACGTTATGCCCTAATTGCAAGTTGCCTTCGTAGGGAATCTCGCCCATGATACATTTTACCAAGGTCGATTTGCCCTCGCCATTTTTCCCCACGAAAGCGATTTTGTCTCCTCGTTCGATTGTCAGGTTGGCATTCCGAAAGACGGTATGCTCCCCGTATGCTTTGCTGACTCCCTCAATGATCACCGGATAGCTACCGGAGCGAGGAGAGGGCGGGAACTTCAGCCGCAAGGCGGAGGTATCCTCCTCATCTACCTCTAAGAGGGTCAGCTTCTCTAACATCTTCACTCGGCTTTGTACCTGCAAGGTTTTCGAGTAGGTGCCTTTGAAACGCTCGATAAAGGCTTTCGTCTCGGCGATCATCTTCTGTTGCTCGTCGAAGGCCTTCTGCTGTTGCTCCCGACGCTCCTTCCGCAGCTGGAGGTATTGGCTGTAATTCACCTTGTAATCGTAGATGCGTCCCATGGTAACCTCTATGGTGCGGGTAGTGATGTGATCCACGAACGCACGGTCGTGACTGATCACCACCACGGTCTGCCCCCGCTCGATCAGAAAGTCCTCTAACCATTGAATGGATTCAATGTCGAGATGGTTTGTCGGCTCATCCAACAGAAGCACGTCTGGCTTCTTGAGCAATAGCTTCGCCAGCTCGATACGCATACGCCAACCACCGCTGAACTCGCTCGTCGGTCGATCTAAGTCAGTACGTTGAAAGCCCAATCCCAGCAGGGTCTTCTCGATGTCTGCCTCGTAGTTCAGCTCCTCGATGGAGTAGAATTTCTCGCTCAACGTAGCCACTCGTTCGATCAGCTCCATGTAGCTGTCCGACTCATAGTCTGTCCGCTCTTCCAATGCCTTGTTGAGTGCGTTGATCTCAGCCTCCATAGCGTGTAGGCGAGCGAAGGCTTGTGCGGCCTCCTCACGTACGGTTCGTCCATCGGCTGTCATCAAATGCTGGGGCAGGTAGGCGATCACCGTCTCTTTCGGAGCGGAAACCTTTCCTCTTGTTGCCTCCCGCACACCGGCCAGGATTTTCAACAAGGTTGATTTTCCCGCTCCATTCTTGCCCATCAAGGCGATGCGGTCACCCTCATTAATCACAAACGAAACGTCTGAAAACAGGGCGCTGCCCCCGAACTCAACTGTCAATCCATCTACTGAAATCATGCTTATTTGGCTATTATCCGTAAAAATTGAGCGCAAAGGTAAGAAAAACAATCGAGAACACTTGCCGAATCAATCGGAATGCCTATCTTCGCGGTCGCTAATACAAATAGCTTCATTTAATTTTTAATTCAAATTATTCAAATGGCAACAAAAATCAGATTGCAAAGACGCGGTCGTAAGGGTTATGCCTTCTATCAGATCGTAGTCGCAGACAGCAGGGCTCCACGTGATGGAAAGTTTATTGAGAGGGTAGGTTCATATAATCCGAACACTAATCCTGCTACAGTAGATTTGAACTTCGAAAGAGCTTTGTATTGG
>CAMGEM010000146.1 GCA_946055095.1 uncultured Parabacteroides sp. | reverse complement strand
CTGCTGAAACTGTTGCGAAACGATACCGACGAGCAAACAGAGCGTTACTACCAATTTATGAAGCAGGGCACTTGCTACATTGCTGATCCAGAGGGCAATCTCATCGAGATTTCCTCCTTCTGCGAGTCCTAATTAAAATGACACGACTGCATTTTGATACATCCTCCGCAAACATTTAACCCGCCAATAGTATATGTGTTCCCTAACAATTGATATTATTGAAATCGGGAGTATTGTAAAGAAAATGAAGCATAAAGTTTCATGATAAGGCAACTTATTGTATCTTTACCGCATGAATCGGCGGATATTGACATACGGAGGCTACTTTGAGGCATTTATGACTACCTTGAAGGAGAAAGAACAGGAGAAAATCCATTACGGACTTCTTTTGCTCAAAACACAAGACAGGCTTCCCAAAAAGTTCGTCAAGCTGATTAAAGATGGCTTATACGAGCTACGCACGGAATTTGAAGGCAACATCTTCCGGGTGTTTTTTATATTTGACGAAGGAAAAGTTGTCGTCCTGTTCAATGGTTTTCAGAAAAAGAGTCAAAAGACTCCGCCTAATGAAATAGAAAGAGCGTTAAAGATTAAGGAGGAATATTATGCTGACAAACAATCATCAAATTGTTGATTATGATCGTGTTCTTGACGAAAAATTTGGTAAGGAAGGCTCACCTCGGCGCATCAAGGCCGAAGAGGATGCCCTCTCTTTTTATTCAGGCCAAATCCTTCATGATGCACGTAAGGAGGCAAAAGTGACACAAGCAGAATTGGCTAAACGCATCAACTCCACTAAATCGTATATATCTAAAGTGGAGAATGGCACCATTACTCCAAGTGTCGGTGCCTTCTATCGCATCATCCATGCTCTCGGACTTCGAGTGGAGGTGGTAAAACCCGTTTATTGAAATCGATGGGTCACAAAGCTGTTAAATCGTTGGTTATCTAAGGGAAAGCGATATCTTTGCGAGGTGAACTATTCAAGGGGTGTTTCATTATTAAAAATTAGCGTTATGATGGAAGAAAAGAATGAGCAGCAGGTGATGCGTACCGTCTCTGACGAGGAATTGCAGCAGGTGAGTGGTGGTGTCGATATTGTGGGCAACGATGAGTGCGAGAAGTACAGGACACAGGAGTCGTGCCTTTCTAAGCAGAAATGTTGCTGGTACACCGGAGAAAAGCGGTGCGCTACGAGCCGCGTGTACGCTTAAGGGCAAAGGGAGAGGGCTGAGATCCTCAGCCCTCTCCCTTATCGAACTCTCGCTATCCCTCGTAGGCGCTCATTTCCAAAAAGTTAAATTTTAGGCTTTAATCTGATCAAATCCCTCGCCATATACCCCTCGTACAATACTTTGAGAGATGAAGGCTTGATGGTCAATGCGTTTCACCAAGCGGAAAATGGCGTTTGACTCTGACTTCTTAGCCAAAAGCACAACCACTTTCACAGGCTTCTTAGAGTAACCACCTATGCCATCCAAGATGGTGCAACCACGCCCGATTTGGGTAATAATGGCATCGGTTATCTCATCGTATTTCTGCGAGAAGATCAGGAACTGTACCGACTGTCGGTTGCCGTTCAAGACCATGTCGAGGACATTGTTGCTGACAAACATCTCTACGAAACCGAAAACGATCTTCTCCACGTCGTGAAACAGCACGAAAGAGGAGCTGATGATGATGAAGTCGCAGAAGAGCAAGATACGTCCGATGGAGATGTTCTTGTACTTATTGACCACCGCTCCGATGATGTCCGTACCTCCCGTGCTACCTCCTACGGAGAAGACCAATCCCAATCCGGCTCCACAGAGGAAGGCACCGATCAAGATAGACATGAAAGGCTCGTCGGGCAACAGGGCTTTCCCTTGCAGCAACCACTCGAAGAAGGAGAGGGAGGCAGAGAGGGAGAGCACACCAAAGATGGTCTTGATCAGAAACTTGAGTCCAAGGATCTTCAAGGCCACCAAAAGCAATACTACGTTGATGACGAAGTAGGAGACGGAAACTGGAATCATCCCGTCTGAGGCGAAGAAGATGAGGGCACAGATACCGCTCACACCTCCTGTCACGATCTCGTTGGAGAGGATGAAGGCATTGAATCCGAAGCCATACATCAAAGTGCCCAGCAGGATCATTAGATAATCCTGCGAGGCGAAATAAATTCTGGAGATTTTATTGCTCATCCCAAAACGATATTAACAATCTTTCCGGGAACGACGATCACCTTGCGGACGGTCTTTCCCTCCATCCATTTCTGCGATAACTCGTTCTCCAAGGCTGCCTTCTCGGCCTCCTCCTTGCTGATACCCACAGGGAGTTGCAGGTTGTAGCGTGCCTTACCGTTGAAGGAGATCACGTAAGAGACCGATTGCTCCACTAAGTATTCCTCGTTGTAGGCAGGCCACTCCGCATCGCACACCGTTGTCTCATGACCCAACTGATGCCACAGCTCCTCGGCGATGTGGGGAGCGAAGGGAGCTAACAAGACAACCAACGGCTCCAAAACGGCTTTCTTGCTGCATTTCAAGCTGGTCAGCTCATTCACACAGATCATGAAGGCACTGATAGAGGTGTTGTAAGAGAAGTGCTCGATGTCGTAGGTCACCTTCTTGATCAACTTATGGATCGCTTTCAACTCGGCAGGAGTCGGTTCTCCGTCGGTCACCTTCAAGCTGTCGTTGCCGAAGAAGAGGCTCCAAAGCTTCTTGAGGAAGCGGTGTACACCGTCAATACCATTGGTATCCCAAGGCTTGGATTGCTCGATCGGGCCCAGGAACATCTCATAGAGACGCAGGGTGTCGGCTCCATATTTCTCGACAATCATATCGGGGTTGACCACGTTGAACATCGACTTCGACATCTTTTCGACTGCCCATCCGCAGATGTACTTGCCATCCTCCAAGACGAACTCCGCATCGTTATACTCCGGTCGCCACTGTTTGAAGGCCTCCACGTCGAGCACGTCATTGCTGACAATATTGACATCCACATGGATAGGTGTCACCTCATAATCCTTCTTGAGGTTGTAGGAGACAAAGGTGTTGGTGCCGTTGATGCGATAGACGAAGTTGGATCTTCCTTGGATCATACCTTGGTTGATGAGCTTCTTAAAGGGCTCCTCCTCACAAACAATGCCCAGATCAAAGAGGAACTTGTTCCAGAAACGGCTGTAAATCAAGTGACCGGTAGCGTGCTCCGTACCTCCGATATAGAGATCAACATTGCGCCAGTATTGATCTACCTGCGCATCTACCAAAGCATGCTCGTTGTGCGGATCCATGTAACGCAGATAGTAAGCGGATGAACCGGCGAATCCCGGCATGGTGCAAAGCTCCAAGGGGAAGATGGTCTCGTTGTCGATTAGGCTGTTCTCTACCACCTGCTTGTTCACCGTGTCCCACGCCCATTTCGTAGCATGACCCAATGGCGGCTCACCCGTTTCAGTCGGCAGGAATTTTGCTACCTCCGGTAGTAACAAAGGCAGACACTCCGCTGGGATCATCTGCGGCATTCCCTCTTTATCATAATAGACGGGGAACGGCTCACCCCAGTAACGCTGACGGCTGAAGATGGCATCGCGCAGACGGTAGTTCACCTTAACCCTACCTAAGTGGTGTGCCTTGACATATTGCTTGGTGGCTGCGATCGCCTCTTTGATGGTCAATCCATTCAGCGAGAGGTCGCAATAGGGTGTAGCGCCTGCCTTCGGTGAGTTGCAAACGATACCCTCTTTGGCGTCGAAACTTTCCTCGCTCACGTCGCATCCCTCTACCAGCGGACGGATCTCCAACCCGAAATGTTTAGCGAACGCATAGTCGCGACTATCGTGCGCAGGAACGGCCATGATGGCACCTGTTCCGTAACCAGCCAATACATAGTCGCTGATCCAGATGGGCACTGCCTCACCCGTGAAGGGGTTGATGGCGTAGGAACCGCTGAATACACCGGTCACACTACGGTCGGCGATACGCTCACGCTCCGTGCGCTTGCGTGTACGATCCAAGTAGGCCTCTACCTCCGCTTTCTGTGCTGCGGTGGTCACTTGCGGTACTAACTCACTCTCCGGTGCCAATACCATGAAGGTGACACCGAACATCGTGTCCGCACGGGTGGTGAAGATCGTAAACTCCAGGTCGCTGTCTTTTACCTTGAAACGTACCTCTGTACCCTCTGAGCGACCGATCCAGTTCTTCTGTGTCTCTTTCAGAGAGTCTGTCCAGTCAATCGTCTCCAAGCCATCCAACAGGCGCTGTGCGTAAGCGGAGACACGCAAGCACCACTGGCGCATCACCTTCTGCTCCACGGGATAGCCACCACGCTCTGATACCCCATTGACTACCTCGTCATTCGCCAAAACCGTACCGAGTGCGGCACACCAGTTGACCATCGTCTCACCGCGGTAAGCGATGCGGTAGTTCATCAATACCTGTTGCTTCTCCTTCTCGCTCTTCGCTTTCCACTCCTCGGCGGTGAAGCTCAACTCCTCGGAGCAAGCCACGTTCAAGCCTTGCGTACCATTCGCCTCGAAAGCCTCCACCAACTCACTGATGGGACGTGCTTTCTGCAGGTCGTTGCAGTAGTAGCTGTTGAACATCTGCTGGAAAGCCCATTGGGTCCACTTGTAATAGCCCGGGTCGCAGGTACGAACCTCACGGCTCCAGTCGAAGCAGAAACCGATCTTCTCCAACTGCTCGCGGTAACGGGCGATGTTGTTCTTCGTCGTGATCTCCGGATGCTGCCCGGTTTGGATCGCATATTGCTCAGCTGGCAATCCATACGCATCGTAACCCATCGGATGCAATACGTTGAAACCCTGTAAACGTTTGTATCTGGAGTAAATATCGGAAGCGATGTATCCTAAAGGATGGCCGACGTGCAAACCTGCGCCGGAAGGATAGGGGAACATGTCCAGCACATAATACTTAGGTTTGCTTGGATCCATCTCCACTTTGTACACCTGTTTGGCCACCCAATCGTCGTGCCATTTCTTCTCGATCTCTCTGAAATTGTATTCCATGACAAAAAATCGTATTTGTATCGTTTTCTAATTGAGAGGCAAAGGTAGCGAAAATCTTCACAATTTGTACTATCTTTGGCGGTGCGGTAATATCGCCGCAATTAAATCTAATGAACTACTGAATATGACACAGGTTTCAAACAGGTTGCTCTCGCTCGATGTGATGCGAGGACTGACCATCGCAGGCATGATCATGGTGAATAATCCCGGCTCTTGGAAGTATGTGTATGCGCCGTTGCGCCATGCCGAATGGAATGGGTTGACACCGACCGATTTGGTCTTTCCCTTCTTTATGTTTATCATGGGTGTTTCGATGTTTTTCTCATTGCGTAAATATGATTTCAAGCTCACGAAAACCAGTTTCTGGAAGGTGAAGAAGCGTGCGGTCTTGATCTTTTTGGTCGGCTTCGCTATCAACTTTTTAGTGACCCTGCTTTATAATGGTTGGGAGGGGATGAAAGAGTTGCGCATCTTGGGTGTCTTGCAACGATTGGCGTTGGCTTATGGATTTGGCTCGTTCATCGGTTTGACAATCAATCATAAATATCTGCTACATACGGCAGCGGCTTTTCTGTTGGGGTATGCGGCGTTGTTGGGATTTACCGGAAGCACGGAATTGTCGGAGGGCAATCTGATCGCTGTGATTGACCGAGCCCTGTTTGGCCCGACCCACATGTATCACGACTACCTGCCCGATGGCACACGCATCGCTTTTGATCCGGAGGGGTTGTTGAGTTGCTTGGGAAGTATTGGTCATGTGCTGATCGGTTTCTATGCCGGGAAACTGATTGCGGACAATAAACAGGATAAAGCATTGATCGTACAGCGGCTCTTTATCCTGGGTACGATTATCCTTTTCGCAGGATTGCTGCTCAGTTACGGTTGTCCGATCAATAAGAAGATTTGGAGTAGCACGTTTGTGCTGACCACGTGCGGATTCGCTTCCTTGCTTTTGGCCTTGCTGATGTGGATCATTGATATTCAGGGGCAGAAGCGTTGGACATTGTTCTTCGAGTCGTTTGGGGTCAATCCGCTTTATCTCTATGTGCAAGCAGATGTATTAGCCGTCTTGTTGGAGTTCAGCGGGATCTCCGCCTTTATCTATATGGATTTGCTTCGTCCGTTGTTTGGGAACTTCGGGGGCTCTTTGGCTTTCGCTCTCTTCTTCGTGCTGCTTAACTGGTTCCCCGGTTATTTGTTGTATAAGAGGCGGATCTACATTAAATTATAAATTGGTAGTAGTAGAGACGTAGTGCGCTACGTCTCTACTACTTATTTTAATTTAGCGAAGCTTGGCGGCTGCGTTCGCCTTCGCTACAGCCTCATT
>CAMGEM010000145.1 GCA_946055095.1 uncultured Parabacteroides sp. | reverse complement strand
AGTTCCGCTTCACGGATCAGATCGGCGTAGGTGTTGTATGTAGGACTTGTTGTGTCTTTCTTCATTTGCGACAAATTGCCTGTTATGAAGTTGCAAAAGTACAAAACAATCGGTAAGCTGCACGCATTTCCTACTTCACCTTTATCCGTTGTCCAGCCGAATGGGCTACAAATTCGGGGGCGTAGAGGCATTGCAACGTGCTGATTCCACCTGCATAATCGCCTGAGCGAGTGACATAGGCACTGTATTCCACCACATAGGTGCCCTGTGGCAATTGCTCGAAAAAGAATTGCTCAGACGCGTCTTTCGCTACGTGGTAATAGCCGATGCCCTCTCGCCAAGTATAACCAGCGTGGGAGGTCGTAGGCTCCATGCAACCGGCACGGGTGTCTTTGAGGCAGACATATTGGTAGTCTTGATCGCTTCGGATGACTAAGCGCACGATGACCTTGTCGCCTACCTGCAACGGTTGTTCCTCCGTGAGCGGACGGATCTGACGCATACCCTGCTCCACTGTCTCGACAAACAGCTTGCGTTCGATGTGCAGTCCTTGCCCTTGCTCCTCCACTTGATCCATCGGCTGGAGATATTGTGTGTAGAGCGCACCCCAAGCCGGCGCCTCTCCCTCTTTCCGTAGGGTCAGCGTCGATGGGGCTTGTTGGGTTGTCTCCAGTGGCAGGTTGGTTTTCAGATAACCAGTGGCGGTCTCTCCCTCCGCGGTGTCATACCGTTGCTCTCCCCAAGAGGCTATACAGCGATTGGTCGTGTCGAGCCAGTCAGAACCCGTCAGCAGCAACAGGTGCACAGCGTTGAGGGTGGCCGGCGTGCTCTCCCAATCCTGCACCCGTTTCTGGTTGAGCAGCCATTGTTTCAGCTGATTCATCCGTTGCGTGTCTGGTGCGACGGTGTGGAACAGCTCCATCAGTCGGCAGTGTGTCCAGACAGGCGATACGAAGCCCGTCGTTTCCCTACGGTTATTCGCCCAATACATGCCCTTTTCTTTGGATGTAGAGGCCGTTTTCTGTAGCCAATTCAGGATCTCTGTCGTGCGGCTCTTATCCCCGTTGCGGTGCGCCAAAAGCGCGATCTCCGCCTTGTGGAGCAATCCATACCTCTTCCAGTTGGCGAAGGCCTGTCGGGTGAAGAACTTAGCCGCTTCCAACGCATTCCCCATCTCGGGCACATCCCGGTAGAGGCTGCGCACATAGAGGTAATCCACCTGTCCGCTCGTAGGCAAGGCTTTGCTCCATTGGGGGTTGTGCCGACGAAGCCACTCATAGTCCTGCTCGATCTGTTGATCCACATAGCGCAGTGCCTGGATGATCATCGTTCGTTCCGTTTCGTTGTATTCCACGGCGTTGAGTTGCGTCAGCTGCGCCAAGAACTCCAACACGGCCACGGTGATGGCTCGATTGGCTGGGAAACCCTCCAACCAGCTGAAGCCACCATTTTCGTTTTGCAGTTTCTGCAACTGCCGCATCGCCAACTGCCGTTGGTTGTTGGCTCGGTTCAGGTCGAACAGCAGGCTGAGGCGCTGTTTGCGTACGGTCTCGTCTTGCGCCTCCATCACCCACGGGGTCTCTTCCAACAGGATATTTTTCAGCTCCTCGTTGCGACTCAATGCGGCCTGTAAAGTCTCTACATTCCCTCCTTCCGCTTGCCATTGGGTAATGAGCTGCCGAATCTTGGGGTGGCTTTGCGCCAACTGCGTGGCCAAAGTGTATGTATAATAACTGGCCAGTTGGTCAAGACAGTTTGCGGAAGTGGTAACCTCCTCGGTAGCGAGCGCCTGCACCGCGTACCAGATCGGATTGGCGGTCAGCTCCAACGTCAATCGGTAGGGTGTTTGTCCCTTGCGGAATCCAGGCAGCTGTATCTGCCGCTCGCCGCTATCCAACAGATAGAGGGGTTGGCTCTCTGTGAGCAACAGCTGATCGCTCAAGATGGGGAGTATATGCTGTTCGCCATCGGTAGCGGTCTCGCTATCCGCCACGATACGCACACCCAATAGGTGGGTAATGGCAGGCACCGTGAAATGCCATGCGACCGTCTGCATACTGTCGGGTTGCAGCTGGAACGGATGTTGCGCCTTGCTGAGGCAGATCACGGGTTGCTGGGTCGCCGGATCGAACAGCTCAATGGAGGCACGTCCCTCGATCGGGGCGTTCGATTGATTGGTGATCTGTGCGCTGAGGGTCACCTGATCACCTTTGCGCACAAAGCGAGGCAGATTAGGTGTCACCATCAACGGCTTGCTGCTTACGATCTCCTGGGTGAACAATCCCTGTTGCAGTGTCTTCGTATGGCTGAGCAGCTGTAACTTCCAAGTCGTATGGCTGTCTGGTAGGGTAAAGTCGATCCATAGATCGCCTAAGGAGTCGGTTTGCAACGCCGGATAGAAGAAGGCCGTCTCTGCGAAGTCTGTCCGCAACGTGCGTGTGGGTTCTGCGGTCGCCATATCTTCTTCCTCTTGCTCCTCTGCCACAGCCCTCTCTTCCGTCACCATCCAGCTATCAGCCATGACGGGTGCCGCAGCAGCTGATTTCATCATCCGTGCATTGCCCAAGCTGAAGAGCCTGTTGTGAGGAGCGCTTGCCCACGTGGCCTCCAGTAGCCCGAACCAGTTCAGTGCGTCGTAGGCATAGGTAGGTACCTCCACATAGCGGATCTCCTGTTGGGTATAATCGCTGTAGCGGTGCGCCGTGGTCGTGAAACGAGGTGCTTTGACTTGTGGTGTCTGCAAGGGTAGCTGACTCCAAGCGAACGGTAGGAGTTGATCCAAAGAGGCATCATAGAGGCTGGCCAACGCTTCAGCCGCTACGGTCAAGGAGTCTGCGTCCGTCAGACGGAAACGCCAATGCTCCCGACTGCCAGGCTGCAGGTGATCGCGGAAAGTGATCGGTTTAATCGTCAGTTGGCGATTGGGCACACGTCGGGTGATAGGAATCTGCTCCACATAGAGCTTCCCTTGGTGTACCAAGGTGAAAGAGACCATCAGCCCCTCCCCATAATCCGCTTTGAATGGGATGCGGAAGGTACGATTCTCCCGATTGAGCTTGACCAACTCTCGGTGGATGCGTTGATCCGCTTGGAACCACTCATATAATAGATAGGCAGGCGCATCGGAAGTGCCGAAGATGAGTTCGGCCTCCTCTCCCGGCAGACATTCCGTCTTGTTTTTGAGCAACCAAGTATGCAGGAAGTAGGGTGGGCGTTTGTCCGTCCGGCTGTATAGCGTGAAATCACTTTGGTTGCGGCTGATCCGTCCTTGGCGATCGGTCGTCTCTGCGCACAGGCGATAACGTCCTGAGGGTAATTGGGCAACTAACGAGGCTTCTAACGGTTCATCGCCGGTGAAGGTACCCGCTAACACCGTCTCTCCCTCTTGGAAAGTCACGGTTTCCGCTGCTGGATCCACGATCTGCAACGCCTTGAGTTGATAACGACCGGTACCCGCATAGCTCTCCCCATTCAAGGTGCGGATGGCGATGCGGATCTTGGCCTCCTCTTTCTCCATCTGCTCAGTCAGTTGCGGCAGCACGACCAAGCTGCTTTCCCCTACGCTAAAGGTGTAGGTAGTCTCTTGCGATTCCCCTTTGCTATCGGTCACGGTGGCCAGCAATTCGAAACGTTCGTAGTTGCTCCAAGCCGTTGCTTGTGCTGCTTTGGTGGGGCAGAAGCGCATTTGGAAAAGCCCCTCCGCATTCAGCGTGGTTTTCCCTTCAGCCACTTGGCGCTCTCCTCCCATTCCACGTAATCCCCAGAAGGGACGACGCAGGATGCGCCAAGAGACCTGTCCGGCGGGCAATACCACGCCCGCAAAGCTCTTGGCTTGTCCGGTCAGTGTCACCGTATCACCAAACGCCACCTCTTCTTGCAACGGTTGAATAGCCGCATGGAAGGTCGGCCGTTTGTACTCCTCCACCCGGAAGGTGTAGGAATGGTTGCCTGCCACCAACTGATAGGTGCCGCTCAATCCCTGCTGAGGCAGCGTGAACGAGCCATGGAATGATCCGTAGGCATTGGTCGTGAATCGCTGTTTGGCAACCTCTTGATGATTCGCATCGTAGAGGATGACGGGAATCTCTTCCCCTTCGATCGTATGGGCATTCTCCCAATGATCCGTGTAGGCAATACCCTTGAAATAGAGTGTTTGGCCTGGACGGTAAAGCCCCCTGTCGGTAAAGAGCGTTAAGCGTGTAGTTGTCTTTTCCGATGAGCGGGAGGTATAGATAGGATATAAAGGCACGATACGCCCTTGGGTGTCGTTGGGCAAGGTGGCTTGAACGGCCAACAGCTGCTTATCCGCGGGCAACAGGGCCAATCCCTGTGCATCGGTCGTCACATGGCCTATGCGTTTCAGTTGCTGTCGTTTTCCTCCGTAATAGACAACCTCGGCTTGAGGCACCGGTTTGCCGGTCTCCCCATCCGTCACCCACACTTCACGTTGCTGGTTGGGTAGGTCTCGATGATGGGCGATCAATCGGCTGACATGGATGGGGAGCGTCGTGCTCAGCCCCCCTTGTGCCGTCACCTTGCACTCGTAAAGCCCTGGCTCAGCTATGTGGAGGCGTAAGAGCGTGTCGAGTGACGTGTAGCTGTTCGGACAGCGCAGGTTGAAAGTCTCCGTAAGTATTAAGCGGCCTAAGGGATGGTTGTCCGTCGGATGAGTTTGAGCCGCTACCTCCATAGGTGTACGTTTGCTTTCGTAGAGGCGCACGGTGATTTGCGAGAGATGTTTGTAATGCAGTCGTAGGGCCGCCTCTTTGCCTGGATAGGCCATCGGGTCGGTCGTTACTTGCAGGATGCTTCGCTCTAACTCGGCTAAATAGTTGCGTAAGATGGCTGTGCGGGGATAATCTGCATAGCGCTCGATGCCTTCTCGGCACAGGCGCACCTGTTCGCCCCGCAGACTGTCTTGAGCCTCCGTTGAGCCGTGATAGGTTTGTTGGCTGAGCACCTCATACAGGGCGATCACGATCTCTGCCGCATGAGGCATCGCCTTCTGCTCCCGATAAAGTGCCTCTAAAGCGGCTTGCTGTTCCGCCAACGTGCATTCTCCTCTCTCCCGCAAGAAACGTAGCTGATCGATCTCCGTCAGCAAAGCCGCTTGTGTGTGCTGCTGTTGATTTTGAAAAGCGATCAGTGCGTTGTAGATCGCTGTCGAAGGTTGGATCTCCAAGGCTCGGTAGGCTAAGAACTCGAAAAGCGTAGGGCGCAAGGTGGGCGAGTCATCCCCTAAGGTCAGCAACGCCTGATAGGTGCGTGTCGGGGTGACCTGCAAGGTATCGGCAGGCTGCAGGGAGGCACTCAGCTCCTCTGCGATCTTCTCCTCGAAGAGGTTACGGCTCCATTCCCGTAGATCGGTCGGCACATAGCCTGTTAAGGGGGTGCGCTGATCAATGCGCCAACGATGCTGGTCGTAATAGTGTTGATACATCTCAGCGATCATGGAATGGAGGAGGGCGGTGGTGGCCGGATCATTGTTGTTGGTGGCCATCTCCTCCGCCTGTTTCAACAGTTCCGGGAATCGGTCGGTATCTGTCTCCAACGTCTCTTTGGAACGAATCATCCAGGCTTTAATCAACCCAGCTGCCTCTCGCTGTCCCAACGTCTGCTTCTTGGAAGCGACGGACCAGCCGTAAGCGACGATTGCGGAAAGCCCGCAAAGCATACAAACGGAAATAATCACTGCGCTAAACTTCATAACTGTTCTCTGTTTTATAAGTGCAACACATTTACCTATTCGCATAGATACAATGTGCGCACAAAAAAGTGTGAAGGAGTCGTTAAGAATCCCTTTTCCTACAATAATTAATATAGGTATAGGGATAGGGGTTCTTCTCATCGGCCGGATGCTCCTCCCGCTCGGTTTCTTCCCATTGTGCAGCATCCAGCTCTGGGAAGAATGTAGTCGCTTCGGGGAAAGCGTGGTGGATATAGGTGATATACAGCTTGTCGGTGAGGGAGAGCGCTTGCTGATAGACCTGTCCGCCTCCGAGGATAAACACCTCCTCTTCGCCTGCGCAGCACGCTAAGGCCTCGGGAAGCGAGGTGCAGACCTCACAACCGGGGAAATTCACCTTTGGCTGGGAAGACAAGACGATATTCCGGCGATTCGGCAGGGCATGAGGCAATGACTCGAAGGTCTTGCGGCCCATGATGATGGTATGTCCAGTGGTCAATGCCTTGAACCGTTTCAAGTCGGCGGGCATGTGGCAGAGCAACTGTTGATCTTTGCCAATGGCATTTCCCTCGGCGATGGCGACGATGATAGCTACCTTCATACCGATACCTCCCCTTTGATGTGTGGATGTGGATTGTAGTCCGTCAGCTGGAAATCCTCATACTGGAAATCGAAGATACTTTT
>CAMGEM010000144.1 GCA_946055095.1 uncultured Parabacteroides sp. | reverse complement strand
TCACCTTGCGTGATGAGTACCCGCATCTGTTAGGCATCCCCAACACCGACGTACGAGACCGGATCGAGTTGGCCTCCCGCTTCCTCTATCGCTTGATCGAAGAGCAACAGATCGAATTGGTGTTCAAGCCGGGTTATCAGAAAAAGGTGGCTTATCATACCCCTTGCCACATGGAGAAACTGGGATGGGCGATCTATTCCACCTCCCTGTTGCGGATGATTCCTGGTGTGACCTTACGGATGTTGCCCTCCAACTGTTGCGGCATCGCAGGCACGTATGGGTTCAAGCGAGAGAACTACCGCAGTTCGCAGTTGATCGGTGAGCCCCTCTTCCAAGCGATCAAGCAGGCGGCACCCGATGTGGTAGCCACCGATTGCGAGACCTGCAAATGGCAGATCGAGATGTCCACCAAATTCAAGGTGATGCACCCCATCTCTATCTTAGCCGAGGCATTGGATGAAGAGGCGACACGGGCCAAGAATCGGTAGATAGGTATATTCCAAACGCCTTATTTTACACAAAAAAGAGCGGCACTTCGATCACTCACGATCTCAGTGCCGCTCCATGTATGGGATGGAAGCAACAGGCTTCCGTTAGTTTCTCGCTTGGCGCTTGCGCTCCAACTCATCCAAGATGATCTTGCGCATACGCATGCTGTTAGGCGTGATCTCTACATACTCATCGGCTTTGATATACTCCAACGCATCCTCCAAGCTGAAGACAACAGGAGGTGCCAACGATACCTTCTCGTCCGATCCAGAAGCACGCATATTGGTCAGCTTCTTCGATTTCGTTACGTTCACCACCAAGTCGTTGTCTTTCGTATGCTCGCCTACTACCTGACCGGCATAGACCTCCTCGCCCGGAGCGATGAAGAAACGGCCACGAGACTGCAAGTTGTTCAAGGCATAGGCAAAGGCCTGCCCCGTCTCCATCGCGATGATCGAACCATTCAAACGACGCTCGATATCACCCTTCCAAGGTTGATACTCCAAGAAACGGTGTGCCATGATCGCCTCACCTGCGGAAGCCGTCAAGACCGCATTGTTCAAACCGATGATACCACGAGAAGGAATATTGAACTCCAAGTGCATACGTCCGTTCTTGCTCTCCATCATGGTCATCTCGCCCTTACGACGTGTCACCATATCAATGATGCGGCTGGAGCACTCCTCCGGCAGATTGACCGTCAACTGCTCGATCGGCTCGCACTTCTCTCCATTAATCTCCTTGATGATGACCTGCGGCTGACCCACCTGCAACTCATAGCCCTCACGACGCATCGTCTCAATCAACACAGACAAGTGCAGCACGCCACGGCCATACACCAACCAAGAGTCCGCAGAGTCGGTCGGCATGACACGCAATGCCAAGTTCTTGTCTAACTCCTTCATCAAGCGGTCGTGGATGTGACGGGAGGTCACATACTTACCATCCTTGCCAAAGAAGGGGGAGTTATTGATGGTAAAGAGCATAGACATGGTCGGCTCGTCGATGGCGATTGTCGGCAAGGCCTCCGGCTCATTGGCATCGGCGATGGTCTCGCCAATCTCAAAGCCTTCCACACCGATCACCGCACAAATATCGCCAGACTTGACAGACTCGACCTTCGTACGTCCCAAGCCCTCGAACACGTCCAACTCCTTGATCTTCGATTTCACCATCGAGCCATCCCGCTTGCAGAGCATGATGTCCTGCCCCTCACGCAACTCGCCACGGTGCACACGGCCCACAGCGATACGGCCCACATATTTGGAATAATCCAAGGAAGTAATCAACATCTGCGAAGCGCCCTCTAATACCTGCGGCTCGGGGATATACTCAATAATCGCATCGAGCAAGGCAGTGATGTCGGTTGTCGGCTTCTGCCAATCCTCAGACATCCAACCCTGTTTAGCGGAACCATAGATGGTCGGGAAATCAAGCTGCTCTTCCGTAGCGTCCAAGCTGAACATCAAGTCGAACACCATCTCCTGTACCTCTGACGGACGGCAGTTGGGCTTATCTACCTTATTGATCACCACGATCGGCTTCAAGCCAATCTGAATTGCCTTCTGCAACACGAAACGGGTCTGCGGCATCGGTCCCTCGAAGGCATCCACCAACAGCAAGCAACCGTCTGCCATGTTCAAGACACGCTCCACCTCACCACCGAAATCGGCGTGCCCCGGCGTATCAATAATATTGATCTTATACCCTTTGTAATTAATGGACACATTCTTGGCCAGGATTGTGATTCCTCGCTCCCGCTCCAGGTCATTGTTGTCCAAGAACTGGTCGGGCTCCGCTTGTCCCTCGCGGAAAAGTTTACCGGCTAATAACATCTTATCCACGAGCGTCGTCTTGCCGTGGTCAACGTGCGCGATAATCGCGATGTTTCTTATCTTCTGCATCTAAGACTAATTTATTGGGCGCGAAAATACAAATAAAGTTAGAAAAACGTGATACATTGGCGTTAAAAGGGAACGACAGGCGGAAAAAAGCGAGCAAAAAGATTGCTATTCAAAAAGGAATACCTACCTTTGCACCCGCTTAGATAACATAGTATTCATTTATTAAAGTAACAAGAACCATGTATTTGGATTCAGCAAAGAAAAAAGAATTATTCGAGAAGTATGGTAACTCAGCGACCAACACCGGTTCACCTGAGAGCCAGATTGCGTTGTTCACCTTCCGTATCAGCCACTTGACTGAGCACTTGAAGAAGAATCACAAGGACTTCGCAACAGAGAGAGCATTGAAGATGTTGGTAGGTAAGCGTCGCCGTATGTTGGATTATTTGATCCGCATCGACATCGAGCGTTACCGTTCTATCATCAAGGAGTTGGGTATCAGAAAGTAAAAAGCTATCCAAACATAATCATAGGCCGGGTGATTCCTCCAAGGGATCACCCGGTTTTTTATTCAGCGCTACACACGCCCCTCTAACCAAGCGTCGATCAGCTTACGAGCCAAACTGAGTTTGCGGGGAATCTCCGGCAGATTGTCTCTCGTGAAAAAGGCACCCGTGCTCAACTCCTCGTCTTGTAGCTTCAACACACCAGCTGCGTAATTGGCCGTGAAGCCAATCATCAATCCGCTCGGATAGGGCCACGGCTGACTGGCGAAATAGCGCAGGTCTTTGATTTCCAAACCTGTCTCTTCTCTCACCTCCCGACAGACACACTCCTCTAAGGTCTCTCCTACCTCGATAAAGCCAGCCACCAAGCCATGAAAGTTACCTCGGAAATTACGAGCGTGTACCAGCAAAACCGAATCCCCTTTGCGAATCAGTACAATGATAGCGGGGGAGATGGGCGGATACAACTCGTTGCCGCATTGCGGACAGCGCTTACAAATCGGGGTGGTTTGCTCGGTCGGCGTGCCACAAACCGGACAATAGCGGCTGTGCGTATCCCAATAGAGCAGCTGGAAAGCCTTGCCCGCCTCGGCGTAGGCCGTTTGCGGCAACACATCCCAAGAGGCACGCAGCCCCATCATCCGATAGCCACTTACCTCCACGGGAGCAGGGAGGTGAGCCGCTTGTGCCCTTCCCTCTCCCTGATAATCCACCGTGAAACAGTGCTCGACTGCCACAGGAGGCTCTGTGCCGCAGGGGATCACCAACCCCTCCGCGGTCTCCTGCAGCAGCAACTGATCACGATAGAACAGATACCATCTATATTGCATGTTTATTTACAATCTTTGCGCAAAGATAGAAATATTGTTACTTTCGCGCATCAATCCGATTCGATTTATAGACAAGATAGTATGAAACAGATGAAGTATGTTTTGCTTGCTGCCTGCTTGGGAGGAAGCCTCTCCGGCATGGCGCAAACAAGCGACCGTGCGATGACGGTCGATGATTTAGCGGCGTGGGAAAGAATCACGCAGCAGGCCATCTCCGACGATGGCCGCTGGGTAGCCTGCCGCATGGAGCCTTGGGAGGGCAACGCAACCGTATTGCTCTATGCCTCCAAGGGAGGTGAGGTAGCCCGTTTCCGTCCGGCTACCGCTTTTCAGTTCTCTTCCTCTTCCCGCTATTTGGTGGTGAAAGAGGTTCCGGCTGTGGAGACAGTCGATTCATTGAAGTTGCGTAAGACCAAGAAGGAGAAGATGCCGATGGATCGGTTAGTCATTCGCTCCGTAGAGGGCAAAAGCGAGACGATCGACTCGTTGCGCAATTACAAAGTGGCGGAAGCCGCTGATTGGATCGCCTACCAACGAGGCCGCAAAGACTCTACACTCTATGTCCGCACCTTGGATGGCAGCAAGCAGCTGACCTTCCCCTCCGTCACCGCCTATCAGTTCGCGAAGAAGAGCGGCATGTTGACCTTTACCAGTGCCGACGCGAGCCAAGCCGGTATCTTCACCGTGAATCCGGAGCAGGGACAACCGAAACAGATCAAGGCAGGCAAAGGCGAGTATCGCCAGGTGGCCTTCGATGAGCAGGGCAACCGCTTGGCCTTCCTCTATTGCGCCGAGAAGGACTCCGCCTACAAGGCACTCACGCTCTATCTCTCCGAGCAACAGGCTCCCGCCAAGGAGATCGCCGCTCGTGGCAACCAAGCCTTCCCCGCTCATTGGGTGATCAGCGAGCATGGCACTCTGCAATTCTCGAAGACGGGCACACGTCTCTACTTCGGCACCTCCCCTGAGCCACGTCAGAAAGACACGACGCAGTTGGCGGAGAACCGTCCGAACGTACAGGTATGGAGCTGGAACGAGCCGGTGCAATATACCGTGCAGGACTACAACAAGGCACAAGACCTGAAAAAGAACTATCGTGCCGTATATAATATAGGTAAAGGTACATTGGTGCAGTTGGCGGATAAGGAGGTCCCGAATCTGCAATTAGCCAACGAAGGCGATGGCGATTTCGCGCTGCTCTCCACCTCTACCCCCTACTCACTCTCCTCCATGTGGGAGGGACGTACCCGCAACGACTACTATACGGTGAATGTGGAGACGGGTGCCCGCAAGCCATTCGCCACAGCCGATTACGGTCGCTACCGCATCTCGCCTGCCGGCAAGTACGCTTACTGGTATGGAGAGACCGACAGCTGCTGGTACACCCGCTCGATGGCGGACGGCACGCTCTACAAACTGACCACGCCACAGACCTTTGCCGCTTGGGATGTGTTGAACGATGTGCCTGACTATCCTCGCTCCTACGGGGCAGCCGGCTGGACAGCCGACGACAAGGCGTTGCTGATCTATGACCAATACGACATCTGGCAGTTTGATCCGCAAGGTGCGAAGGCTCCTGTGAACCTGACCAAAGATGGACGCACGTCGAAACGCTCCTATCACCAAGTGAACTTAGACAAGGAGGCTCGCACGATCGACCTTAGCCAACCGCAACTGCTCGTGGCTTTCGACGAGGTAACGAAGGGCTACGCCTATTATGAGGCTCGTCTCGATGGCAAATCTACGCCGAAGAAGTTGATCGGTGGCGACTACATGCTGCGCACGATCGAGAAGGCGAAAAACACGAACGACGTGATCTATACGATCGAGAACTACACGCAATTCCCCGATCTGCATCACTCAACGACGGCCTTCAAGCAATCCGTGAAACTGACCGATGGCATCGCCCAGCAGAGTAAGTTCACATGGGGTACGACCGAGTTGATCTCTTTCATCTCGTTGGATGGCCGCAAAGTGGAGGGCGTTATCTACAAACCGGCTAATTTCGATCCGAACAAGAAATATCCGTTGATCGTCAACTTCTATGAGAAGAACTCCGAGACATTGAACAACTACCGTATGCCAGAGCCTCACCGCTCGACCATCGACTACCATTATTATAATAGCAACGGTTATGTGGTCTTCAATCCGGACATCCATTATCGGGATGGCTATCCCGGTGAGAGCTGCTACAACTGCGTGCTTCCGGGTGTGCAATACATGATCAACACCGGCTATATCGACGAGAAGAAGATCGGTGCTTGCGGACATAGCTGGGGTGGTTATCAGACCGCTTACCTCGCTACCCGCACCAACCTGTTCGCTGCTTTTGAGAGCGGTGCGCCCGTGGTGAACATGTTCAGTGCTTACGGTGGTATTCGTTGGGGATCCGGCTTGGCACGTGCTTTCCAGTATGAGCACACACAGAGCCGTCAAGGGGGTACGCCCTGGACGCATCCGATGCGCTACTTCACCAACTCCGCCCTCTTCTCGATGGATAAGGTGCAGACACCGATCCTGATCATGCACAACGATGCGGACGGTCATGTGCCCTGGTATCAAGGCATCGAGTTCTTTGTAGCGATGAAGCGTCTCGGCAAGACCTGCTGGATGCTCAACTACACAGGCGAGCCTCACTGGCCGACCAAGATGCCCAACAAGAAGGACTTCCAGAAGCGTATGGCGCAATTCTTCGATCATTACCTGAAAGGTGCTCCGATGCCTAAATGGATGGCCGAAGGTGTTCCCGCCGTCGATCAACCCTTTGAGTTAGGGTACTAA
>CAMGEM010000143.1 GCA_946055095.1 uncultured Parabacteroides sp. | reverse complement strand
CACATGCAACATTCTGCTTACATCAAGGCTCCGCTCTATGGCTTGGCGTTGAGCCTGCTCGTCAGCGCCTTCACGGCCTGCGGAGGATCGGAGGGAAAAACCGGTTCGTTAGACAGCTGGAAAGACAGCGCAAAGGGTTCAACCGTCACGGGCGAGGAGCTCAGCGTGCAAGCGGGCGACACCCTGCTGGCCCCGGGCGATTACACCAATTTCACATTGAGCGGACAGGCTTACACCGAGCCGGGAGCGACATCGGCCCTGCTCTTCCATACCCAAGCGGGCAAGGGGGGCTACGAGGTCTTGTTTCACAATGGGGCGATCGACGGCTCCACGAAGACGGGTAGCTTAAGCCACGTGCGCAACCTCTATCGCTCGTTGGCCACTGACACGGCTTGGTTCGACTTCGAGATGGCCGTACGGGGAAAGAACATCGCAGTCAGCATCAACGGGGTGGATGTGGTTTGCTATACGGAGCCCGCACAGCCCTACCGCTCGTCGGATCATGCCGATCAGCTGCTGAGCAAGGGCGCATTCGCATTGGTAGGCAAAACAGGTAAGACCGCCTTCAAGAACCTACACGTCACGGCATTGCCCGCTGATGCCACGAATCCGAACGACACGTTGCCCGCGATCGACGAGCAAAACGATGCCATCATCCGCTTGCAGCAGAAGGATTTCCCAGTGATCGACTGGCACGTGCACCTGAAAGGTGGCCTCACCAAGGAGCAGGCGCATGGCCTCTCCATGAACTATGGTATTAATTATGGTGTGGCTCCCAATGCGGGCGAGGGCGGTGTAGGCCGTATGCTGGCCAACGACCAGGAGGTCTATGACTACCACAACGAGGTAAAGAATCACCCCTTCCTGTTTGGTGTGCAGGGCGAGGGCCGTCGCTGGATCACGCAGTTCTCCCCAGAGGCACTTGGCATCTTCGACTACCTCTTCACCGACGGCATGACGATTGTCGATAAGGGACGCATCAGTCGTATCTATCGGGCCGAGGAGGTCTATTACGACGGACGCAGCAAAGAGCAATACATGGATGTAATCGTGGATCAGACCGTGAAGATCCTGACCAACGAGCCGGCCGACATCTATGCCAACCCGACCTACATCCCCGAGGATATGCAGGCCGACTACGACAAGTACTGGACGGACGAGCGGATCAACAAGGTGCTCGACGTGATGGAGCAGCATCACATCGCCTTAGAGATCAACCCCCGCTACAAGATCCCCAGCTTCAAGATCATCCAGATGGCCAAGGATCGGGGCTTGAAGTTCACCTTCGGTACGAACAACGTGGATGCCAACTTCGGCAAGCTGGAATATGCCATCGAGGCGATCGAGGCCTGCGGGTTGACCCCAGCTGACCTCTGGTTCCCCACGATGAGCGTGCGCAGGGAGCGACAAGCGGTCGATTACAACCACTTCGGAAAGCAATAAGAGGGGCTCTCATCACCCCCTATGATAGACTTCCGGACAGTTCCCTCATCGGGGGATTGCCCGGAAGTGTCGTTTATAAGCGGAGAATTTTACAAATTTCTACGGGAAAGCCTTGCCATATCCAAAAGAAAGCGTACTTTTGCAACACTAAATACAAAGTTGGTTAGAAATGCTCGACAAAATTAACGCGCTACTGCAAGAGGTAGAGCAAATGAAAGCGGCGAACGCCGAGGAATTAGAAGCTTTGCGCATCAAGTATCTCAGCAAGAAAGGTGAGATCGCTGCGCTGATGAATGATTTCCGAAATGTAGCGGCAGATCAAAAACGAGAGGTAGGCAAATACCTGAACCAATTGAAGGAGACTACCCAAAACCGCATCAACGAACTGAAAGCAAGCTTCGAGAACGTACAGACGATCAACGACGACATTGATTTAACCCGTACAGCTTATCCCATCGAGTTGGGCACTCGACACCCCTTATCACTTGTCAAGAAAGAAATTTGCGATATATTTGGCCGGTTAGGATTCAGCATCGCTGAGGGACCGGAGATCGAGGACGATTGGCACGTCTTCTCCTCCTTGAACTTCGCCGAGGATCATCCCGCCCGTGACATGCAGGACACCTTCTTCATCCAACACAACCCCGATGTATTGCTTCGCACACATACCTCATCCGTACAGACCCGTGTGATGGAAAAGCAACAGCCGCCCATCCGCATCATCTGTCCGGGACGTGTCTATCGAAACGAGGCTATCTCCTATCGTGCGCACTGCTTCTTCCATCAGGTAGAGGCGCTCTACGTCGATAAGAATGTCTCTTTCGCCGATCTGAAACAGGCCTTGCTCTATTTTGCCAAGGAGATGTTCAGCCCGGAGACAAAAATTCGCTTGCGCCCCTCTTACTTCCCGTTCACGGAGCCATCCGCTGAGATGGACATCTCGTGCAACATCTGCGGAGGAAAGGGCTGTCCCTTCTGCAAAGGTACCGGTTGGGTGGAAATCCTCGGTTGCGGAATGGTCGATCCCAATGTGTTGGAGAACTGCGGAATTGACAGCAAGGTCTATTCCGGCTACGCACTGGGCATGGGTATCGAGCGTATCACCAATCTGAAATACCAAGTAAAAGACTTACGCATGTTCTCAGAAAATGACATTCGTTTCCTGAGGCAGTTTGAGTCTGCCAATTAAATTGAAAACCTAAATCATTTACCATCTTTCCCCGGACTTTTAACCCAGTCCGGGGAAAAACACACTAACCCGTATGTGCAAGGTTTTCTTTTTGATGTTAGGAGGAGCGATCGGATCAGGCCTTCGGTTCGGGGTCTCCTCATGGGTGCAGCATTTGATGCCTCACGCCTTCCCCTGGGGCATCTTGTCGGTCAATGTGATCGGCTCTTTACTCATTGGCTTCTGCTGGAGTTTGGCGGAGGCCTTTCATTTTTCAGCCCAGACAAGGGCTTTCCTCTTCACCGGATTGTTTGGCGGGTTCACCACCTTCTCCTCCTTTGCGCTCGACACCAGTGCCCTCTTTCGGAACGGGGAGGCCAAATTAGCCCTGCTCAACATCGTGCTTAGCAATGCGCTGGGGTTGATCGCCGTTTTCGCAGGATTGTATGTAGGCAAGCAGTGCGTCGGCCTGCTGAAATAGCGACTCTCCCCCTCATTTAGGGATGAAAAAGCCGAACACTTGCATATTCGCTCAAAAAAAACTATCTTTCGCACGCTAAATAGCAAACAAAAAGCCATGAGAAAAGAAGAACGATATAAAGGCGTGCTCGACTGGTTTCAGGCCAACGTACCCGTGGCCGAGACAGAGCTGCACTATGCCAATCCCTATCAGCTACTGATCGCGGTCATCCTCTCCGCGCAATGCACCGACAAGCGGGTCAATCAGATCACACCCGCCCTGTTCGAGGCCTTCCCTACCCCGGAGGTATTGGCGGCCAGCACCCCGGAGGTGGTCTTCGAGTACATTCGCAGCGTCTCCTATCCCAACAACAAGGCCAAGCACCTCGTCGGCATGGCCCAAGTGTTGATGAAAGAGTTTCAAGGCGTGGTGCCCTCCGACGTGGACGAGCTGCAGAAACTGCCTGGCGTAGGCCGGAAAACGGCCAATGTCATTGCCTCTGTCGTGTTCGACAAACCGGCCATGGCGGTCGATACCCATGTCTTCCGGGTCTCCAACCGGATTGGCCTGACCACCAACAGCAAGACTCCCTTGCAGACCGAGCGGGAGCTGGTGAAACAGATCCCGGAGCACTTGATCCCGATTGCCCACCACTGGCTGATCCTGCATGGCCGCTATGTCTGCTTGGCCCGTAAGCCGAAGTGCGAGAGCTGCGGGTTGAAACCTTGGTGTAAATACTTCCAGACACATCCCTTATGAAACGATCGCCCCGAGATATGGCCCTCATCCTCTTGCTGATAGCGGTTGCCTTCACGGGCATACACGCCCTATCCAAGCGGATCATGGCGGCCCAATCCGTCGGCGAGACAGACCCTTTCACGCTCATCCCAGCGCCTCCCCAAGCGGTGCTCTGCCTGCATCAGCCACAGACCTTGGAGCTGATGCTGCCCACACTGCCCAACGTGGAACGGCTGCTGCGGGCCTACCTCCCAGAGAATCCGCTCTGTCAGCCCGAGCGCATTGGCGCATGGCTCCCCTTCACGTTGATCTATTACCCCGAGGGCGAGCTCTGGATGGCCCAGCTCACCCCGCAAGAGGCCCGGCAACTGTGGAAAAGGCTTGATGCCTGCCATGCCTTTGCCGCCGAGGAACAGACGGAGCTGACCATCCCCGTGCGCTATTACCCGGAGCGAGGCCGCCGTTTCTTGGGTTGCTATTATCAACAAGGGATTTTCGTGGCCTCCTACCAGCGCCAACTGGTGCGAAAGAGCATCGAGCAGCTCCTGCGACGACGCACGGCCGACCCTGTGGCCAAGCAGCTGCAAGCCCGCAAGAGCCCCTCCGCTCCCCTGCAATTGCTCCTGCCGAGCGAACGACTCTTCCCCGCCGACAGGTTGCGAGAGACGGCCACTCCTTGGCTTTCACTCCCCTTCTTCTTCAACGAGGGCCATCTTTGCTGCTTCCAAGAGTGGCCCTTGCCTACGTCCATCCCCGATTCGCTCCTGACGACCCATTGGTTAGAGCCCCTCAGGGATAGCCTCTCGCTGCGGCTACAGCCCCTGCTGCCCGGTGTACAAATCGAATTAGAGGCGACTCGGGAAGAGAAAAGTGCCTATTTCGCCTTCAGAACACACTAAAAGAGAGGTTCGGGCAGTGTCAACGTCAACCCGTCGTAAGCATAATGCACATGGGGTGGCAACTGCTTGTCGATCTGCGCATGCAGCCCGATGCGATGGCTCATGTGGGTCAGATAGGCCTCCTTCGGACGGATGCGGGCGATCAGGACCAACGCCTCCTCCAACCCCTCATGCGAGAGGTGCGTACCTCGTCGCAAGGCATCGACCACCAGCACCTCTAACCCCTCCAACTTCGCGAACTCCTCCTCCGGGAGGTATTTCAAGTCGGTCAGGTAGGCGAAGTCGCCGATGCGAAAACCCAAGATCGGCAGCTTGGCGTGCATCACCCGAATCGGCTGTATCGGAACCCCAGCCGCCTCAAAGGGAGCCAACCCCACGGTGTGCAGCACCAAGTTGGGCACGCCAGGGTATTTATGCGCCCGGAAAACGTAGGGCATACGGGTCTTGATCGCCTCCACCACGTTGGCCTCCGTGTAAATATCCACATCCTTCTCCCGGCTGAAGGGACGCAGGTCGTCCAATCCCCCCACATGGTCGTAATGCTCATGCGTCAGCAAGACCGCATCCAAGTGGTAGCACTTTGCCCGCAGCATCTGATAGCGGAAGTCGGGCCCGCAATCGATCAAAAGCCGCTTGCCAGCCACCTCCACCAAGACGGAGGCACGCAGTCGCCAATCCCGGGGATCACGGCTGGTGCACACCTCACATGAGCAACCGATCTCCGGATTTCCCGTCGAGGTGCCCGTTCCTAAAAAAGTGATTTTCATTTAACTGACATATTTGACCTCCGGCATCAGCTCGATCCCGAACCGATCGTTCACGGCCGCCCGGATGCTCTCAGCCACCAAGGCGATCTCATGCCCCGTGGCCTCGCCCAGGTTCACCAAGACCAACGCCTGCTTCTCATACACGCCCACAGGGCCATGTTGCTTACCCTTGAACCCGCAAGCCTCGATCAGCCAGCCAGCGGGCACCTTCACCTCCTGCTCGGAGACGGGGTAGCCCGGCAGCTCCGGATAGCGCCGTTTCAGCTCCTCGTAATGAGCGGTCGGAATCACCGGGTTCTTGAAGAAGCTACCGGCATTGCCCAGCACAGCCGGATCGGGCAATTTCGCCTTCCGGGTAGCGATCACCGCCTCACGCACACGGCGCAAAGAGAGCGGCTCCTCGCCCAGAAGCTCCCGCAGCTGCCCATACGACAAGACATAGGCGGGCTGCTTGGCCAAGCGAAGCGTCACATAGGTCACGATATAGGGATCGTGCTGCTCATCCTTGAAAAAGCTGTCTCGATAGCCGTAGGCGCACGCCTCCCGACTGAACACCCGCTTCTCGAACGTCAGCTGGTTGTAGGCCTCCACGCTTTCGATCACATCCTTGATCTCCACCCCGTAGGCCCCGATATTCTGCACAGCGGCCGCCCCCGTCTCACCCGGGATCAGCGAGAGGTTCTCGATGCCTCCCCAGCCCCGCTCAACGGCGTAAGCCACCACCTCATCCCACACCTCAGCGGCACCCACACGCAGGAAGACCGACTCATCCGTCTCCCTCACGCACGTGATCCCCTTGATGCACGAATGCAGGATAATACCATTGAAATCATTGATAAATAAAAGATTACTACCCCCTCCTATATGCAGCGAGAAACACTCTTGAAAATACTCATCCCTCAGGATGCGACCCAGCTCCTCCTCCGAGGCATACTCCATGAACCAACGAGTCTTGACCGGGAGGTGGAACGTGTTGTGTTCCGCCAACGAATAATTCTGCTCTATTCTCATCTCCATTCGCGATTATGCGC
>CAMGEM010000142.1 GCA_946055095.1 uncultured Parabacteroides sp. | reverse complement strand
ATATTCTCCGCACCGATCTTCTGATCGAAACCAGACTTCGTCAATACTTTATGTACCTGTTCGTTGACACCGGAGAGGATCATGTGGATATGCTCGGCATTCGACAAACGCCAGAGGCTCTCCAAGTTGTGCAAGCCAGTGGAGTCGATGAAAGAGACTTTACGCATACGGATGATGCGGATCTTCGGCTTGTCACCCATGTTTTTCATCACACTGTCGAACTTATTCGCTACACCGAAGAAGAACGGGCCATCGATCTCATATACCTCAATACCCTTCTCCAACTGCAATACCTCCTCGTCGTGATGGATCTCACCCTCATCGCTCAAGTCGATCTCATCGGTTGTGACAGAGACGTGCGTGGTCTCAGCCACACGACGCATAAAGAAGAGCATGGCGATCAAAAGACCAATCTCGATCGCAATGGTTAAATCGAAGATGACAGTCAAGAAGAAGGTCACCAATAAGACCGATACGTCGCTCTTCGGATTCTTCATCAGCGAGCGGAATGTGCGCCACTCACTCATGTTATAAGAGACAATGATCAACACACCCGCTAAACAAGCCATCGGGATATGCTTCGTCAAGGGGCCAAGGAAAAGCAGGATCAACAGCAAGACAATGGCGTGGATGATACCGGCAATCGGGGTACGTCCGCCATTGTTGATGTTGGTCATCGTGCGGGCAATCGCTCCAGTCACGGGAATACCACCAAACAGCGGTACGATCACATTGGCCGCACCCTGGGCGATCAACTCCGTGTTGGAGTTATGTTTGTCACCTGTCACACCATCAGCTACGGTAGCGGAGAGCAACGACTCGATCGCACCCAAGATAGCGATCGTGAAGGCTGAGGGGAGCAACAGGTTAATCATATTCATATCAAAGCGAATCGGTTCGGGTTGAGGCAGGGAAGCGTCAATCGTGAAGCGATCGCCAATCGTCTCGATGGCAGTGATACCCGCATAATTGCGCAGGAGATAAGCCACGATCGTCATCACCACGATAGCCACCAAAGAGCCAGGGATCTTTTTCGTCACCTTCGGCGTGAGAGCGATCAACAAGATGCTGAGCAGGCCAACACCAAAAGCCCAGAAGTTGACGGTGTGAGCCGCACCGAAATAGGCGATCCATTTGGAGATGAAATCTGCGGGCACCTTATCCATCGTCAAGCCGAAAAGATCTTTCATCTGCGTGGTGAAGATGGTCAAGGCGATACCACTCGTAAAGCCTACGACAATCGGGTAGGGGATGAACTTGATCACCGTACCTAACTTCAACGCACCCATCACCAAGAGGATGATACCGGCGATGACCGTAGCGATCGCTAATCCTTCAATGCCGAAGTTCTGAATGATACCATACACAATCACGATGAACGCACCGGTAGGACCACCAATCTGCACGTTCGTTCCGCCGAGGAAAGAGACCAAGAAGCCTCCAATGATGGCGGTGATCAGACCCTTTTCCGGACTGACACCCGAAGCGATACCAAATGCGATGGCAAGGGGCAATGCCACGATACCCACAATGATACCGGCCATCAAATCAGTCATGAATTTCTCTTTCGAGTAATTTTTCAGCGTAGCGAATAGCTTGGGCTGAAAGTCAAACCTGTTTCTCATAAATCTTTTTGCCTAAAATGTTGTTATTTGAAGTCGCGAAGTTAATGCAAATTAATAAGGTATAGGGTATATTTCCCCTTTTTCGCTATTAAATAAATGGAGTTTATTAGAACATAGATATTATTAAAGGCAGATGTGATGTGTTATTCGGTGTAAAACCATATCTTTGCCATACAAAACATTAGAATCATCTATTTTACATTAAAAATTAAGCGATATGGAAAAAAGTTTGAAAGGTACACGTACAGAGCAAAATTTGTTGAAGTCTTTTGCGGGTGAGTCACAAGCTCGTAGTCGTTATACGATGTTCGCTAAGGCAGCGAAGAAAGAGGGTTTCGAGCAGATTGCCGGCATCTTCATGGAGACAGCAGAGCAGGAGTTGGAGCATGCTAAGCGTTTCTTCAAGTTCTTGGAGGGTGGCATGGTAGAGATCACAGCCGCTTTCCCCGCTGGCAAGGTAGGCACGACCGCAGAGAACTTGGCTGCAGCCGCTGATGGTGAGAACGAGGAGTGGGCAGATCTTTATCCCCAGTTCGCTGACATCGCTGAGGAGGAGGGCTTCAAGGCAATCGCAGTAGTTTGGCGCATGGTCGCTAAGGTGGAGGCTGAGCATGAGAAGCGCTACCGCAAGCTGTTGCAGAACGTTCAAGACGGCAAGGTATTCGAGAAGGATGAGGCAATCTTGTGGCAGTGCCGCAACTGTGGCTTCGTGATCGAGAGCAAGAAGGCCCCGGTAACTTGCCCGGCATGTGCGCATCCGCAGGCCTACTTCGAGCCGATGAAGCAGAACTATTAATCCCAATTAGGATATAAGTAGGAGAACCCCCGATTCCCAGCATGGAGTCGGGGGTTTTTAATGCCTGTGTCGTCTCGAAATCAGCACTCTTTGGAATCTGTCGAGGCACGCATTTTGATGGCTGCGTCCAACACCACGGAGCGGCAGGGGGATGTGAAATCGTTAATGCGTTCCAAGATTAGCAATGCGGCAGTTCTCCCCATCTCAAACAGGGGTTGTTCCACCGTGGTCAATTGCGGATAGACGATGGTGGAGAGTTCCGTTCCCGAAAAACTGGCAATGCCCACCTCTTCCGGAATCTTTTTGCCCAATTCCCGCAAACGATTCATCGCTCCTATAGCAAGCACATCGGTAAATGCGAAGATTGTATCAAACTCCACCTGCCTGGACAATAATAGGTCCGCAGCACGCACCCCATCGTTGAATGTCATCCCTGTCTGTACGACCAGCTCCTCCCGGAAAGGTAGGTTGAACTTAGCCAATGCGTCTTTGTATCCCCTGAAACGCTCCACGGAATTGTATATATCATCCGGCCCTTGTATATGGGCGATCTGCCTGCGACCGCTGCGGATAAGTCGCTCTATCAGGAAGAAGGTTTTCTTATAGTCATCCACGATTACCTGTGATACATCCAACCCATGAGGAATACGGTCGTAGAACACCATGGGCATTTCAGCCTTACGCAGGCGCAGGTACTCCTCTTTATTGGCCTTATAGCTACATAGGTTGATGAGGATGCCATCCACCATGAAGCGTTCCATCATCCGGAGATTCTCCAACTCCTTGCCGGCATCCTCGCTTGATTCGGCGATGATCACTTTGATCCCTTTGGGGTAAAGCACACTTTGGATGCCACTAATGATCTGCAAAGCGAACGGGGTTATCCCTTCGGGTATAATCACCCCAATGGTATTTGTACGGCCATATTTCAAATTAGCGGCTACGGGGTTAGGCCTGTAGCCCAATAAAGTAGCGGCTTCTAACACCTTCTCCTTGGTTTCCCGGCGAATGTTCTTATCGTCTATCAAGGCACGGGAGACGGTCGAAACGGATATAGACAGATAATTGGCTATGTCTTTAATCGTAATGTGCTTCATGTGGGTCTTTGTGATAAACAAAATTCCCACAAATATACGAGAATGGAACCATATCTCCTAACGAATGAGAACGTTTGCAGATTTTGGGAACGTTCCCGCGAACGTTCCCAGAGAAATGCGGCAAATATTCCGATCCTGATGCTGTCGGGTACGCTATTTTTGCGATACATAATCAAGTAATAATCATTCAAACAACAACATCATGGAGACACAAGTCTTTTCTTACAATTACAATCGTGAACAAGTGAAACCAGGTATCTTGCACATCGGTGTAGGCAATTTCCACCGTGCGCATGAGGAGTATTACACCAATCGCTTACTGGCCGATGACACTCAACGGCAATGGGGCATCTGCGGAGCCATGCTCCTGCCCAGTGATGAACGTTTATACAAAGCCTTGAAAGCACAATCCGGTGAATACACCCTGACTGTTTGTGGACGCAACGGCAAGGATGAGACCTATCGCATCGGTTCATTAGTAGAGTTGCTTTGGGCGATGGAAGATCCGAAAGCGGTGATCGACAAGATCGCCCACAAGGATATCCGTATCATTACGCTGACCATTACCGAAGGCGGTTACAATATCGAGAAAGCTACCGGTAAGTTCATGTTGGATAACGAACAGGTGAAACATGACCTGCTGCATCCGGCTGAGCCTCAAACCGTGTTTGGCTATGTGGCAGAGGGTTTGCGTTGTCGCAAGGCTAACGGGAACGGACCGATCACCATCCTTTCCTGCGACAACTTGCAACACAATGGCAACACGGCTTACCGTGCCTTTACCTCCTTTATTCAGGCACAGGATGCGGAATTAGCGGCCTGGGTGGAGCAGCATGTCACTTTCCCCAACAGCATGGTGGATCGTATTACGCCTGCCACACGCCCCGAGGATATTGTCCGCCTGAATGAAAAGAACGGTACCGCAGACAATGCTCCGGTCTATTGCGAAGATTTCATCCAATGGGTTGTGGAAGACAACTTTATTGCCGGTCGTCCCGCTTGGGAAAAGGTGGGTGTTGAGTTTACCGATAACGTGACGGCCTACGAGAACATGAAGCTCAGTTTGCTGAATGCTTCACATACCTTGTTGTCTTATCCCTCCTTCCTGGGTGGATACCGCAAGGTGGATGAGGCTATGCGGGATGAGCGCATCCATAAGTTGGTGCGGACATTCATGGATGTAGATATTACACCGTATGTACCTGCTCCGGGCAATACCGACCTTGCTGTGTATAAACAGACATTGATTGAACGCTTCGGCAACCGTTCCGTTAGTGACCAGGTGGCACGCCTCTGTTTCGATGGCATCTCCAAGTTCCCCGTCTATATCATGCCCAACCTCGGCAAGATGATCCATGATGGGGCAGACCTTACTCGCCAAGCCTACCTGATAGCGGCCTATCGTCATTACCTGAAATATAAAGTAGATGACCATGGCACGGCTTACGAGGTGAACGATCCATGGATGACAGCGGAGGACGCACGGTTGATAGCAAGCGATGAGCCGTTGGATTTCCTTTCCCTTTCCGCCTTTCAAGCTGTCAACCTGAAAGCGTCTGAGGCCTTCACTTCACTTTATCTGAAGATGGTGGAAGCGATCAAGCGGCAAGGAGCTATGCGTACATTGGAGAGTATCTTGTCATAAACGCAGCTAAAAACCTTTGTCTCATGAATGCACAAAAGCCAAATAGTCTGGGACCGTTCGCGGTCCTGACTTTCATCTACTTCATCGTAGGATTCTTGACCACGGTCAATGGGCAATTCCAAGGGCCGTTGAAAATAGCCTTTCTTTCGCATGCAGAAGAATTGAAGAATACGCTGACCACGTTGATCTCGTTTTTCTTTTTCTTGGGCTATTTGCTCAACAGTTCGTTGGGAGGGAAATGGATAAACAGGCATGGGTATAAGACGACCTTGTTGCGTGCCCTCTCCGTCATGGTTGGCGGACTGCTCTGCTATGCGCTCTCCTCGTGGGTTGCGGTGCACTATGGGGATTATGGCATACAGCTCGCTGCAGATCACATCCCTCTTGGCTACTTTATCTTCCTGTTTGGTTCTTACTTGATGGGGACCTCAGCCGCCTTGCTTCAAGTGGTCATCAATCCCTATATCGCTGCTTATGAACTGCCCGGTACGCAACCCGTGCAACGTATGAACATCGTCTGCGCCATCAACTCCTTCGGCACCACGATCGCACCTTTCTTTGTGACGGGAGTCATTTTTGCGGGAGTAGCATTGGAGAGCGTAACAGCCAACCAGTTATTGCTTCCCTTCTTGATGATCACGCTTTGTATCGTTTTGACCACGGTCGTGACCTCCCGTTTACACCTGCCAGACATCCAAGGGACACGGGCAGTCGGTGGGGAGAGACTGGTGCGTAGCATTTGGTCGTTCCGTCACCTCACACTGGGGGTGGTAGCCATCTTCTTCTATGTGGGGGCCGAAGTGTCGATCGGGGTCAATGTCAATTTGCACGCCATGGAGCTGATAGATGCAGGCAAGGGATTATCTTTCTTCGGAAAGGAACACCTGGTCTGGTGGGGATTGGATCTGGGCATACCCGCTTTGTTGGCCACGCTTTATTGGGGTGGATTTATGGTAGGCAGGTTAACGTTTAGTTTCTTTGACCGGATCTCTCCGCGTCTTTTGCTAATCGCCACCACCACGATCGCTATCTTGCTCACGCTGATCGCTATCCTGACCAATAACCTTTGGGTATTGGTATCCGTAGGCTTATGTCACTCCGTGATGTGGAGCTGCATCTTTACGCTGGCGGTCGAAGGGTTGAAACAATACACGTCGAAAGCCTCAGGTGTGTTTATGATGGGCGTGTTCGGTGGTGCGGTATTCCCCGTGCTGCAAGGTGTGTGGGCAGACGCCTGTGGCTCATGGCAATGGACATGGTTGATTGTCATTCTTTGCGAGCTGGTGATGCTCTACTATGCTTTGTTTGGTTCGAGAATCAAAGAAAAGACAGCATGAGCCTTTTACG
>CAMGEM010000141.1 GCA_946055095.1 uncultured Parabacteroides sp. | reverse complement strand
TTCACCGCCCGGAATCCTGCTGCGATCTGCGCTAAACAGCGTGACTGCGAATCTACACAGGCAGACTGATGCACAGGCTCTACGATCTCCTCTCCTCCCCGCATCGCCGAGAAGACAAAATTCGTACCTCCGGCATCCAACGTCATCACCACTCGTTGATCGGCTCTATAATCTCTCATACGCTCCTCCGATTGAATTTATGAACGAAAACGGACATACGCCTTGATCGTGCCACAATACTTACCCACTGACGTACCATAAGGACGAATCGTGTAGGCACCCACCGAGGCAGGAATAATAAAGGTCTCCGCATAATGCACCACGAATGGCTCGAAAGCACCCGTAGGGCTCTCCACGATCAGCTCATCGCCTTTGATCACGTTCAGCACCTGTACACCTCCATCCGTGTCATGCTCCACCTTCTCCGTGAACCAATGGCGACGGGTCTCGATAAACTCATTCTCATGCAAGCCCGTGCGTTCCTCACGCCAACCCTCGCCCTCGGCGATCACCTCCACTTGGTTCACCAAGTGCTGACGGCAGAAGTTGGTCTGACGCTCCCACTGGATCACCTTTGATCCATGTCCGATATTGATCGGACGAGGCAGCCCATCCAATCCCAAGCGTCCCCAGTCATAGAGCTTGAAGGTGAAGATACTCGGCGTAGCGCTAATCTCCAACACCATCGCTCCCGCACCAGAGCAGTGGATCGTACCCGCCGGGATCAAGAAGTGATCATGCCGCTTTGCCGGCCAGCGATTGACGTAACGCTCCGCATCAAAAGCCTCTCCTGTGCGTTGTGCCTCCTCCAAAGCGGCGATCATCTCCTCGGGATTGACTCCCTCACGCAAGCCCAAATAGACCGTTGCTCCCTCCTCTGCATCTAACAGGTAGTAGCTCTCGTCTTGCGTGTAAGGGATGCCAAACGTATCCCGAATATATTGCGTGGTGGGATGCACCTGTAAACTCAAGTTGCCACCCCCCATCGTGTCCAAGAAATCAAAACGAATCGGGAAATCCTGTCCGAAGCGTGCCTCCACCGGACCACCCAGCAGCGCACGGGTCTCCGCAAAGACCAAATCATTGGAAGGAATCTCAAACAGCTCTCCCTGCACGGAGAGATACAGGCTGTTCTCCTCTGGCACACAGTCGAAACACCACCCATAGTTCGCGGGTTCCGGATCCAAGCCACAGACCTGCTTCATCCACTGCCCACCCCATGGAGCCGGGTCAAAGAAGGGCACTACACGGAAGGGACGATGTGCCGTCTGCCGCAAACCACGCAACAGTGTCTCTCCCTCGATCAGCTTCGGAGCCTCCTCCTGATGCGTGTCTAACCAGTAATCCACCTTCGGCAAAAGCCGTTTCTTCAAGCGGTCACACACCTGCCAATCCACGAAATAGCCCCGTTTGTAATGCGCCGAGGGCGGCTCCTGCCGGTTATGCACGCCCAAGCCCTCGATCTCACCCCGACGACTACGTAGCTGGATCTCCCAGCGAGCCATATCGACATAGACGAGCAAACTGGGCTCATCCACTACCTCCGCCGCACCATGGCCAAAGAGAATGGTCCAACCCTGCTCCTCTTTCAAGTCCTTGCGGCAAGCGGCCAGCCGTTCCTGATCAAAGAAATCCGCATAGGTGAAACGTGCCCGGTAGCCAAAGAGCCGGTCATCGGTGACATAGGGATAGGTCATCCGCTCGATCTCCTCCGCAGATTTGAAAAGGGTGTCAGATTCGATCAGGCGATCTGGAGCCAACCGCTCCAAGGCTGCCCGCAGCGATTCCATGTGCACGCCTTGATAACACTCCACGACCCAAACCTGTCGTGCCTCACCCTGCTCAGCACGCACCGCAGCCCACTGTGTCAAGATGGCCTCCCAGCCTTTCCACAACCTTCCCTCTGTGGGCGTGGCGGGAAACTTATCGTAATTGCTTTTCCTCATTTTCTTATCCTTCGTTGAATTCATCGCGAAAGTAGCCCTTCATATCCAAAAAGAATGCTACATTTGTTCCGATTTACTTGTACAATCTTACGATTATATACCATGGCAAAGATCAAGGAAGGATTCAAGGGCGAACGCTTGGTTTCCATGCCCGAAAAGTTATTGGAAGACTATCGCAAGGAGCCGCTTATCGCTCCGCTCTATGTGCGCAAGATAGGCTATTTTCCCCGTGTCAAGTATCATTATGTGCAGAAGAACGAGGGTACAAATTACGCCATGCTGATCTATTGTACCGAAGGTGAAGGTTGGTACAGCATCCAAGGAAAGACTTTCACCGTCCACCGCAACCAATACATCCTGATTCCGCCTCATGTGCCTTACGCATTCGGAGCGGACGAGGATAATCCTTGGACCATCTATTGGCTCCATTTCGAGGGGGAGTTAGCCAAATGCTTCCTGCCTCAACGGCCAGGCCCCGTCGAGATCCTCCCGGGTGATTACTCCCGCCTCCAATATAGACTCCACTTATTTGAGGAAATTCTGAATTGTTTTGCGATGGGTTATATTAAGGAATATATGATCTACGCCTCGATGTGCCTCCATCAGTTCTTGGCCTCATTTATGTATATCGAGCAATTTCGCCACTCCGCGATACCCACGCAGAAGGAATATCCCTTCATCGCCAAAGTGACCCACTATATGAATGAGAACATTCACCAAAACCTCACCTTGGAGGAGCTGGCTACCTACTTTAAATATTCACCCTCCCATTTCTCGGCGCTCTTCCGGAAAGAGACGGGTGTCTCCCCTATACATTATTATATACGCCTCAAAATCCAGAAGGCGTGCGAGTATATCGAGTTGTCCGACCTTAAGCTGAGCGAGATCGCCACCCGGTTAGGCTTCGAGGATGCCTCCTATTTCAGCCGCATCTTCACGCATGTGATGGGCATCTCCCCTTCTCGCTACCGCACGCAGGAGGTAGCGAGAAGAAAGACGACCAATTAATCCTCTATTTTAAGCAAGCTGCTAAAACCTGTCATCTTGAACACGTCCATGATCTCCTTGGAGACATGACGCACGATCAATTCCCCTTGCTGCCCCTTCAACTGTTTCACTAACTGCAACAGGATACGCAAACCGCTCGAACTGATATACACCAAATCTGTAAAGTCGAGCACCAATTGTTTCACGCCATTCAGGGAACCTAATAAGTCTTGAGAAACCTCCCCGCTATTCGCCGTATCCAATCGTCCTTTAAGGCTGACAGTCAAGGTCGAACCGTCAACTATCTTCTGTAATTCTATATTCTCCATATCTATTTAACTCCATTTGTTCTGTTTGTGCGACAAAGGTAGCAAAATAATTGAGAAACTCTTCCCTAATGCCGACAAACAAAAAAATCTTGCACGAAAATTTGGAAGTTTCAAAACCAATACCTACCTTTGCACCCGCAATCGAGAATGATCGCAACGACATCGCGGAGTGGAGCAGTGGTAGCTCGTTGGGCTCATAACCCAAAGGTCGTAAGTTCGAGTCTTGCCTCCGCAACTCATGAAGGCTGTTTCTCTCAAAGAAACGGCCTTTTTCTTTGCCTATCAGCTGACGTTTTTGGTCACAGACTTGTTACGCCAACCTCCCAAGCGATAATACACATAGATCACGACCAAACCGATACAAAGGCTACAGCCAATCGCCCACCAGATGCCACTACGCCCCCACAGTGCGCTAAAGGCATAAGCCAACGGGATACGGATCAGCCACAAGCAGGTGATGCTGACCACCATCGGGAAGAGCGTATCACCAGCCCCTCGCAAAGCGCCATTATAGATGTTCAATCCCCCATGCACCACAAAGAAGCCGGCCATGATCAAAAGGTATTCCCAACCAATGCGAATGACCTCCGCATCATCCGTGAAGAGACACATCAAGCGATCTCCCAGGAAGTAAACCGAAGCGAAAGTGACCGCACCAAACAGGATGTTAAACAGCATGGCAAAACGCACCCCCTTGCGCACACGCTCCAAACGACCCGCCCCAATGTTCTGCCCTGTGAAGGCTGCCAATGCGCTCGAAAGGGTCAAGATCGCTTGATTAATGATAGTGTCTATCTTGCCTGCCGCTCCATAGGCCGTCAGCGTGTCCGTACCAAAACTATTCACGATGCCCAACAACGCCATCAATCCCAACGAGATCGCGCATTGCTGCGCACTCGTAGGCAAACCGATGCGTAACCCCTCCTTGAAGAGTGTCGCATCAAACACCAAGTCTCGCTTGCGGATAGAGAAGAGCGGATGCTGATTATTGACATAGGCCAAGCCCACACACATACCAATGCCCTGCGCCACCACCGTAGCCCTTGCCGCCCCTTCGATACCCCACTCAAAGACGACAATAAACAGCAGGTCAAGCACAACGTTCAGCACCGTGGTCAGCAGGATAAAGAGCATCGGACGCACCGATTCTCCCACACCACGCAAGATAGAGATCACGCTATTGAAACAGACAAACAGGAAGGTGCCCCCAATATAGATGCGAAAATAGGCGACGGCCTCAGGGATCACCTCCTCCGGCGTATGCGTCAACTCAAACAGCGGCTCCGCTAAAATCATGCCCGTAATCGAGAGCAGCACCCCCGCCCCCAACATAAAGATGAAAAAAGAGGAGAAAGCCCGCTGCACCTTGTCATAGTCTTTCGCACCAAAAAATTGCGAGATCACCACCGACGTGCCACTGCCGATGCCAATCACCCACGAGATCACAAAATAATAGATAAAAAAAGAGGCGGAAACAGCCGCCAAAGCCTCCTTACCCAAACACTGCCCCACGATCACACTGTCCGTCAAGTTATAACATTGCTGCAACAGGTTGCCCACCAATAGCGGGAAAGCGAAGCGCAAGATCACCTTCCACACCTCTCCTTGCGTCAAATCCGTTCGATTCCTCTTCTCCATACCCGCCCTACAAATCCTTCAACAAGATATGCGCTCCCGCCCGCATCATATCCTCACGGGTCTTCAGCAGCGCTTTCCACTCCGGGCTGAACAGCCGATCCGTGTCAATCTTGAAATCCTCCGATCCCTCCCGATCCATCTTGTCCAGCAGGTAGCTCACCGTAAGCTGATGGATATCCATCGCCGGCTGATAATGAATCACCCGCTCATCCACGCCATAGTTCACCTCGTTGATAATGCCCAACCGTTTGAGCTGAAAGAGGATCTGCGAAGTCAATCGGATAGGGATGCGATAGGTGGTCGAGAGCTCATCCGCCGTGTAGGGAGGCTGCTGCTCGGTAAAGCGCTTAGCGATCAGTGAGGCGATCAACAAGGTCAAGAAATCCTTGTAGCGACGGCTGATGTGCTGGCTGTCTCGCTCGAAGCTGAACTTACGCACATTCTGCGAGGCAAAAGCGATTTCCGCCCCGAAAAGGCAGATCAGCCATGACAGCTGCAACCACAGCAACAATAAGGGCAAAGCCGCGAAACTACCGTAGATCGCATTATACTTACTCACCCATATCTGTCCGCTGATGTATAAATTCTGGAAAAGCTGGAATGCGCACCCTGCGATCATACCTGCGATCAGCCCATTCAAGAAACGCACTTTCGTATTTGGCAGGAAAAGATACAACCCCGTAAACAACAATGAGGTGATCACGAAGGGAACCATCTTCAACACCCACTCCGTGACAGGTGTCAAGAAAAGATATTGCCCGATGAAAGAGGATTGCAGGGTACCCATAAAGATCGACAAACCACTTGAAGCGGTCATCAAGACCGGCACGATCACGAATAGCGCCAAGTAGTCAGATACCCGTCGATACCAAGGACGAGACTTCTGGATCTGCCAAATCTCATTAAACGTATCCTCAATGGACGAGATCAAGTTCACCACCGTGTAAAGCAAGAAGATCAAGCCAACACCCAAGATCACCCCACCCTGCGCCTGCACCAAATAACGTTCCACGAACTCGAAGGCTTTGCTCAGCTCCATCACATGTCCCGGGAAATAGTCATACAACTCCTCCCTCACCGTCGCCTGGAGCCCAAACCCCTTGGCGATACCCAACAAAACAGCCAGCATCGGAACGATAGAAAGCAATGTGCTATATGTCAGTGCCGATGCCTTGGTTTGCAACTTTTCTTCCATGAAACCCCGAAAGGCGAGAATCAATGTCTTGATAATATAGATATAAATCTCCTTCAAACCACTCACCTCGTTCTCGGTAATTCGCCAAATGTCGTAGGTGACGAAATGGATCACCCATGTCAGGAGCTGCCCGATCCGTTCTCCGAATGATACATTCTCTTGCTCTGAATCCCGTGTAGGCATATATGATAGGTGTCTATAAGGTACATATAAATAAAAAAACAGCCTGCCTATAAGCCGGGTCCTGTGCTTCCTTCCCCCCAAAGGAAAAGGAAGTGTCTGCCATTTATCTTGTCTTACCGTCACCGATAAGCTTTAGCGATCTACCCCTCGGCATCGGACGAGCCGCCCTACATGCGCCGATATACATGACCTTACAACCCATAAGGCGTACAGCATCTCCTATCACTACGAGACCGGTGAGCTCTTACCTCGCCTTTTCACCCTTACCGACCGAAGTCGGCGGTTATTCTCTGTTACACTACTCTATCCTTGCGAATAGCTTCCCGTTAGGAAGTATGGTGCCCTGTGTTGCCCGGACTTTCCTCACGCCCTGACGAGCGAGCGACAGACCAGCAGGCTGCGTGACGACAAAGGTAATGACAAAATATGAATTACA
>CAMGEM010000140.1 GCA_946055095.1 uncultured Parabacteroides sp. | reverse complement strand
AGTTGAATGACTTGGCGCAGTTGGCCCCTCGGTTAGACTTGGCGATGTTCCCGGTCGATCCCCGTATGGGTGGCGACTTCATGCGAGGTGCTCGCCAGTTCCTGGATCGGATCCCGACCTCTTGTTTTGTCCCGATGCACTTCTGGGCACAGCCGCAGAAGGTGGCTCCTTTCAAACCCTATGCCGAAAGCAAAAAGACCCGGTTCGTTTTGTTAGGAGAGCCGGGGGAGAATTATGAGTTATGAATGAGAATTTTTGAATCGTATATATAATAAGGTATAAAGAGACGAATATGGTAAAAGGAAGATTTGATCATTTCAACATTAATGTGACAAACTTGGAGCGAAGCATCGCTTTTTATGCGCAAGCCTTGGGCTTGAAGGAGCATCACCGGAAAGAGGCAGAGGATGGTTCGTTCATTTTGGTGTATCTGACTGACGAGACGACGAGCTTCTTGATGGAGCTGACCTGGCTCCGGGATAAGGAGGGAGCCTATGAGTTGGGCGATAACGAGAGCCATCTCTGTTTCCGTGTGGGAGGTGACTATGACGAGGCCAGAGCTTACCACAAGGCGATGGGTGCGGTTTGCTACGAGAATGAGGCGATGGGGCTCTACTTCATCCATGATCCGGACGACTACTGGATTGAGATTTTACCCTTAGAAGGGAAATATTGATTCTATAACAATGTTGCTTAACATAAGAAATACCCTCCTGCATAGAAAATAGGCAGTGAGGGTAATTTTTTTGCCATTTTCTATGGATACTTCTATCAAACCTACTATATTTGCTACGCTAAAACATTAAAATCATTATTAATCCTAAAGATAAAATCATGGAGAAGCCTTATGTAGTAGGTATCGATATAGGCGGTACCAACACTGTTTTTGGAGTAGTTGACGCAAGAGGTACTATCTTGTATAGCGGAGCGATCAAGACGGGTAAGTATGCGGAGATTGACGATTACGTAGAAGCGTTAGCGAATGGTTTGAATGGCATCATTGATCAAGCTGGTGGCCCGGATAAGATCAAGGGCGTAGGTGTAGGTGCACCTAACGGCAACTTCTTTAATGGTTGTATTGAGTTTGCGCCGAACTTGCCTTGGAAGGGTAAAATTCCTTTGGCTCAGTTGATTAGCGAGAAGATTGGTGGTATTCCTGTCGCTTTGACGAATGACGCGAACGCAGCGGCTATCGGTGAGATGACTTACGGTGCGGCTCGTGGTATGAAAGACTTCATCGTTATCACGCTCGGTACAGGTGTTGGTAGTGGTATCGTGATTGGCGGTAACTTGGTTTATGGCCATGACGGTTTTGCTGGTGAGTTAGGTCATGTGATCATGCGTCGTAACAACGGTCGTCTGTGCGGTTGCGGTCGTCAGGGCTGTTTGGAGGCTTACGCTTCTGCTACGGGTGTGGCACGCACGGCACGCGAGTACTTGGAGATCCGTAAGGATGAGAGCGTATTGCGTGATTTGGATCCGGATGAGATCACCTCAAAGGATGTATATGACGCAGCGATGAAGAATGATAAGATCGCATTGGAGATCTTCGAGGCTACAGGTACGATGTTGGGTGAGGCATTCGCTGACTTCGTGGCTTTCTCAAGCCCGGAGGCAATCATCCTCTTCGGTGGTTTGGCTAAGTCTGGCGATTTGATCATGAACCCGATCAAGCGTGCGATGGATAAGAACATGTTGAAAGTGTTCGCAGGCAAGACGAAAGTGTTGTTCTCTCAATTGAAAGAGGCAGACGCTGCTGTTTTGGGTGCCAGCGCATTGGGTTGGGAAGTTAAGGTTCAAGATCCCACTTTGGAGTTCTAAAATTATTTTTCAGTGATTATAGCACCCTCTCGGAGGTCATTCCGGAAGGGTGCTTTTTTTATTAGGGTAGTAGTGTATGATGGATCATCCCTTACATGCGTTTCAGTATTGCCCACGCTGTGGGTCTGCTGATTTCACGGTGAATGACGCACGCTCGAAGCGTTGTGGTCACTGTGGTTTTGTCTATTACTTGAATCCCTCTTCGTCGGTGGCCTGTTTCATCCGGGATCGAGAGGGGCGGCTGTTGGTTGTCCGCCGTCGCTGTGAGCCTGCGAAGGGTACATTGGATCTGCCCGGAGGCTTCGCCGAACTGGATGAGACGCTTGAGGAGGCCCTGCAGCGTGAGGTGAGGGAGGAGACCGGCCTGACCTTGCGGTCGTTTCGTTATCTCTTCTCGTTGCCCAACCGTTACACCTTCTCTGGTTTCGTGGTACACACCTTGGATGCTTTTTTTGAAGGAGAGGTCGATTCGTTTGAGGGGGTAGTGGTGGCGGATGATGCCTCGGAGGCGATTGTGCTCGCCCCCGAAGCTTTATGTCCAGAGCAGTTCGGACTGCATTCTATTCGCAAAGCGGTAGCACGCTATATTTCTACTGGCTGTAAATAGACTCATGTCATTGCGGGCATTGACCCGCAATCCCATTATCACTCCATCAACGCAACACGTTGCGTCCCTACTCATTGGACAGGATGAGATGCCGGGGCAAGCCCGGCAGGACACGGGAAGGATATTAAAGTCCCAACTCCACTTGGAAGCGAAGCTGCCAACGGTTGTAGGGATCGAGCGCATCCCGCTTCGTGTTGTAAGAGGCATCGGCTTGGATTTTCAAGCTATGGCCGATGAGGTACTTCGTGACCGCAAGGGTCGTTTGGTTGTAGTTCTTGTAGCCGATAATGGGCTGTATCTCTTTGGCCGGTAACATAATGGAGTTACGCAGGGCGATCTCCCAGTTGGAGGGGAAGAGATAAGAGGTCTGCACATTCACGCCATTTCCTTTATAGATGCAGATCTCTGGATCCGAAGCAAAGAGAGGCGCATCTGTGGAACGTCCCATAAAGTCTGTATAGAAGGCGAATCCTTGGTATTTCAGGATGAAATCCACGAAATAGGCATGCAGGTTGCGTGTCTCGCCATTAGGCAGGATACTTCCGTTCTGTCCTTGCAGACGTGTTGTCTTGTCGTTGTAGGAGTAGGCACCGGCCAGAAGTACCTTCACGGTCGATTCCCGCTCGAAGTCACCCTCGGCCACATCGCCCAATGATTTGAAACGGCCAAAGGGATAAAGCTCCAGACGACCGGTATAGGCGAAACCGGTGTTGCTTCCGGTAGCCCAGTTACGACCCTCGCCTAACGTGATAGAGGCTTTCGCCGCCAAGTTGAAATCACCGGCGATCGGTTTATAGAACTCACCAAAGAAACCGAAGTCTCGGTCGAGGTTAAACTCGGAGTTGACAATGCTTCGATCGACAAACTGCAAGGCACTGGAGGAGTTGACTCTGGCTCGGTTCGCCTTGATCTTGGTCTGTCCGAAGCCAATGTTCCACGTGGAGTTTGGCATGTAGTAGATCATTGCGTCGCGCACGATGTTGGTATTGCCGTTAGGCAAGGTCTTCGCATCGTAGGGCGTAAAGCCTAATTGAATCGAGTAGAGCAACTTGGGTGAGAAGATATAACCATCGAAACGCAGGCGCAGACGCTTCACCCGTGCCTCGGTGGTCTGCAAGGAGAAATCCTCATCGAAGTCCATGGCCAAGAGGTTCTGCATGCGGAAGCGCATGGTCATCTTATACAATTTGTTGCGTGGCTGGAAGGTGACACCTTTACCTACCTCAATGTTGGGCATGTTGCGCAGTTGCTCCAGCAACTCTGCGTCTTGGTTAACGTTCTCAGCGACCGAATCTTCCGTCAGGAAAGAAAACGTTTTTGACAAGTTGTTTTGCGCGGTGGCGCAGCAGCATCCTACGCATAAAAGCAAGGAAGCAATCATCTTTTTGCAGTTCATAGTGCCTATTTAAATGGGTAAAACAGAATGTGAGACAAATATATAGCGTGCTTGTTTATGGGATATGACAATTGTGTTACAATTGTATTACAAGCGAAGGGAGGGGTTATTCCTCTGGCTCAAATTGATCCAGATAGAGCGACTCGCCATCCCAGACAATGTAGGAGCAATGGCGCATCCAGTCGCCGGCGATCAATAGGCGTGTGGTGCGACTCAGCATCAAGTCGAGTAGGATGTGGCGGTGGCCAAAGAGGAAGAAATTGATGTCGGGATGTGTGAGCAGGTAGTCTTTGGCGAAACGAACTAAATATTCGTTGGCCTCTCCTTGGTAGTCTTCCGCCTCGGGTAGGGCCAAACCCTTCTTGCGGCTGCTCAATGACCATCCCAAAGCAAAAGCGAACGACCAACGGGGATGTATGGCTGCATAGAGCCATTGGCAAAAACGATTACGAAACAGTTTGCGCATCAAGCAAAAAGCTTTGCTACGGTCGTCCACCTCGTCGCCATGCCCCAAGAAGAAACGTTTGCCCAACAGGTCGATGGTCAGTACATCGCGATGGATCACCGCCCCGATCTCCTTGGGCAGGTAATCAAACATCCAGATGTCGTGATTGCCGGTAAAGAAATGGATCTCCACGCCTCGATCGGAGAGCTCCGCCAACTTCCCCAGGAAGCGGACATGTCCTTTGGGCACGACATATTTATATTCATACCAATAGTCGAACATGTCACCCAGGAACCAGATAGCCGCTGCCTCCTCCTTGATGCTGTCTAACCACCGCACCAATTTGCGTTCGACAGCCAATGGGTCGGTGTGGAAACGAGCCCCTAAATGGGCATCCGAGGCAAAAAAGATCTTCTTCCCGTTGTTCGCCATCTGATACTTTCCGGTTTAGAGCATACCTAATTCCAGCTTAGCCTCCTCGGTCATCATGTCGCGATCCCACTCTGGCTCAAAGACCAAGTTGACCTCTACCGACTTCACCCCGTCGATCGACTCGATCTTCTGGCGTACATCCTCAAGGATAAAGTCTGCCGCCGGACAGTTGGGGGCAGTCAAGGTCATGTCTATCCGTACGTTACGCTCCTCGTCAATATCTACTTTATAAATCAGTCCCAAATCATAGATATTCACGGGGATCTCTGGGTCGTACACCGTTTTCAGCATCGTGACGATCTTTTCTTCTGTCTGGAGAAATTCGTTGTTCATCTTCTTTTAAATTATGTCTTCGCTGTTGTGCAGCAAAGATACATTAAATCCCGTTATCTCCTCACATGTGTCAAGCAGAGATTCGGACAAGCCGCTCAGAGCTTTCCCTCATCCGCATAGCTATAATAGCCTGCGTTGGAGAGTATGATATGATCCAAAAGGGTCATCTCCATGAGTTTGGCGGTCTCTTTCACCCGTTCGGTCAGTCGGTCATCCTCCCGACTGGGGCGAAGGTTGCCAGAGGGATGGTTGTGGCAAAGCACCAAGCCCGAGGCGAAGGAGTCTATACCGGCTCTCAAGATCAGACGTACATCGACGACGGTCTGGGAGATGCCGCCTTGGCTGATCTTGACCTTGTTGATCACCTTGTTGTTGCGGTTGAGGGTGGCCACCCATAGCTCCTCATGAGGCAGGTCGCAAAGCAGGGCATAGAAAATCAAGTAAGCATCCCTACTATTTCCGATGCTTTCTCGTTCAGGCGCTTCCGAGCGTGCCCGACGGCGAGCCAACTCCATCGCAGCCGCTATGGTGACCGCTTTGGCCTCGCCAATCCCCTTGAAGTTGGTGGTCAGCTGTGCGATGGTCATTTTCCCTAAGTCATACAGATTGTGATTGGCGGCTCGTAGGATGTGTTGGGCCACTTGAACCGCACTCTCTTCGGCATTGCCGGAACCAATGAGGATAGCGAGCAGTTCGGCATCACTCAGCGCCGTTGCCCCTTTCAAAAGTAATTTCTCGCGTGGGCGATCCTCTTCCGCCCATTCTTTGATAGTCAACATGGTTTTGGGTAATTGGGAGATGGAAAGTGTTGAGTTTTGGGCCCTGCTGTTTGTGCAAAGCTCAAAACTCAAGCACTGTAAATCGTTCGGTTTATCGGATACGGCCTACGTAGGAACCATCGGTGGTGTTCACCTCGATGATCTCGCCCTCGTTGATGAACAACGGAACGCGTACCTCAGCACCTGTCTCCACCGTAGCCGGCTTCAAGGTGTTAGTCGCTGTATCGCCTTTGATACCCGGCTCTGTGTAAGTAACTTGCAATTGAACCTTAACAGGCATATCCGCGAAAAGTACAGTCTCCGTAGAAGCGTCAGAAACTACATCCACGATCTCACCCTCCTTCATGAAATCCACACCGTTGATCAAGTTCTTGTCGATGATGATGTCATCGTAAGTCTCCTGATTCATGAAGTGATAGTGCTCACCCTCTTTGTAGGTGAACTGATAGGGGCGACGCTCTACGCGTACATCCTCCAGCTTCTCACCGATGTTGAAACGACGCTCGATCTGGCCGCCTTTCACTACATCTTTCAAGGTCGTACGCATGATCGTATTACCTTTACCCGGCTTAACGTGAAGGAAATCAACGCAGAAATACAATTTGCCATCCAAACGGATGCATGTACCTTTCTTAATGTCTTGTGAATTGATCATAAACTAATTGTCTTTATTTTGTATGTTTAATCTTCGTTATCTGTTTGATTTTGGCTGCAAAAGTACGATTTCCGAAGCAAGTTACAAAGCGTTTCACCTATTTATATCTAAAAATAGTTGCAAATCAACCTACTAACAAGCTTTGAAAATCTTACCTTAGGCCAAGGCCGAAGCGATGAACATGTAGATCATCATGCCGATGATGTCGTTGGTGATGGTGATGAAGGGACCTGTCGCCAAGGCGGGATCGACCTTCAGCTTGTCTAATGTCATAGGCACTAATGTGCCGAAGATACTGGCGAATATCACCACGGCGAACAGGCTCAACGAAACAGTGG
>CAMGEM010000139.1 GCA_946055095.1 uncultured Parabacteroides sp. | reverse complement strand
TATTGGGCGCACATCCTCCGAAGATGCCCAATCCTCCATCTATATTACTATATACCCGGATAGGTTCTGCCAAACCTGCGTCGATCAAATGATTGGCAAACGATCTGTCCGATTGATCTTGTAAGGTCTTTAAATACCTATAATAGTCGGCAGAGATCGCATAGAGACGTACGCGCAACCGCTTGGTGGCCTCACTGACATAGTGAGTACTTGTTTGCAAACGTATCGTATAGCTCTTACCATTGATGGTCTCATCGGAGAACACCCGTCCATCATAACCTGATAGATACTGCGAAAAAAGAATTTGATCCAAAGCGGAAGTGCTTTGCACAAAAAGCGGCTCTTCCGCATAATCCAAATAGAGCACTCGCCAACTATACGTAGCCTCTTCCTCATTGATCAGATTCCCCTCCTCCAAGCGGAACAGATAGTAGTTCTCCTCCTCAACCGCATCTTGGAAGCTGATGGAGTACACGACTCTTTTTACCGTGCTATCTGCCGTACTTACTTCTCGCACTGCCTTAGCCTCCAATAGCTGGGAGGCTTGCGGGATTACCGTCTCCGCATGGATCGCCTCATAGCCAGGTGCGGAAACCTCTAAACGTAGCCGATCAGCCATTTTAGGCACAAAAGCGGCCTGATAACTGCCTGCCGCATTGAACAGGGTATCTCCGGGCACAAAAGGGATAGTCTCCTCATAGTGGTCATTCACATAAAGGCGCACCGTCGCATCGGGTATCACCACATTGGGATGATCATCCGTATAGAACCAAGTACGTGTCACGCTCAATCGCAAAGGCTCTCCAGCCACAGCCACTCCATTCACCACTAATCGAGGAGATTCCCGCAGGTCAGAAAGATCCACCTCTGTCAAACAGGCGGTCAAACTGATACCGATTACTATGTACAAGATTCGTTTCATACACTACTTTAGTTAGAATTGATAGGTATAGGAGACGGAGGGGATTACAGGAACGATTCCTACCTGCTTAAATACAGGACGATACACATAGCTCTGCCCAGGTGTATTTACTAAAGGATAGCAATTGGCTCTTCGTTCATCCTTGATGACAAAAAGGGGATTCATACGACAATAGGCGTTGTATAACCCCACTTGCCAGATTCCCATCCGCCCCTTTGTCATAGGCCGATAGAAAGTTAGCCCAATGTCCAACCGGTGATAGGGTGGCAACTGATAGTTGTTGCGTCGGCCATAAGCATTCAACGACTCCTCATACGTATTAGGCAACCAGCTATCCAAGCGCCCATAGTCATCCATCTGCCATCGAGAGGGAATCACCGGATTGGCCGGTTCATAGTTCTCCACGGAAAGGGTCAAGTGATTGCCGGAAGAGTAGGTCCATGCGGCTGTCAGCTCCACCTTTTGCGATAGCTTTTGAGAGAATGTCAGATTCACTTTATGCCGATTGTCGTAGCGGGAGGGGAAACGCCGCCCGTTGTCGATCTCAGCAAACTGACGATCCGACCACGAGAGGGTATAACCCAGCGAGGCACTCCAACGCCTTGCCTCTTTCCGAGCTAACCATTCCACACCATACGCCTGACCTTTCCCCACGGTCAGCTTCTCCTCCCAATCGGCAAACGACCCTATCACATGGAAATCATCCTTATAAGCCAATAGATTACGCATCTGCTTATAATAACCCTCCATGGAGAAGTGATAACCATGCACTCCCTCATAGCCGATGGATAGTGTGCCTTGATCGCTCCGCATAGGACGGAGGCGAGCGGTGGAGGGTACCCAAGTGTCCGTGGGCAAGTTGATGTAACTCTCGCTCAGCAAATGGCTGTATTGGTGTTGGCGCGCATAGGAGGCTTGCACATGCACACCTGGAAAGGGTTGCCACGTCATCGCCCAACGAGGCTCAATCCCCACATATCCCTTTTGTTCTACGAGGAAAAGCGCTAAGCGCACACCTCCACTCATGCGTACGGTCGGGCTCAGTCGGAAATCGCCCTCCCCATAGAGGACTCCCTCGTGGGTCCACAACTGTTGGTTAGAGAAGCTGCGCTGTGTAGGATCCTCCAAATTGGCCGAGAGAGTAGTGCTCTGTGATAGGGTAGCTTCCAGACAATAGCGGTGCAACGTCCAAGACAAACCTCCTTGCCAACGGTGTGCCGCCCAGCGATGTTCCAAAGAGCCACGTAATCCCACGTCCAACAGGTTATTGGATTGTACCGACTCTGAAACAGAAGCCTGATAGGTGGAGGTGTTCGGTTCACCATAACTGTTTCGGGAGAGTGCCGAGGCACGCGTATGGTAGCGGGTGACAAACAGGTTGGCTTGCCCATAGCGTGTGCTATCCACCTGCAGTCGCCATCCTAAAGTAGCCATCAGGTTTCCCCAGCGTAACGCCCCCTTTTGCTCATCTAAGTAGGCAGTCTGTTCGGAGGTAGAAGGGGAATCTTTCCGTCCACCCTTGAAAAAATCTGTCCCTTGATACAAACTGAGAAAGAGCAGGTTGTGCGTATTCAGCCGATGATCTAACCGAACATTGAGGTCGTGAAAGGCATAGCGGAAGTGGAGCCAATCCCCTTGATCCCGTTTCCGGCTATTGATAATCGCCAAGGTAGGGGCGGAAAGCAGATCCAACCAAGAGCGACGCAATCCGACATGGAAAGAGGTACGCTCCTTGACCAATGGCCCTTCCAGCCGAAAAGCACCAGCAGTCAATCCCAACGTCGCACTTCCGTGCAACTGTTCAAAGTTGCCCGAACGGGTATTCAGATCCAGCACCGAAGAAAGCCGTCCCCCATAACGAGCGGGGAAAGCGGATTTGTAAAAGGCGAGGCTATGCACCATATCGGTATGGAAAGCGGAGAAGAGCCCACCTACATGATTCACCGGATAGATGGGCACACCATCCAACAGGAAGAGATTATCATCGCCCTCCCCACCACGCACATAGAGGCCTGCCAACCCCTCCGTACCATTCGACACGCCAGGAGCTTGCTGTAAGGTCTTCACCACATCCGGCTCACCCAACAGCGCAGGGGTATGATGAAATTGCTTGCCGGAGAGTATCGCTGCCGCCATCCATTCCGACGTACCCACAGAATCGTTGATCGCCTCTGCGGTAATCACCACCTCCCGCAGTTGTACCTGTCGGGTAGGTTCAGCCGTCCTCGTTTTTCGTTTCAGAATAATGACCCTCCCCGTTTGGTGATAAGTGATGGGTGTTTCCGCAAAAAGATGTACCAAGCATTCGCTCAAGGGCTGCTGCTCTACGTTTAATGTATAAAGAGGTAAGTCATCCAACAGGGTGGATTCATAAGAGAACGAGACATCCGCCTCGGCCTCTAACTGCGTCAGGATCTCTCGCAAAGGGCGTTGGTTCAGGTGTAAAGTGAGGGTTTTCTCTTGGGCCATCAACCATTGGCTGATTCCCAACAGACCGCATAACAGACACCAAACCACCTTTTTTCGCCTCATGCGTTCAAGGATTAGGGGGATTCTGCGTGATACGCACATCCAACGTTTCGTTGACCACTTGCAATGCCTCTTCAAGGGTCAGTTCCTCCAAGGTAGCTGTCAAGCGTTTATCCGCATCGCCTGAATAGCTAAGCGTTGTCTGATAGGCCTGTTCCAGATCAGCAACCACCTGCGGTAAAGGGGTCTCCTCAAAACGCAGACGATGGGTCAGCCAGGCCAATTCATTCGGGTTTGGTTGTTCTGTTACTTTTATACGTGGATCTCCCGAAGTATAGTAGGCCTGTAAACCGGCAGTTAGCGCTACAGAATCCGTTTTTCCCCGCAAGGCAAAACCCACTTTTCCGCTCACGACATCGACCGTTGTCTGCTCCTTTCCAGCCACCACTTGAAAGCGGGTACCCAACACCGTCACTCGGCTTTCCGCTGTCTCTACCCGGAAAGGACGTGCCTCGTCATGCCACACCTCAAAAAATGCCTTTCCCTCCAAGCGCACTAAGCGCATCTCTTGACCATAGTGCCGTGCGTCATAAGTCAATCGGCTACCTCCCGCTAACGAGATCTCGGTCTGATCAGGCAATGTCAACCGCTTAACTTGCTGCGCTTCGGCTGTAAAGGTCACCCAATCGGGCTGCTTCTGTTGCCATTGATAGAATCCGATGAGGCTGACAAGCAGAGCGATGGAAGCGGCCACTGTCCAGACATAGGCTGATCTCATCCACACACGCTTCAAGGAGGAGATTCCCTGTGCCTCCGCAAAACGCAGCCACGCTCGATCAGGATCCAAGGCACCTGGTCGGTAGCGCTTAGCCACAAAACGTAGGGCCGCCTCTCTCCGCTTGTCCTGCTCGTCAGCTTTCATCGAAAACCTCTCTTATAGCACATGAAACATTACTTACCCATCTTAAACCGATAGCCAAGGGTCAACATCAACGTGTTGTAGTTCGCACCGACCGAAGGGTAATAGTCTCCCTTGATGCCAGGAGCATACTGCATGGTGTAGGGCTCTCCCTCGTCGCCCAACGAAAGCTCATAACCCACCTTGAACTGCCAATTGTCCACCTCCAGACCTATACCTGTCGTAACACCCCAATCGAAATGGCTATGTCCGACGTAGGGATTGTCGTTCCCCGACTTTGTTCCATTGGCTCCAGATAACCCCTCCTTAAACGGATAGCCATACTGCTTCTCCAGCACCTCCTTCAGCTCTGGCGTGACGGCTGTCCAAGTAGTAGCCCCATAGTCTCCCCACTCCCAGTCGTTCTTCACAGCGTAGGCGGCATACATACCCGCCTCGAAGTGCATCCGCCAACGGTCGTTCACCTGCCAGGAGAAGTCAGCCACAACAGGCACTTGCAGGAAGTGCTGCGTGATCCTTCCCTGTCGCAAGCCACAACCTATGCGATCCTCGTTGACGCTCATTTCTAAGCCCGTAGGCGCATTGTTGCCCCGATTGGTGTAGTATAAACCTGATTTGATACCGATCCATCCCGGCTTGAAGGTGTAATCCACACCGACACCCGCACGCACCGCAGGGTGCCAAGTCGTTCCATTCACTCGTTTAGAGACCGTGACACCCGCCTCAGGCATCACGCTCCAACCCTCTTGCGCCTTTACTGTCCCCAAGCAGCAGGCCGCAACCATCATTAACACGAATTTTCTCATCTTCTTTTTTCTGTTTTAAAGGTTGATTTACCCCTAAGACAGCAAAGGGGCGAAAAACCCCTATCCCCTTTTCGAAAAAAATCAATTAAAAAAGAACAGATAAACACGGATCGCCGCTTCACGTAGGCTCTTTAGCGCCTTACCCATCTGATTCTCTACGGTTTTCAGGGAAAGATGCAACCGATCGGCAATCTCTTGTTGCTTCAAGCCATCCCGTTTGGAAAGCAAAAAGATCTCTCGTCGGGCAGGCGGTAATGCGTCAATCGCACGCCATAGGCGGGCATGTTCCTCCGCCTCTCTGATAGCCTCCTCTTCTGATTCATCCGCTACATCGGGCATACTATCCGCAGGCATACGCATTTCGGTGCGCATAGCGAAGGAGAGTGACCGATGCTTGACCGCCTGAAACAGGTAGGCTTTCAAGTTCTCGATACACTCTCCGGCTCGCAGCTTTGCCCATACTTCCGTAAAGGTCTGCTGCACAATATCCTCTGCATCGTCCGTAGAGGCGATATAGCGCAACGAGAAGAGGCACAAGGGTTGATACCAACGTTTAAACGCTCCCTCGAAAGCCTCCGCTGTTACCGTTGCTGTCATATACCTTATTAATAAGGACGGAAACCGATGATCTGACGCACCTCGTTCAAGGTCTTCGCCGCACTCTCACGCGCCTTCGCAGCTCCCTCACGTGCCACCTTCTCCATATACTCCGTGTTAGCGGCAATATCGAGGATGCGCTCACGGATCGGCGCACAGAAAGCGTTGATATCAACAGCCAACTGCTTCTTCATATCGCCATAGCGGATCTCGCAGTTGTTGTATTTCTCGTTGAAGTAGTCGTAAGTATCCTTCGTGGAGACAATCTCCATCATGGTGAAGAGGTTCTGGATCGGTGCCGGCTTCTCGCTGTTCGGCTCCGTAGGTCCTTGGTCAGTCACCGCCTTCATCACCTTCTTCTTGATCGTCTTCTCGTCGTCGATCAGGTAGATCGCATTGCCCTCACTCTTACCCATCTTACCAGAGCCATCCAAACCGGGCACCTTCACACTGCGCTCACCCAAGTGGAAAGAGGCAGGAATCGGGAAGAACTCCACGCCGTAGGTCGTGTTGAAACGGCGGGCGAAACGACGGGCCATCTCCATGTTCTGCTCTTGATCCTTACCCACGGGCACCTTCAACGCCTTGTGGATGATGATGTCAGCCGCCATCAACGTCGGGTAGGTCAGCAACCCGGCACTCACGCTGTGCTTGTTGCCCTCGTTGAAGATCTCACGCTCCACGTCACCCTCAGAGCCCTCACGGCTGATGTGCAACTGCTGGCGTGCCTTGTCCTTGAAAGAGGCGGTACGCATCAACTCACCAATGCCGGCGTTCATATTTAAATAAAGGTAAAGCTCCACCACCTCAGGCACATCGCTCTGTACGTAGATCGTCGCCTTCTCCGGATCCAACCCGCAAGCCAGATACTCTGAGAGAATCGTCTTTGCGCTGTTGCGAATATTGTCGGGATGCGGATGCGTGGTCAACGAATGCCAATCCGCAATAAAGAAAAAGCAATTATACTCCTCTTGCATCTGCAAGAAACTCTTCACGGCACCGAAATAGTTACCCAGATGCAGGTTGCCTGTGGGCCGGATGCCACTCACTACAGTCTCCATTCTTTCGTTCGTTTTGTTAAAATTCTAATCGCCGCGAAGATAGCAATAAAATGAGTA
>CAMGEM010000138.1 GCA_946055095.1 uncultured Parabacteroides sp. | reverse complement strand
TCACCAAGCGCGTCTTCCAGTTGAGCGCTACTTCAGGTGCTGCTGGCAACACGATCACCAAGTTAACTACGGATTCAATCACGGTTTATACAGACAATGCGGTTTCTGCTTCTTTCGTGGAGAAAGACAGTACGATCATGTATGGTAACAAGATTCCGTTGGACTACAACAAAATTACCCTGTCGTTTATCAAAAGTGTGATCGCAGACATGGCCACCTTGAATGAGGTCGATATCCCCTTCTATATGGTTCAATTCACGAAGAATGATGAGGATAGCGAATACACAGCCGAGTCACTAATCACCATGGACATGGAGCGCTTAGCAGCTGCGACAACAGCTGAGGCAGATACCATCCATTCAGAGATTATGTTGGCAGACTATGTGGATGGATCAGATGAATTATTGGATGAGGCAAGCGCCAAAGTGATCTGCATCGGCTTGACCAAAGATCAAGCGATCATCTGCATGCACATGGGTGGCATAGACGCTACAGAGGAGAACAAGATCGCTACCATCTACGCAAAGAGCAACTTGCTCAGCATCGCTACCGATAATGAGGAGATCGCCGCTCCGCAGTCTGACGTGACCTTCGGCTTCGCAGCTAACGGCATCTACGTCAACAACTGCAAGCAGGGTCGCTACACGATCGTGGATATGAACGGACGCATCGTTGCCAATGGCGTGATCGCTGGTGAGGGCGCATTTGTTGCCACTCCGCAGCTGACAAGAGGCAGCATCTATGTCATCGCCGTACAAGACGAGAAGGGCTTAGTGAAGGCCGCGAAGTTCGCGAAATAACTTTTGACGTTTTGGTGTACATTTCATAGCTAAGTTGGAGGCGAGTAAGTCGGTTTAGACCACTTACTCGCCTTTTTTGATTCACCACCCCACTCTTGCTTATTCCCAGCCTCGATCCACACCAGCCCCCACCTGTTCCCCTCAAACTTACAATCGTCTTCTTTTAAGCCCGAATTATTTTCACATCGTAACCAAACCAATGAGCATAGCTTACAATATGAAATAGGGATTTATTTTTCCTGACGAAACTCTTCATAAACCCGGTTATTCATAACATAACGTCGTATATTTGCAGTGCAAACAAACAAAAAGACGTAATAATCATAAGAAACGAAGTAAAATGACAGACCTTATAAGATTCACAAAGATGCATGGACTGGGTAATGACTACATTTACGTCAATACGATGGCCTACCCGATCGAAGAACCGGAACGTTTATCGATCGCATGGAGCAAGCCCCACTTCGGCATCGGATCGGATGGTTTGGTATTGATAGGCTCCTCAGAAAAAGCCGACTTTAGTATGCGCATTTTCAATGCGGATGGCTCAGAAGCGATGATGTGCGGCAACGCCTCTCGCTGCATCGGCAAATATGTCTATGAGGAGGGACTGACACAAAAAACCACTGTTACATTAGAGACACTATCCGGCATCAAGCTATTAAAATTGCAGATAAACCCAGCGACGAACCTCGTGGAGGAGGTGACCGTGGATATGGGGAAACCCATAGTCGGCGAGAAGGCGCTTGAAGTGAAAGCGGGCGACCAAACCTTCGTGGGGACAGTTGTTTCGATGGGTAATCCGCATTTCGTCATCTTCGTGGATGACATCACAAAGATCGATCTTTCACACGTGGGGCCACTGATCGAGCATCACCCCTATTTCCCCGACCGTACGAACGTGGAGTTTGTGCAGGTATTGAGCGATGACAGCGTCAGGATGCGGGTCTGGGAACGGGGATCAGGCATCACGCAGGCCTGCGGAACCGGTGCTTGCGCAACAGCCGTAGCAGCCGTGGTGAATGAAAAGACCGGACGGACAGTGCGAGTAGATATGGATGGCGGATCGCTAACGATCGCATGGAGTACGTCAGACAGCCCGGTGCTCATGACCGGGGGAGCGACGAGGGTATTCGAAGGATTTATTAAGGCATAAGCAATGGAACATAAAACGAATCAACACAATATGGCATTAGTAAACGAACATTTCCTGAAACTGCAAAGCAACTACCTCTTCTCGGACATTGCGAAGAAGGTGAACGCCTTCAAGGTGACGCATCCGAAGAGTAAGATTATCCGCATGGGTATCGGCGACGTCACGCAGCCCTTGGCTCCAGCGGTCATTGAGGCGATGCACAAGGCAGTCGATGAGCTGGCACACAAGGAGACCTTCCATGGTTACGGCCCGGAGCAGGGTTATCCCTTCCTGATCGACGCGATCATCAAGCATGATTATGCCAGTCGTGGTATCAACTTAGAGCCGAGTGAGGTCTTCATCAGCGACGGTGCGAAGAGCGATTGCGGCAACATCGGCGATATGCTGCGCCACGACAACAGCATCGGAGTGACTGACCCGGTCTATCCGGTCTATATCGACTCGAACGTGATGAGTGGCCGAACAGGTACATTGGAGAATGGCCGCTGGACGGACGTGGTCTATATCCCCTGTACCGCAGAGAATCACTTCGTGCCCGACCTGCCCAGCCGCAGGGTGGATATCATCTACCTCTGCTACCCCAACAACCCGACGGGTACGACACTGAGCAAGGAGGAGCTGAAGAAATGGGTCAACTACGCATTGGCCAACGACGTGATCATTATGTACGACTCAGCATACGAAGCCTACATCCAAGATCCTTCGATCCCCCACTCCATCTACGAGATCAAGGGGGCGAAGAAGGTGGCCATCGAGTTCCGTAGCTTCTCGAAGACAGCGGGTTTCACCGGCGTACGTTGCGGCTACACGGTGGTACCGAAAGAGCTCTGCGCATTCACCCTGCAAGGGGAGCGGGTACAGCTCAACCGCTTGTGGAACCGCAGGCAGTGCACGAAGTTTAACGGCACGAGCTACATCACCCAGCGAGGAGCCGAGGCGGTCTATTCGCCGGAGGGCAAGCAACAGGTGAAGGCGACGATCGACTATTACATGACCAACGCCCGCATCATGAAGGAGGGACTGCAAAGCTGTGGCTTGGAGGTGTTCGGTGGCGATAACGCACCCTACCTTTGGCTCAAGACCCCAGACGGTCTTAGCTCGTGGAAGTTCTTCGACAAGCTGCTGTATGAGGTGAACATCGTCGGCACGCCGGGCGTAGGCTTCGGTCCCAGTGGCGAGGGGTATCTCCGACTGACGGCTTTTGGCGATCGGGAGAGCACACAAGAGGCGATGGAGCGACTCAGGAAATGGTTACGATAAGATACAATAGTTAAACAATAAAAAGGAGGTTATCTAAAACAGATGGCAAAAAGGTATGTATAGAGGGCATGGTCCTACATGTTGATTTTATAGAATGTTATACCGCAAAAAACAGCCCTTACGACCAATGAATGGGCACCCTCTATACCCCTTTTTTCCGCCTGTGAATAGGACAACCGAAAATTGAAAAAACTGAAGTACATACGAACCAAATAACTGACAAACGAACATATATGACAGACAAATCAAATAACGAAATATACAATAATACAATCAACAAGTAAAAAAAGAAGATTATGTCACTTATCATTCCTAAAGACTACAAGCAGACGCTGACTCCGGAATCTACCGAGCAGGCGATCCAATTACTGAAGACCAGCTTCCAAGAGAAGCTGTCCAAGAAATTGAACCTACGTCGTGTGACGGCTCCCCTCTTTGTCTTGAAAGGAACCGGCATCAACGACGACCTAAATGGTGTGGAGCGCCCCGTCACCTTCCCCATCCTCTGTATGGGTGATCGCAAGGCCGAGGTGGTACACTCCCTCGCCAAATGGAAACGGATGAAATTAGGTTCCTATGGCATCCCGGCAGGCTATGGCCTCTATACCGATATGAATGCCATCCGCAGCGACGAGGAGCTGGACAACCTCCACTCCCTTTACGTAGATCAATGGGATTGGGAAAAGACCATCCGTCCGGAGGATCGCAACCTGGATTTCTTGAAGAAAACCGTGCGTCAGCTCTACGCCCTCTTGAAGGAGATCGAGGCGTTGGTCTATGATCGCTATCCGCACATCACCCCGACCCTGCCCGAAGATATCACCTTCATTCACTCCGAGGAGTTGCTCCAGATGTATCCTGACGCAACACCCAAAGAGCGTGAGGCGAAGGCAGCGGAGAAATTTGGTGCGATCTTCATCATCGGCATTGGCGATACGTTGAGCAACGGCGAGAAGCACGACGGACGTGCGCCGGACTACGATGACTGGAGCACGCTCAACACCGACGGTTTCAAAGGCTTAAATGGTGACATCATTTTCTGGAATCAGGTGCTGCACTGCCCGTTCGAATTGTCATCCATGGGTATTCGTGTCAGCCCTGAGTCCTTGTTGCGCCAGTTGGAGATCCGTGGTTGCATGGAGCGCACCGAGTTGCCCTTCCACAAAGCCCTTTTGGCAGGCGAACTACCTCCCTCCATTGGTGGTGGTATCGGACAGAGTCGCCTCTGCATGTTCTTCTTGAAGAAAGCACACATTGGCGAGGTACAGGCCTCTATCTGGCCCGAGGATCAAATCGAGCGTTGTGAGCAACATCGTATCTATCTGTTATAAGCGTTCAACACGCAAACGTAAAAATTGAAAATTCAAAATCATCATTATTTTTAATAGGTTAGGTTATGTCAAAGTTAAGATTTAGAGTAGTTGAGTCCGCTTTCGAGAAAAAGGCGAGCGAGGTAACCCCTCCAGCCGTGAAAGCATCCGAGTACTATGGCGAGTTGGTATTCAACCGCGAAAAGATGTTTAAGTATCTACCGGAGAAGGCTTTTGAGAAATTGGTAGAGACCATCGACAACGGTGCTCCGTTGGATCGGGAAACAGCAAACGCCGTAGCTGCAGGCATGAAGAAATGGGCGATGGAGAAGGGTGTTACCCACTATACACACTGGTTCCATCCGCTGACCGAGGGAACGGCCGAGAAGCACGATGCCTTCATTGAGCATGACGGTAAAGGTGGCGTGATCGAGGAGTTCGAGGGCAAACTGCTGATCCAGCAAGAGCCGGATGCCTCCAGCTTCCCCAATGGTGGTATTCGAAACACCTTCGAGGCACGTGGTTACTCCGCATGGGATCCCTCTTCACCTGCTTTCATCGTGGGCGATACGCTCTGCATCCCGACCGTCTTCATCGCCTATACCGGTGAGTCTTTGGACTACAAGGCTCCGCTCTTGAAAGCCCTGGAGGCCGTCAACAAGGCTGCGGTCGATGTCTGCCACTACTTCAATCCGGATGTAAAGAAGGTCTATGCCTATCTGGGTTGGGAGCAGGAGTACTTCTTGGTAGATGAGGGCCTTTATGCCGCACGTCCTGACCTGTTGATGACCGGCCGCACGCTGATGGGCCATGAGAGCTCAAAGAACCAGCAGTTGGAGGATCACTACTTCGGCGCTATTCCTACTCGTGTATTGGAGTTCATGAAAGAGTTGGAGATCGAGGCGTTGAAGTTGGGTATTCCCGTCAAGACCCGCCACAACGAGGTTGCCCCCAACCAGTTTGAGTTGGCTCCGATCTTTGAGGAGTGTAACTTGGCCAACGACCACAACCTGTTGATCATGGCCTTGATGCGCAAGATCTCTCGTAAGCATGGTTTCCGCGTATTGCTGCATGAGAAACCGTTCAAGGGCGTGAACGGATCCGGTAAGCACAACAACTGGTCTCTCGGTACTGACACCGGCATCCTGCTGATGGGTCCGGGCAAGACACCGGAGGACAACCTGCGCTTCGTCACCTTCATCGTGAACGTATTGAAAGCCGTTTATACACACAACGCCTTGCTGAAGGCCAGCATCTCCAGCGCCACCAACGCACACCGCTTGGGCGCCAACGAGGCACCTCCCGCAATCATCTCCAGCTTCCTCGGCTCACAGCTCTCACAGGTATTGGAGCACTTGGAGAATAGCGACACGGAAGACTTCCAGTTGGCAGGCAAGCAGGGCATGAAGCTCGACATCGCTCGCATCCCTGAGTTGTTGATCGATAATACAGACCGTAACCGTACCTCACCTTTCGCCTTCACCGGCAACCGCTTCGAGTTCCGTGCGGTCGGTTCACAAGCTAACTGCGCTTCCGCAATGCTTGTCTTGAACGCAGCCGTAGCTGAGCAGCTGACTATCTTCAAGGCTGAGGTAGATGAGAAGATCGCCGCTGGCAAGGAGAAGTTCGCTGCCATCATCGAGGTATTGCGCAAAGATATCAAGGAGTGCAAGGCCATCCACTTCGACGGCAACGGCTATAGCGATGAGTGGAAAGCCGAGGCAGCTCGCCGCGGTTTGGACTGCGAGACCAGCGTACCTTTGATCTTCGACGCTTACCTGCGTGACCGTAGCGTAGCGATGTTTGAGTCAACCGGCGTGATGAACCGCAAGGAGTTGGAGGCACGCAACGAGGTGAAATGGGAGACCTACACCAAGAAGATCCAGATCGAGGCACGTGTCTTGGGTGACTTGGCGATGAACCACATCATCCCGATGGCTACGAAGTATCAGTCCTCACTGATCGACAACGTCTATAAGATGAAGGATCTCTTCCCGGCTGATAAGGCGGCTCACCTCTCCTCCAAGAACATGGAGATCATCGAGGACATCGCCAACCGTACTATCTTCATCAAGGAGAAGGTGGATGAGATGGTCAATGCCCGCAAGGTGGCCAACAAGATCGAGAGCGAGCGTGAGAAGGCCATCGCTTACCACGACCAGATCGTGCCGATGATGGAGGCTATCCGCTACCACATCGACAAGCTGGAGTTGGTGGTTGACGACCAGATGTGGACACTTCCGAAGTATCGCGAATTATTATTTATCAGATAGTCTTATTCAGACAGTAGTTTTTTGTTGATTGTTTTGTGTTTGCGAGGGG
>CAMGEM010000137.1 GCA_946055095.1 uncultured Parabacteroides sp. | reverse complement strand
GTGTCGTTCCATCCGGCACAGAGCAGCAGAGCTAAGACGGTCAGTACTGTACCTACGCCGGTGAACCAGATGCCTTTCTTCCACCCTTTCACGAAGATGGTCTTGCTGATACCCATCAACACGGCAATGACACCGACCAGGAGCACAGCCCCCACCGCCGGCATTTGCGTCAGGTTGATGAAGTATTTGAACGGTTGCATGAAGACCACTTGCGATTGCGGATCCACGGCGAAGCCCTCCGTCAGCACCAAGTTGATCACGAAGGCCAAGAAGAAGAGCAGGAAGGGGATCGTCTCCTTACGCAACTGGCTGCGGCAACGATCGTAGATGTTCGTGTCGTTGATGTTGTTGATGAAGTAGAGCAGTGCCAACACCCTCGACAGGAAGAATACGGCCAAACCCAACATCAAGTTCCAAGGGTTGAAGGCGGCCTCCAAGCCATGCAAGGGATTCGCCCACGACGAGATAACGGGCATCGCCACCTCGGAGAGCTGCTCTTTGTTCACGACGAACTCTGCCCCGGTGAAGAAGGTACCTACGGCTGTGCCCAACAAGAGCGGGCCTAAGACACCATTCAGGATGAGGAAGATCCGGTAGGTTTTCTTGCCCAACAGGTTGCCCTTCTTGGATTGGTATTCATAGGAGACGGCTTGCAGCACGAAGCAGAGCAGGATCAGCATCCATACCCAATAGGCTCCGCCAAAGCTGGTGGAGTAGAACAGGGGGAAGGAGGCGAAGAAAGCACCACCGAAAGTGACCAAGGTCGTGAAGGTGAACTCCCATTTCCGACCGGTGGAGTTCATGATCATCTTTTGCTCCACCTCGGTCTTGCCGATGGTGAAAAGGAGGGATTGTCCGCCCTGCACGAAAAGCAGGAACACCAATAAGGCTCCTAACAGGGAGACCAAGAACCACCAATATTGCTGTAATAATATATATGTATTGTCCATGTTGAATCAAATTAGGTTTGATGAATGTGAATTACTCCTCCGGTCCCTTTTGGATGGCTTTCACCAGGATGCGCAGCTCGGCGATGAGCAGGATGGTGAAGAGTATCAAGAAGAGGAAGAAGGTGGTTTGTACGGAAGCCGGATCCAGTTTGGAGATGGACGCGCTGGTCGGCAAGATGTCTTGGATGGCCCAAGGCTGACGACCTACCTCTGCCACGATCCAGCCGGCCTGTCCGCCAATATAGCCCAAGGGGATGGAGAGCAGGGCAACCCACTGCATCCAGCGGCAGTCTGCGATCTTCCCTTTCCGCTCTAAGTAGATCGCCACCAAGAAGAGCAGGATGAAGAAGCCGCCCAGCATCACCATGATACGGAAGGCGTAGAAGGTCATGCCCACCGAGGGAATCAGCTCCGTCGGGTCTTTGATGTAGCCATAGCCGAAGTAGGCGAAGTTCTCGTCGAGCGTAGCCTTATGTAGCGCGGCCGCCTGTTGGTCGCCCGCTTTCAAGGCTTGGCGATAGTTCGCCAACGCTTGGATCGCCTTTTGGCCTTTGGCGATCTTCTCCTTGGCAGAGAGAGCTACCGTGCCATCTTTCAAGGTGTAACCGCCTTCGATCAGGTTGACGATACCAGGCACGTAGGCATCGAGGTCTCTTTCAGCCAGCATAGAGAGCATCTTGGGGATCTCGATCTTCATCAGCAACGGCTCGACACCGTCGTTATAATGGGTCTTCTCCGGGTTGATCAGGGCAATACCTACCAAGCCTACTCCGTTACCACCCTCGTATAAGCCCTCCATCGCCGCTAACTTCATCGGCTGTTTCTGGGCCACCTCATAGGCAGAACCATCGCCCGTCATAGCGGTCAACAGGGAGGCTACTAAACCAAAGATAGAGGCCACCTTGATGCTACGCAGCGCGAACTCCCGGCTGCGAGACTTGATCAGATACCAGCAGCTCACACCCAAGACGAAGCCTGCGCCCACGATCCAGCTGGAGAGCACCGTATGGAAGAACTTGTTCATTGCCACCGGAGAGAGGGCGACTGCCCAGAAGTCGAACATCTCGTTGCGCACCGTGTCGGGGTTGAACGACATGCCCGCCGGATATTGCATCCAAGCGTTGGCGATCAAGATCCAGAGTGCGGAGAGGGAGGCACCGATGATGGTCAGCCAAGTGGAGGCCAAGTGGAAGCGTTTGCTCACCTTCTCCCAACCGAAGAACATGACGGCGATGAAGGTCGATTCCATGAAGAAGGCCACGATGCCCTCGATGGCCAAGGGCGCTCCGAAGATGTCGCCTACAAACCAACTGTAGTTGGACCAGTTGGTGCCAAACTCGAACTCCAGGATCAGGCCGGTAGCGACACCGATCGCGAAGTTCACGCCGAAAAGTTTCATCCAGAACTGGGCGGTCTTCTTCCAGGCCTCGTTGCCCGTCCGGTAATAGATTGTTTCCATAATGGCTTGGATCACGCCCAAGCCCAATGTCAATGGCACGAAGAGCCAATGATACATGGCCGTGAGAGCGAATTGCGCCCTCGACCAATCAATGAGTGAAGTGTCAATGTTTGCAATCATACACAATATTATTTTAAGGATTACTTGCTCGATGGATCAGTTCGCTCGATACGTGCTCCTCTTTCTCGGCCTCCGTATCGAACTGCCCCAAATAGTTCGGGAAGAAAAACAGCTTGAGGATAAAGAACATAATAAAGAGCTTGATCAAGATAATCAGCCAGAGCGTCTTGCCTAACCTCATCTCTCGAAAACCTTCCATGTAGAAATGGAACACCTGCTGGATGGCGGAATCTCTTTTCATGGTACCCGTGCCCTTCATTCCTATTTAATAAAACATAAACGAATCGTAGCGTAATTATACTAACGATGCGGACAAATATAGAGACATTATTTGAAATATCCCCCCATCAGACGCATTATTATTTATGAAAATATAATTTTGTCCGTGCGGCTGTGTTAAAAATGTCTATCAAAGAGAAGAAAGGCCGGAGAACACCTTGCCAATCATGCGGTATTGCCTATATTTGCGTCAATTTGTTGACCAAGGGGTCGATCAGATAAAAGAAATTCATTGCTAAGTGCTAATCAATAAAAAAATTATTACTATGTCAAACATTACGAGAAGATCTTTTCTTCAAAGAGGTACAGCTGCTGCAGCAGCCTTGACAATTGTCCCGAACGTGGTGCTCGGTAAGGCTCACGGACATATTGCTCCTACGGATAAACTGAATATTGCTGGTATTGGTATTGGTGGTATGGGTAATGCTAACCTGAAGAACATGGAGAAAACGGAGAATATCGTTGCGCTCTGTGATATCGACTGGAGATATTCAAAGCCCGTATTCGATCGTCATCCGCAGGCGAAGAAGTACTGGGATTATCGCAAGATGTTCGATGAGATGGGTAGCTCTATTGATGCTGTTATGGTGGCTACAGCTGACCATACACACGCTATCATCACCGCTGATGCGATGACACTGGGCAAGCACGTTTACACACAGAAACCGTTGACTCACTCTATCTATGAGGCTCGTTTGTTGACGAAGTTGGCTGAGGCTCATCCGGAGGTTGTCACTCAGATGGGTAACCAAGGTTCTTCTGACGAGGGTACTGACTTGGTGACTGAGTGGATCTGGAATGGTGAGATCGGTGAGGTGACTCGCGTAGATTGCGCAACGAACCGTCCCATTTGGCCGCAGGGCTTGAACACTCCGGAGAAGGTGGATAAGGTTCCTAAGACTATGAATTGGGATTTGTTCATCGGTCCGGCAAAGATGAGACCGTTCAATATGACTTATCATCCTTGGAACTGGCGTGGATGGTGGGACTTCGGTACAGGTGCGTTGGGTGACATGGCTTGCCACATCTTGCATCAACCGTTCCAGGCTTTGAAGCTGACCTATCCGACTCGTGTACAGGCTTCTTCTACGATGCTGTTGCAGGATTGCGCTCCGACGGCTGAGCACGTACGTTTGATCTACCCGGCTCGTGAGAACATGCCGAAGATCGCAATGCCGGAGGTTGAGATCCACTGGTATGACGGTGGTTTGTTGCCTGATCGTCCTGTTGGCTTCCCCGACGGTGAGGATATGATGGGCATGGGCGGTGGTATCACCATCTTCCACGGTACGAAGGATACATTGGTTTGCGGTTGCTACGGTCAGAAGCCGAGATTGATGTCTGGTCGCGTGCCTAACGCTCCGAAGGCTGTTCGTCGTGTGAAAGATGCTATGCGTGGTGGTCACGAGCAAGACTGGATCGCACAGATCAAGGCTGGTTCAAGCCGCGTTCCGTGTAAGTCTGACTTCCGTATCGCAGGTCCGTTCACTGAGATGGTGGATATGGGTGTATTGGCAGTTCGCTTGCAGACTTTGAACAAGGAGTTGGAGTGGGATGGCCAGAACATGAAGTTCACGAACATCGGCCCGAACGAGGAGATCCGCATCTTGAAGAAGGATGATTTCAAGGTTGTTGATGGCGATCCGAAGTTCAACAAGATCTACACAGATCCGATCAACGCTCAGGCATTTGCTGCTGAGATGATCAAGCACAACTATCGTGAGGGTTGGAAGCTGGTTGATATGCCGAGATAATTCTTTTAATTCTCAAACAATAATGAAGAAAACAGTTTTATTTGCAAGCGCTGCGCTGATGATGGGCGTATTCGCTTCTTGCGGTGGTGGTCAGAAAGCAGAGCAGGCCGCTGAGGCTGCTGCTCCCGCTGAGGCTGCTGCTCCTACGTACGAGTTGATGACGAACCTGCCTACGGTAGATATCAAGACTTTCCCGCAGGACAAAGAGGGTCGTTATGTGATTTTCGATGGTAAGACTTTCAACGGTTGGAGAGGTTACAACAAGGAGAACGTTCCGGGTGCTTGGACAATCGAGGATGGTTGCATCAAGATCAATGGTTCTGGTAGAGGCGAGGCAGGTGCCGAGAATGGTGGTGACTTGATCTTCATGAGCAAGTTGCAAAACTTCGAGCTCGAGATGGAGTGGAAGGTTGGTAAGGGTTCTAACTCTGGTATCTTCTATTTGATCCAGGAGGTGAAGGATCAGCCGGCTTATATCTCAGCTCCTGAGTGCCAGGTGTTGGATAACGAGAATCACCCCGACGCTAAGTTGGGTGCTGAGCTGGGTATCCGTCAGTCTTCTTCTTTGTATGACATGATCCCTGCGAAGCCGCAGAACGCTAAACCGTACGGCGAGTGGAACAAGGTGAAGATCCTTTGCTACAAGGGTACAGTAGCTCACTACCAGAACGATCAACAAGTGGTTGAGTATCACTTGTGGACTCCGCAATGGGATGAGTTGCTCCAGAAGAGCAAGTTCAGCAAAGAGAAATGGCCGTTGGCATATGAGTTGCTGTCTAACTGCGGTGGTGAGAACCATGAGGGCTTCATTGGCTTGCAGGATCACGGCGATGATGTTTGGTATCGTAACATTACTGTGAAGGTTTTGGACTAATACGCCAACCGACATCATTTTAGAATAAATAACGCCCGGAGCCGAAATCTACGATTTTAGCTTCGGGCGTTATGCTTTTCATGCAAGACTTTTTTCTTATCAATTTTTCAGACCAACAAATAACTAATAAGTATGGAACACAGTTATACGAAAGCACAGATGACATGGCTCATGTTGCTGCGTCTTTTCATCGGCTGGCACTTCATGTACGAGGGACTGGTGAAGATCATGAACCCGAAATGGACCTCTTTGCCTTATCTTTTGGACTCTAAAGGCTTTGCCTCCGATTTCTTTGTGAAGCTAACTCAAGATGAAAGCATGATGTCATTGGTCAACATCTGCAACGAATGGGCGCTGTTCTTGATTGGCTTAGGCTTGACATTAGGTTGCCTCTACCGCTTGGCTTCTGTTGGCGGCATGATCTTGTTAGCGATGTACACCCTGTCGCACCCCTCATTTATCGGCGCGACCTATCTTCAACCTTTCGAGGGCTCTTACCTCTGGATCGACAAGAACTTGGTAGAGCTGGCTGCTTTAGGTTTGTTGTGTGCATTCCCCACCTCACAGATCATTGGCTTCGACCGTGTATTAGGACGTGTCTGCCCCATTTTGCATAAACTTAAATTCATTTGATTCGTTATGGCAACAGAAGAGACTAAGAAAACTCCTTCGCAGGAGCAGGCACCCGACAAGGGTCGTCGTGACGCATTGAAGACATTGGCCACTGTGCCTATCTTGGGTGCGATGGCATACGGCATTTACCAGAAACGGAAGGATGCGCTGAGAGGCCGTAACATCTCAGATGTCTTTCAGGTCAGCAACAAGCAGGCTTACTACTTGGAGCCGCAGGCTAACAGCAAGAAGATTCGCTTGGGCGTAGTTGGTTTCGGTATTCGTGGTAAACAATTGATGCGTGCCGCCGGTTTCGCTGAGCCGACATGGATCGACCAGATGAAGCAGGCCAACAAGGAGAATAGCAAGGATACTCGTTATCAACAATATATGGAGCAGGACGACCTGAACGTAGAGGTCACTGCGATTTGTGACATCTTCGATGTCTATGCGAAGCGTGGACAGCTCGCCGGTTCCAACATCCATCGGGAGGGTTCGGACGGTAAGTTTGGTCCCGCTCCGAAGATCTACAAGACCTATCAAGAGCTGGTCGCTGCGCCCGACGTGGATGCGGTGATCATCGCTGCTCCTGACCACTGGCACAGCACGATCGCTATGGCCGCTGCCCGTGCGGGTAAGCATGTCTATTGCGAGAAGCCGCTCTCTTGGACCGTAGAGGAGACTTATATGGTGCGCCAGGCGATCAAGGAGACGGGCGTTGTCTTCCAGTTGGGTCACCAAGGTCGTCAGACCGATTGCTACCAGAAGGCAGAGGAGATTATCGGCAATGGGTTGTTAGG
>CAMGEM010000136.1 GCA_946055095.1 uncultured Parabacteroides sp. | reverse complement strand
CATTACAAAATTACAGATTACAAATTACAAATCGCTTGCAGCCCCTCCTGCACATAACAGCGTTGCAAGTCGGCAGGCTTCAGCACCTCGTCATTCCATTGGAGCAGGTCGATGTCGATCGGCATCCGGCCAGAGGCCTTGTCGGTGGGACGGCGACCGATCTCCCACTCCATCCGTTTCAAGGCGGCTTGCACCTCGCTCAACGGCTCCTCACAGCCACAGACGGCCACCTGATTCAGGTAACGTTCCGCCTCGGGGCAACCGATCGCCTGCGTCTCCATCAACGGGGAGAAACGGATCGTGGCGAAATAGGCACGCAACATCGCCTCTGCCCGCTTCATGTTCACCGCTTTGTCTCGATTGGAGCCGATGCACAGGTAGGCGTGGTTCATGGTCGGGAGGCGTAGGAGCTATTTCAGTTTCTCGTCGTTGAACCGGGTGATCTCTCGCACCAACTCGACGAACGCATCGGAGTAGCGTTGTCCCTCGACACTACGGATGGAGATGTATTTCTCCTCCCCCCCACTGGTGTAGGAAAGCTGATAGACGATGTCACTCAAGCCTCCGGTCGGGGCCTTGTCGAAGCCATACGAATCCTCCATCGAGAGGAGATCGGCCTCATTCACCAACGTCGCCAGACGGTCATACTCCTCGTCGGTCAGCACGCCCTCCACGATTTTCGGATCCCGTTTGTGGGCAAAATTATCCATGAAGTAGTTATAACGCTCGACCCGGTACTTCTTATCGCTATCGAACGACAACATGACCTTGAAATTATTCACGCTCTCCATGCTATAACTGAAGGTGAACGGTTTGTCGGCTCGTTTACAGCTTGTGGCGCAGAGCATTAAAAATAGGCCGACCATGACGAGCCAAGTCTTTTGCATTTTCATCTGTTTGCTATTGAAATTTTTTATCGGCGCAAACATACACAAAAAAGACGAGAAAACCTTACCTTTGTTTCGAAAAGCAAGAAGAGAAATGAGATTATCAGAGCTTCGCACAGGCGAAAAAGGTATTATCGTCAAGGTTATGGGACGTGGCGCTTTCCGTAAGCGCATCATTGAGATGGGATTTATCCGAGGCAAGGAGGTGATCGTGATCCAGAACGCCCCTTTAAAGGACCCGATCCATTATCGGGTGATGGGATATGACGTGTCTTTAAGGCGATCAGACGCCGCTTTGATCGAGGTGGTTAGCGCGGCGGAGTTTGAGGAGGAGAAACACTTGAGCGCAGCGGGGAGCGTACCCACCGCCGATGAGTATGTCCTCCCCTCCGACGAGGAGTGGCGCGCCATGGCACTCAACAAGGGAAAGACCATCAACGTGGCCTTAGTGGGCAACCCCAACTGCGGCAAGACCTCGTTGTTCAACTTCGCCTCTGGTGCCCACGAGCATGTGGGGAACTACAGCGGCGTGACCGTCGATGCCAAGGAGGGCATTTTCCATCAGGATGGGTACACCTTCAAGATCGTGGATCTGCCGGGTACCTACTCCCTCTCCGCCTACACGCCGGAGGAGCTGTATGTGCGCAAGCACCTCAACGAGGAGCAGCCCGACGTGGTGATCAACGTGGTGGATGGCTCGAACTTGGAGCGCAACCTCTACCTGACCACGCAGCTGATCGACATGGACGAGCGGATGGTGATCGCCCTGAATATGTATGACGAATTGGAGCGACAAGGGAACAAGCTCGACTATGACTCGCTGGGGAAGATGATCGGAACGCCCATCATCCCGACGATCAGTAAGACCGGTTTTGGCATTGACACGCTTTTTAAACGGGTGATCCAAGTCTATGAGGAGCAAGACCCGGTGATTCGCCACATCCATATTAATTATGGTGACTGCTTGGAGCGAGGGATCGCCACCTTAAAGAAGCGGTTGGAGAAGGATGGGGAGATCCCGAAGAGCCTCTCCCGCCGATACCTCTCCATCAAGCTATTGGAGAACGACAAGGAGATCGAGCAGGAGGTACGCCAGTTGCCGGGTGGCGAGCAGATCCTACAGGATCGGGATCATACGGCCCAGCAGATCGAGAACCTGCTGCAGGTGGATTGCGAGACCGCCTTCACCGACGCACGCTACGGTTTCATATCGGGAGCCTTGCGGGAGACCTTTGAGCAGAACAAGATCAAGGAGGCGACCAGCACCCAGCTGATCGACCTCTTCGTGACACATAAGGTGCTGGGATTCCCGATTTTCCTCCTCTTCATGTGGATCATGTTCGAGGCCACCTTCCGGCTGGGTAGCTACCCGATGGAGTGGATCGAGGCATTGGTGGAGTGGATCGGTGGACTCATCCGTGAGCACATGGCCGAAGGGGCGTTGAAAGACCTCTTGGTGGATGGCATCATCGGTGGCGTGGGCGGTGTGATCGTCTTCCTGCCGAATATCTTGATCCTATACATGTTCATCTCGTTCATGGAGGACTCCGGCTATATGGCACGAGCCGCCTTCATCATGGATAAGATCATGCACAAGATGGGGTTGCACGGCAAATCGTTCATCCCCTTGGTGATGGGATTCGGTTGCAACGTGCCGGCGGTCATGGCCACCCGCACGATCGAGAGCCGCAATAGCCGCATGATCACGATGTTGATCCTGCCGTTGATGAGTTGCAGTGCCCGTCTGCCGGTCTATGTGCTCCTGACGGGAGCCTTCTTCCCGAAGAACGGTGGAGTTGTCATGCTGTTGATGTATGTGATCGGTGTTTGCTTGGCGGTCATCGCCGCCCGGCTCTTCCGTCGATTCCTGTTCAAGGGCGAGGACGTGCCGTTCGTGATGGAGCTTCCCCCCTATCGTATGCCGACGGGCAAATCCATCCTGATTCACATGTGGGAGAAGGCGAAGCAGTATCTCCATAAGATGGGTGGCATTATCTTAGTCGCCTCCATCTTGATCTGGTTCTTGGGGTATTTCCCGCGGCAGACCCCCAACAGCGAGCGTTTCGAACGGGAGATCGCTACTTGGGAACAGGCGGCTGACTCGCCCGAGAAAACGGAGGCGTTGGAGCGATTATCTCTCGAACAGCACATCGACCACCAGCAAAACTCTTATATCGGACAGATCGGACAGGCGGTGGAGCCGTTGCTGAAGCCGTTGGGATTCAACTGGAAAATCAGTGTCAGCCTGCTGAGTGGTATGGCCGCTAAGGAGGTTGTGGTCAGTACATTGAGCGTGCTCTATACGGGATCGGCCGACGAGGATGGACAAGCCTTGGGCGATCGGTTGATAGCGGATCAAGACGCGGCGGGCAATCACCTCTTCACGCCACTGATCGCACTGAGCTTGATGATCTTCGTGCTGATCTACTTCCCCTGTGTCGCCACCATCACAGCCATCGTCAATGAATCGGGCTCCTGGCGATGGGGCCTGTTCGTGATCGTTTACACCTGCTTGTTGGCCTGGGTGGCCTCCTTTATCGTGTATCAGACCGGCAGTTTCTTGGTCGGTCTGATCAGTTGAACAAATCAGGGCCTCATTGTGTTATTTACATAGAACAAAAGGAAAACAACGCATGTGGCAAGATGTCGTAGTATATGGGATCGGCGTGGCAACCTTCGGGTACGTGGGTTATCGGGTGTACAACCTATTGAGGAAACCCTCCAAGGGAGGTTGCTGCTGCCAAGGATGTAAGCGTTGCGACTTGGGGAATCAGAAAAAATGATTACTTTCGCAGCACAGAAACACAAAATAGCAGTAAACAACATGAATAAATCAATCGGAACAATGATGATGGCCACCTCCCTCCTATTGGGCGCATGTGCCACTTCTGAGCAAGCCGATCAAGCGACAGGCGAATTGATTGGCAAGTCCGACATTCAGATCCAAGATGGACGAATGACGGCGGAAGCGTTGTGGGCTTTCGGGCGCATCGGCGATTACCAGGTCTCCCCCGACGGTAAACAGATCGCTTACACGGTGGGCTATTACAGCGTGCCACAGAACAAGAGCAACCGGGAGATCTTCGTGATGAACGCGGATGGCTCCGGCAACCAGCAGATCACGCACACCCCGAAATCGGAGAGCAACGTGGTCTGGATCAAGGGAGGGACGAAGATCGCCTTCCTCAGTAGCGAAAGTGGCAGTAGCCAAGTATGGGAGATGAACCCGGATGGTTCGGGCCGTCAGCAGCTCACCCATTTCGACAAAGACATCGAGGGGTTCGCCTTCTCGCCGGATGAGCGTCACCTGCTTTTCATCGCACAGGTGAAGACCGTGCCGAGCACACAAGACAAGTACCCCGACTTAGACAAGACGACGGGTATCATCGTGACCGACTTGATGTACAAGCATTGGGATGAATGGGTGACTACCGCTCCCCATCCTTTCGTGGCGGATTTCGATGGCAACCAGTTCGGTGAGGCCAAAGACCTGCTCGAAGGTCAACCCTACGAGAGTCCGATGAAGCCATTTGGTGGCATTGAGCAGTTGGCATGGAGTCCCGCATCTGACAAGGTGGCTTACACTTGCCGGGCAAAGACCGGATTGGCGTATGCCATCTCGACCGATTCCGATATTTATGAGTATGACTTAGCAAGCGGATCCACCACCAACCTCTGCAAGGCGACCGCTAACAGCACGGAGATGGGTGGCTACGACACCAACCCGCAATACTCTCCCGATGGGAAGTACATCGCTTGGCAGAGCATGGCACGGGATGGATATGAGGCTGACTGGAACCGCTTGTGCGTGATGGATCGTGCCACGGGCGAGAAGCAGTTTGTCAGCAAGGCGTTCGCCTCCAACGTGGATGCCTTCTTGTGGAGCCCAGATGCCCGTCAGATCTACTTCACCGGCGTATGGCATGGCACCACGCAGGTGTATAGCATCCACCTCGACCAGCATGAAGAGAACGATGCCACCGCTTGCCGGGTAGAGTTACTCACCTCCGACGTGGCTGATTACGCCTCCTTGGCCCTCTGTGGCGACCGCTTGATCGTGAAGCGTCACTCCATGAGCGCAGCGGATGAGATCTACGCCATCGAGACAAACGGCGAGGTGAAGCAGCTGACCTTCGAGAACAAGCACCTCTACGATCAACTGGAGATGGGTCGTGTGGAGGAGCGCTGGATGACCACGACAGACGGCAAACAGATGCTGACCTGGGTGATCTATCCGCCTCACTTCGATCCGAACAAGAAGTACCCGACCCTCCTCTTCTGTGAGGGAGGTCCACAGAGCCCCGTCAGCCAGTTCTGGTCATACCGCTGGAACTTCCAGATCATGGCGGCACACGACTACATCATCGTAGCACCCAACCGCCGAGGTCTCCCTGGCTTCGGTATCGAGTGGAACGAGGCGGTCAGCGGCGATTACGGTGGACAATGTATGCGTGATTACTTCACGGCGATCGACGAGGTAGCGAAGGAGCCGTTCGTGGATAAGGATCGGCTGGGTTGTGTAGGTGCCAGCTTCGGCGGTTTCTCCGTCTATTGGTTGGCCGGTCACCACGACAAGCGTTTCAAGGCGTTCATCGCACACGATGGTATCTTCAACATGGAGATGCAGTATTTGGAGACTGAGGAGATGTGGTTCGCCAACTGGGATATGGGTGGCGCTTACTGGGATCGTCAGAATGCGACCGCTCAGCGCACCTTCGCCAACTCTCCGCACCGTTTCGTGGACAAGTGGGATACTCCTATTCTTTGTATTCACGGCGAGAAGGACTACCGCATCTTGGCGAACCAAGGTATGGCTGCATTCAATGCCGCAGTGCTCAGAGGAGTCCCCGCAGAGTTGCTGATCTATCCCGACGAGAATCATTGGGTATTGAAACCTCAAAACGGTGTCCTGTGGCAAAGAACCTTCTTTGAGTGGCTGGATAAGTGGCTCAAATAGGGCGCTACGAGGAGACCTCATCAATAGAATTGATGAATTGATAGAAGAAATTGATTAAGGAAAATACCGGGAATAGCACAGAAATGCTATATTTGCGGTAAAATTTCATTATTTACATTTTAAAAATTGCGATATATGAAAAAGAAATGGATTTGCACAGTATGTGGTTATGTACACGAAGGAGATGAGGCACCCGAAAGATGCCCGCAATGTAAACAACCGAAAGAGAAGTTCAAAGAGCTCGTTGAGACAGAGGGCGCTTTGAAGTTCGTTGACGAGCACGTGTTGGGCGTAGCGAAAGGTTGCGACAAAGAGGTATGGGATGGCTTGCAGGCTCACTTCATGGGCGAGTGTACTGAGGTAGGTATGTACTTGGCGATGAGCCGTCAGGCAGATCGCGAGGGTTATCCCGAGGTAGCTGATGCTTTCAAGCGTTACGCTTGGGAGGAGGCTGAGCACGCCGCTAAGTTCGCTGAGTTGATCGGTGAGGTTGTTTGGGACACAAAGACCAACTTGAAGAAGCGTATGGAGGCTGAGGCTGGTGCATGCGAGGATAAGAAGCGTATCGCTACGTTGGCTAAGAAGTTGAACCTCGACGCTATCCATGACACTGTTCATGAGATGTGTAAGGATGAGGCTCGCCACGGTAAGGGCTTCGAGGGCTTGTATAACCGCTATTTCAAATAATAGAATAGGCAGTCCTAAGGGCAAAAAGAGTAAGGTGCATCTTTTCATAAGGTGCACCTTTTTTATGAACAAAATCAATCATTCCCCTACAAAAAACAGGCACCCACAAGCATAAGCTATCAGATTTTTTCCTACTTTTGTGCCGCAATAAAGGGAAAGATGCCGGAGTGGTCGATCGGGCCGCACTCGAAATGCGGTGAACGGGCAACTGTTCCCAGGGTTCGAATCCCTGTCTTTCCGCGATAGCCAAGGAGGCTCTTCGAAAGAGGAGCCTCCTTTTTTGTTGTAAAGCACTGAAAAAAGCGAGATAAGAGACGATTGCTACTGTTCGTCT
>CAMGEM010000135.1 GCA_946055095.1 uncultured Parabacteroides sp. | reverse complement strand
TTTTTGCAAGAGGGCCCTTACAGTTCTTACAGATTACAGTTATCTGCGGCGGCGCACGGAACGGACGGGAGCGGACTTCTGGGCCTTGGGTGCCTTGGTCGTGGTGGCCTTGGCTGCCTTCTCGGTCGTGCTCTTGGCTACCGTCTTCTTGGCCTTCTTAGCGGCCTTCGGATCGTCGGCTACCTGCGTGGTATCGGGTTGATACCAGAGGGATTGCTCGAATCCCGTGAGCTGCGCCTCGATGCGTGCCTGCTCGTTCTGGAGCGAGTCGGGCGTGGGACAATAGGCCTGCAACGGCTGGTTCATCAGGTTCTGCGTCTTGATGATCTCCCCCTCGAACATGCGGCGACGGAAATAGTCGTCCATCGTGAAGGTGGTGGCATTGTTGAGGTTGGAGGTCATGATCGTGGCGTTGCTGATGTAGGGACGGATATTCTCGTAGGGCAGCCAGAACATCGGCATCGTGGTCTCGCCCATATCGCCTGTGGAGGAGAGGATCGGGCAGATAGCCAGGATCTTCACGTCGAAAGCGGAGGTGTTCTGGTCGAAATACCAAGCCTCCTTCACATAGTAGGAGCGGACATCGGCGGAGGGCACATCGCTCTCGTTGATGACGTAGGTAGGCTCCTCGCCCCCCTTGCCGGGCACCTCCTCGTAGAGGATGTAGAAGCGGTCGAGCATATCCTTGAAGCGGATCAGATGCGCCTCGTCGAACTCCTCATAGCCATCCAAGTACTCGTATGCCTTGATCTTGTTGTCGCCCAAGAGCTGGAAAATGGTGGAGAAGAGGTTTTGCTGGCCGTTCATGGGGCGTGTGGGGTAATAGAGCGGGGCGTTGGGCTCCTTCATCAGATCGACCTGTCGATAGATGACACGCTGCCAACGGGCATTGCCGATCTCTTGCGTCAGCCGCTCGTTCAGGTCTTGCGCCCGGACGGTCAAGTCGGGCAATCCGCTCTCCTTCTTCTCCTGACGCTCTCCACGAGAGGCCTGCGGCGAACGGCGGCGGGTCTGCTGGGTCGTCGTCTCCGTCTCGTTCTCCTCTTGCGCTTGCAGGGGCGTTGCCGCCCACAGGGATGCCACCAAAATGGCTATGTAATACAGTTGTCTCATACCGCGAATCTTAATTTACAATTACTTCGATGGTGGGGATCGTGCGCTCGATGCCATCCGGGCCCTTCGCCACTACCCTCGTGATGTAGAATCGTTTGCCTTTCGAGAGGTTACGGATGTAACTCTTCTGTCGCTGGGAGAAGTTGGTGCCTTGCGCCACCTCGGGGATGGCGTTACCCATCGAGTCGAAGAAGGTCAGCTCGAAACGAATCACCTCATATTTCACATTCAACAAATCGTCGTCGATAGCCGCCAAGATGCCATCCGCCTCGACGAGGCTTCGCTTGGCGATCATGCCTCCCTTGAATTTCCGCAGGTTGCCATTCGCATCCTTATACTCGATGTAGGGCAGCGGATCGGGCAGGGCACGCACCCGGAAGGCGCTCTTGGCCATCTCCACGTTGCGTCCGTCGGCCATACGGGCATGGACGGTGATGACCGCATCGGTACCCACCTTGGAGGGACGGGCCTCCCAGGAGTCGCCCTTGCGGGTGAGGGTTCCGTTGGTCATGGTAGCGGTGACGTTGCCACTCGGCACACCCGGCACGGCGATACGCATCGGGTTGGCGATACCGGCATAGAGCACGTTCATCATCGTGGGGGCAATCGTAGCGGAGGGCTCGGTCACGAAATACTCGCTCTCGAACTCCCGGCGCATGATGCTGCCATCGGCATTGGGCATCTCGATGAAACCCTTGATGGGGAAGGTACCGACCGAACCGGTGCCGGCCGTGAAGAGTCCGTTGGCCTCCGCCGGAAGCTCCTTTCCATTGACCACGATGGTGGGTCGCTTGGTGGAATCGACCGCCGAGAGGACGATATTGGCCCGATAAGGGCTGCCCCGCATGACGATCTGACTCTCCGGGATGACCTGTGCCGTGATCTGGTTCACCCGGTAATCACCCACATCCACATTGTTCAAGAGGTTGGACAGCACCTCGCCCTCCACATAGCGAATATCGCTCTGCAGCTTGGTGAGGAGGGTGACCGAAGCAGCCACGGGCATGTTCTCGAAAAGCGCCTCCTCCCATGAGCGGGTGTTGATACCTGCCTTTTTGGGCGGGGTGGTACTGAGGCTGGCCTCCATGACGGCCGTCTTCAAGGAATCTTGGATGAACCCACCCATCCATGTGCGGTATTGATCAATGGCCTCACGCAACTTCTTGCCCTCGCCCGTCAGCGGCGACAGCATGATGTGCGAAGCGGCCTCCAAATCATCTTTGCGGTCGATGTTATCCACATCGGCCCCCTCGCCATCCGCCTCCTCGACGATCCGCACCTTCAGCGCTTGGATGTAGCTGCAGAGGCTGTCGGAGGCCTGCTTGACCTGACGAGACTTCTCGATCCATTCGCCCACCTTCTGCGGATTCTGCCGGTAATAGTCCTCCATCTCCTTCGCCACGAGCTCGTTGCGCCGGGTGGAGTTGTCGATGGAGGTGCGTAGGCTACCCTCCACCAACTCGAATCCATCCAACACCTCCGTGGAGACGTTGAGGGCCATCATCGCGATGAACACCAGATACATCAGGTTGATCATCCGCTGACGGGGTGAGTTGGGATTATTTGATACTCCTGCCATAGTTTCTTCGCTTACTTCATCGGGTTGTTATAAGGTGCCTGCTGGGGCTGATAGCCATAGGGCTGCTGGTAGGTCGGCTGTTGATAAGCCGGCTGCGGCTGCTGGTAGGCGGGTTGCGGCTGATAGCCCATATTGACCGTCATCGCCTGCAAGAGGCGGGCATAGACCTGATTCAGCTCGGCCAGCTGGCGGGTCATCTTCTCGGTCTCGCCTCGGAAGACAGAGCTATCCATCACGGAGCCGTCATACATCTCACGGATGCGACGCAAGCCGTTGTTGATCTGATCCATCGACTCCATCTGCGCCGTGATGCTCTTGAGCTGCAACTCATAGACCTGATTGAGGTTGGTGACGTTGCGGTTGAGCTGCTCCATCTGCGCCACATAGCTTTGCGAGCTCTGGCCAACCCCCTCGGGATTGTCGGCGATGCCCTTATACGCGTTCAAGAGGTTGGTCGATACCTCGTTGAGCGAGCTGGTCACTTGGCTGAAACGCTCCATGTGTTGCGAGAGGCCGGAGATCTGCTGCAGGTAGTGCTGTGTCGCCTCGGTCAGCTCGGCCATCTTCGAGATCTGCTCGGCCGCCCCGCTGAGCTTCTTGATGCTCTCGGAGAGGTTCTTGGTATCTTCCTCGGTGATCTCCAAGTTGCCGGCGATGTTCAAGCTACCTCCCCCATGAATCGTGGCTTGCAGGGGAGCCCCCTCCTCATGGACGGCCCCGTGCGTCTCACGGGTGGCTATGGGAGCCTGCCCGAAGTCGGGACGATCCATCGGGTTCTTCGATTTGAGCACGGGGAACACATCCTCCCAGTGATACTCCCGATTGGGATGCTCGAACGCCGAGATGAAGAACACGAAAGACTCCGTGATCATGGCGACGAACAAGATCTGGTTGCCATAAGGGAGGTGCAACAGCTTGAAGAGCGCACCGATGATCACGATGGAGGCACCCCAGCTATAGAGGAAGTTCAGCACTCGTTTACCCTTCTCGCTGGAGAGAAACATCTCCAGCCGATTCTTATATCTTCTATATTTTCCCATTGTCTCTTGACTTTACACTAATAGGTTCGTTATTCATGTTTAAGTGGTTCACTTCTTGCCGCCCTTCGAGCGAGAGAAACCGATCTGCGTACGGGCGCAGCGGAAACCGATGTAGGAACGGCTCTCGTTCTGATACTCAAAGGTTCGCATATCTGAGCGGATAAATTGTTGCACATCCTTCCAGGATCCGCCACGCACCACCTTCTTCTTCATGGCGTAGGGATCGTTCTTGGCCGCGTTGTAGCGCAGGTCGGGGTTCATGTCGCTCATCTGGCTGGGTCCCGACTCCGAATAGGCGGTGGAGGTCCACTCCGCCACGTTTCCGGCCATGTCGTAGAGGCCGAACTCGTTGGGGGCGAAAGAGCCGACACGAGAGGTGATCAGGTGGCCATCCTCGGTGTAATTGCCCTTGCCCGGCTTGAAGTTGCCCAAGAAACAACCCTTGTTGTCTTGCAGCTCATCGGTGGACCAAGGGAACTTATTCTCGTTCTTTCCCGAGCGGGCGGCATACTCCCACTCACCCTCGGAAGGCAAGCGGAAGGGCTCGATCATCTGCCCGGCAGGCAGGCTCAACGACTCCTTATATAAATTGGTACGCCAGACGCAATAGGCCGTGGCTTGCTCCCAAGAGACACCCACGACGGGGTAATCATCATAGCCCGGATGGGAGAAATACATACGGGTATAGGGCTCGTTGTAGGCATTCTTGAAATCGTTCACCCAGCAGTTCTCGTCGGGGTAGATATTGACGATACGGGTGTTGAGGAAATCCCACTCGCTGGAGAGCGGGCGTGTGATGGTCTCGTTGATGATCCGTCCCTCCTCGTCGATGTAGGCGGTGTCTTTCGAGATCATGACCACCTCGTTGGGATCGACCTGAATGTCCGTGTTGCGCACCCGGTCGGCGGGGTTCAGCTGGTTCTTGCGCAAGGCGGCCGCCGTGTAGTCATACCACTCATAGCGGAAGACCATCTGCTTCGGGTCGAGGCTGCGCTCGCCCGTCACGGGGTTGGTGTAATAGACGCTCTCGATGGCTCGGAGCTCATCCTCGTTGGCCCGTTTCCAAGGGATCGGACGGCTCCAATCCAAGTGCGGGGTGACTGGCTCGCCATAGCGATCCTCGGTGATCTTGAAGAGGTCGTTGCCTCCATAGGCAGGATCGGCCAACCGCTCGCGAATGATCGAATCACGCACATAATAAACGAATTGCCGATACTTGGCGTTTGTCACCTCTGTCTGATCCATCCAGAAGGCATCAAACGAAACGCCCTTCCGCTCGGGCATAATGCCCCAGAGCGAGTCCTTGTCTGCCGGACCCATCTCGAACGCACCACGCTTGATCAAGACCATCCCATAGGGGGCGGGCTCATTGAACGCCACCGATCTCACTCCGGTCACCTCTCCACCACCGCCTGCACCACGAAGTGATTTGCCGCAGGAGGTCAGAAACGCTACCGCCATCAGTAGAACTATTACTTTCTTCATATACTCTTATAAGATACGTACACTTTTATGTCGGTTTTTCCCTGTCGTCGTTTTCTTGAGTTTCAAGGCGTAACGCACACAAAGCTCGTGGCTTCCGCTACTTGCCTGCCCCATGGCCGTGATCGGGAAATCATAGGCGTAACCCGCTTGAAAACGTCCGATCTTCACCCCGAGGAGGATGCCCACCGACTCATTCACCCGATAGGAAACTCCACCGTTAAACATCTTGTTATATTCCAGCCTCGCGGTGATGTCCGTATGAAAGCTGCTCATGTCTGTCAGCAAGAACACCGAAGGCTGTAACTCTATCAACGGATTCTTCAGTTGAATATTGTATCCACCCATAAAATTAAGTGAGCGTCCGATGTAGGTGGAGGCATTCTCGTCGAGCTGCATCTCCGGCTCGGTGAGGTGGGTCATGCCGATACCCGCGTAGAAACGCTTATGCTGGTAGTAGAGGCCGAAGTTGAGATCCAAGGCCATCCCGCTGACCTGCGTGGCGGGGAAGGCGGCATCGGTCTCCTGGTGGTACTCGGAATCGGGGTTCAGCTCCAGCTGGGTGCCATCGAACGACTGGTTGACCAACCCGATCTGCAAACCGCCACTGAGCACACCCCCGAAGAGCTTGTATTGGTAGGCATATTGCGCCCCCACATGGGTGTTCTGAAAGAGGCCGATCGCCTCGGTGAAGAGCACCACGCCCACGCCATGCTGGGTCTTGCCCAAGGTGAGCGGCATATCGGCCGTGATGAAGAAAGACTGGGGTGCCCCATGCACGCCGACCCATTCCAAGCGAGCCAATCCGAAGATATTCAAGTCTGACGTGGCACCGGCCACAGCGGGGTTGTAATAGGGCTTCGCCAGGAAGTATTGACTCAAACGGGCATCGTATTGCGCCCGCAACGACCCGAAGCTGGCACACAAAGCGATCAATAGGGTGATAAACAGTCTTTTTCTCATGCGTAGGCTATAAAAAAGCGACGAGGTAGAAGGATCGTTGCCTAACCCACCACCTCGTGCCTAATTCGGTTATTGATTATTAGTTAGTTGGATTGTCAATCATCTGCCCCGACAATCTAAATCGATTTTTTAATATTCCTCCTCGTTGAAGAAGAAATCTTCTTTGCTGGGATAATCCGGCCAAATATCCTCCATACATTCGTATATCTCGCCTTCATCCTCCATCTCTTGTAGATTCTCAATGACCTCTAATGGTGCACCTGAACGTTGTGCGTAATCAATAAGCTCGTCCTTGCTCGCAGGCCAGGGCGCATCCTCCAATTTTGAAGCTAACTCTAAAGTCCAATACATGCTATCAACAATTAAATAATCGCCAGAAGCGATTGGGTTCTCTAATCAGCCGCGAAAGTATTATTTTATTTATTATTCGCAAGTATAATCCCAAATAATTTCTTTTCCATTATTATGGATACACTCTTTTCTGGCCAACACAAAGAGATAATCAGACAACCGGTTGATGAACTTCAAGACCAATTCCTCCACAGGGACAGCGGTTTCCACTAAACGATAGATCTCCCGCTCCGCCCGTCGGCACACCGTGCGGCAGACATGCGCCAAGGCCGCCGACCGACAACCTCCAGGGAGGATAAAAGCTCGCATCTTGGGCAATTCCGCATCCAAACGGTCGATCTCCCGCTCGATGCGTGCCACGCTCTCCTCCGTCACCCGACTGGGCACCTGTATCTCGGTAGTCTC
>CAMGEM010000134.1 GCA_946055095.1 uncultured Parabacteroides sp. | reverse complement strand
ATGGATTTATCGGCTTGACGGATTACGCGGCGATCAATAATTTGAGTCGCACGAGCGCTTCACGGGAGTTGAAGTTGATTTGTGCCGATCCAGAGGGGGCGTTGGACACCAAAGGGCGTGGTTCGCATAAGGTGTGGGTGAAAAGGGTGCGTTTAGGCTGAGAACCAGTTGTAAGCCTGATTATGGGAGGAGGAGGGTGTATCAAAATGAGATTGCGGGTCAAAGCCCGCAATGACATGAGCGGATCTTGATACACCCTCGGACGGCTTATCGCCGCATTTCTCCGTCCGCTGACAGTTTGCCTGCGGCCTTGATGTATTTGAGGTAGGCCATGTAGTGCTGATAGCGGGCGTCGATGGCACTCTCATGAGCCGCTTGCCAGAGGGCATTGGCCTCTAAATGGTCGGAGAGAGTCTCTACGCCTGCCTTGTATTGGCTCTGGCTCACCCGTCGGTTCTCTTCAGCCTGTTCCAAAGACTGGGTGGCGATCTCCTGTTCCAAGGCTGCCTCCTCCAGGTTGTTGTGGGTAGCCGCCAGTTCCAGAAGCATCTGCTCGTTCAGGTTCTCCTGCTCCAGTTCCGCTTTACGAAGTGCCTCTTTGGCTGCTTTCACTTTGTTGTGTCGTTCCCCAAAGTGGAAGAGCGGGATGGTGACGTTCACCATGACTGAGGCATTTGCCTTGTCGAAGAGGTAGTTGTCGTTCACTTTGAGCCCATGCAGGTAGTTGTAGCCAGCCATCAAACCCACTTGCGGCAACATCTCCGAACGGTTCAGTTTGATCTGCTGCTCGGCGATCGCTACCTTGTTTTGCAGGATGGCATATTCCGGGCGGTCGATGATCTCCTTCCAGTCTTCTACGCTGGGAACCTCTGGCAACTCGTCGGAAACCATTACCACACTATGCAGTGGGTAGCCGATAGCATGGCAGAGATTCATCGTGGCGAGGCGCAAGGCATTCTCCGCCTTCTTGCGATTGAGCGTGCACTCGTTCCGTTTCACCTGTACCTTCAGCACATCGTTGCGCATCTTCATGCCGTGCCGTTCGGCGCTCTCCACGTTCTTGAGCAGCTCATCGAGGAGGGCTTGGTAGTGTTCTGCCACCAATTTCATCTCCCGGGCTTTCACCACTAAGGCGTAGGCCTCGTCCGTTTGGAGGATCACCTCCGTAGCGGTGAGTCGCTCGTTCTGCTGAGCCATCTCTCGGCTAAGGCGGGCAATGCGGTTGGCCGCTCGTATTTTCCCACCCATGTAGAGCGGTTGCTCCAAGGAGATACCTCCGGTGTAGAGCCAGCCCAGCTCATACTTCATCTCCAATCCCGGAAAATAGGCGAAGCCATTGTTGGGCAAGAAGTTTCCGGAAGCGTCGGGCACGAAAGTGGGCAGGTTGCCGCCCGCTATGCCCAAGGAGCCATCGGCCGTGCTGTAGATAGCCGTACCACTGGCTTTGAAATCGGGGAAGAAGAGGGCTTTGTATTGCTTTTCTGTGTAGCGGGCTTGCTGGGTCTGTCGCTCCGCGGCTGCGATCTGCTTGTTGTATTGCAGAGCCTTCTCACGACACTGTTGCAGGCTCAGCACCTCTTGGCCTTGGGCGGCCATGCTGCTGCCCAAGGCGATAGCGAATATCCAATAGCTTAGTTTCATTTCGTTTCGTTTTTGATGTGGAAGAATAAAGCATAGAGAATCGGGATGAACAGCAACGTCACCACCGTACCGAAGGTCAGGCCGCCCATGATGGCCGCGGCCATGGAACCAAACATCGCGTCGGGCAGCAAGGGGATCATGCCGAGGATGGTGGTCAATGCCGCCATGCTGACGGGGCGCAAACGACTCTGCGCACTGTTGATCAATGCCGTGATGGGCTCCACGCCTTGTCGCAGTTGCAACGTGATCTCATCCATCAAGACAATGCCATTTTTCAGCAACATACCGATCAAGCCCAACGTGCCGACAATCGCCACGAAGTTAAAGGTCTTGCCCGTCAGCAGCATGACAGCCACCACGCCGACAATCACCATCGGGATGCAGCTGAAGATGATGATCGGTTTACGATAATCCTTGAAGAGCATGATCAAGATGGCGATCATCAAGATGATAGCCAAGGGGAAGTTCTTGAACAGGTACTTCATGGATTGGTCGCTGGCCTTTTTCTCGCCTTGCCATTCCAAGTTATAGCCTTTAGGCAAAGGAATCTGTTCGATCTCCTTCGCGATGGATTGCCGGGCAGCTTCCGTCTCCACGCCACTGACCGGGCTGCATTGCACTCGCTGACTGCGTTGTCCGTTGTAGCGTGGAATGACCGGATCCTCCCAGCGCACGTCGATCGAGCGACTGATCTGTCGGAGCGGTGTGCTACCCATGACCCGGTCGATCAGTTCGTCCTTGTCGATATTACCACTCTTCAGCTGCAACAGCGTCTCCTCGGTAAGGAGACCGTTCAGTTGGGGTAGGGTGGAGAAGACCTGCGTATTGGCCAGGTTGTTGATCGGCTCACCCTTCTCGTCGAGACATTTTACGTAGATCGTGTTGGCATGGATGCCCTCGTAGAAGGTGCCGACCGGAATACCCCCGTTGGCGGCCAATAAAGACATGCTGACATCGCTGCGGCTCAAACCCAAGGCACGTGCTGCGGGTTGGTCGTAGTCGATATTGAGCATGGGCACCTGTGGCTCGTAGTCCGTTGTGATCAGCTGGACGTAGGGCGAGCGTTCCATGATGGCCTTGGCGCTATCCGCCAATTGATGCAACACGGCTGGATCGGGACCCGTGAATTGAGCCTCGATGGGATATTTCTTGAACATCAAGTTGTAGCGTTTCACCTTGACATAGGCATCCGGGAAACGAGTGGACAGTTCGGCTTGGATCTCGTCGAGGTTGTTTACCAACTCCTTCGGAGAGGTGAAATCGACGATCAACTCGCCATAGGCCAACGAGGGATTCGCTACGCTACGTACCAGGTTGTAGCGTCCAGGTGTGCCACCGATGGAGGTGGTGATGTGGGTGATCTCCGGACGACTTTGCAGGTAAGCGGCCATCTCCCGTAGATCCTTCTCGACACGGGTGGAGTTGTTGCCTTCCGGCAGTTTGTATTCAATATATAATTGATCATAGACCATATCCGGGAAGAAGCCTTGCCGCATGAAGCGGTAGCCCACTCCGGCCAGCAGCAACAAACCAATCATCAAACTGACAAAACTCCAGCGATGGGAGAGACCGAATCGCAAGGCTTTGCGCAGCAAGGCATAGGTCTTTCCCTCGTAGGGCTGGGCATTTGCCGTGCCTGTTGTCACGGCGGGATGCAGTTTCCGGTTCGCCATCAGTGGGACGTGGGTCAAGGCTAAGATCCAGCTTAATAGCAGGGAGACAGCCAAGACGATGAAGAGGTCACGCGTATAGACACCTGCCGTGTCGGGTGACATGAAGATGGGCAAGAAGGCAATGATGGCGATTAAGGTGGCACCCAGCAATGGCATGGCCGTTTGTCGTCCGATGGCGGTCAATGCCTCCATCCGAGGCTTTCCGTTTTTCAGATCGACCAAGATGCCATCGACAATCACGATGGCATTGTCCACCAGCATACCCATTGCCAAGATGAAGGCACCCAAGGAGACACGTTGCATCGTGCCGTCAAACGACTGCAAGAATAGGAAGGTGCCCAGCACCGTCACTACCAAGCTGACACCGATGATCAGTCCGCTCTTGAATCCCATGGTCAGCATCAAGATGAAGACCACGATCGCCACGGATTCGATCAAGTTGATCACGAAGGTTCCCAAGGAATCCTTCACACGATCCGACTGGAAGAACACTTTGTGGTAGTCGATGCCTGCCGGGAAACGATCCGCTTTCAATTCCGCCAATTTATGCTCCACCTCGGCACCCACCTTGACGATGTCGGCACTGCTGGAGGCTGCGATCAAGATGCCCAACGCCTGCTCACCATCTCGTAGCAAGGCGTTTCGGACAGGAGAGGCGTAGGTCTTTTCAACTTTGGCGATGTCGCTGATGCGTAGTTGATCCTCGTCATGTCCTTGGATTAACATATTGCGAATCTCCTCAACCGCGGTGAACTTATCGCTCACGTTGAGGCGCACACGCTGCTCTCCGTTGTCGAAGTAGCCACTATAGTTGGTGCTGTTGTGCCCATTGAGGGTCGCCAACACCTCTGCGGGCTTCACGCCGAGATTGGCCATCCGATCCTGCAAGAGGCTGATCTCGATACATTCCGGTCGTTTGCCGTAGATCTCCACCCGCTCAATGCCCTCCAGCTCGTTGACGTTTCGTTTCACCAGTTCGGCGTAGTCCGCCAGCTCACGATCGGAGAAGCCGTCGCCCGTCAAGGCATAGAACAGGCCATAGACATCACCGAAGTCATCCTTCACGATTGGTGTGCTCGCCCCGCTCGGGAGGGAGGCCGTAGCGTTGTTCACCCGTCGGCGCAGTTTGTCCCAGCACTGCTCCACCTCCTCGTTTTGTGTGGTGGTGGTCAGCTCCACTTGGATCAGCGAGAGGTCGTTGAAGGAATAACTCTCGATGCTGTTCACGTTGCCCATGCTGCGGATCTGTTTCTCCAAGGGATCGGTCACCTCTAACTCCACTTGGTGAGCCGAGGCACCGGGATAGGTGGTCACCACCATCGCCAGCTTCACCTTGATCTCCGGATCCTCCAATTTGCTCATTTGGTAGCATCCAAAAATGCCTCCAGCCAGCAACACCGCGATCAAGAAATAGATCAGGTTGCGGTTGCTGAAGCTCCATTTACTTATATCTATCATAACAGGCCTCCTACGTTAGTTTCGCTGGTTTGGGGCATCGGCTTCACGTGGATGCCCTCTTTCATCTCCCGTACACCTGCGGCGACAACTTGGTCACCAGGTTTCAGTGAGTTATCTACGGCTTTCACCACGGCATTCCCATTGCTCAGCAAGCGCAAGGTCTCTACTGGGCAAGCCTTTACGGTCCCTTCCGCTTGATAGGTGAAGAGCAGGGTCTTGCCCCCCTCTGTGCGGAGGGCAGAGGTCGGCACGATACATTCCGGTGCGCCTTCAACCTCCGTATAGCGGATGGTGACCATCGTGTTGATGCCGGGGGAGGGCATAGGCTTTGCGCCATCGGCCAGTTTCAGTCGCATGGTGTAGAGCTGGTTCGCATTGGCCTTAGGCGTGATGCTGATCGGCTTCAAGCTGTAGGTCTCTCCCGGATAGAGATCGAACGTGCAGCTGAATGTGCTGAATCGATCTCGATGAATATAGGCGGCGGCAGGCAGATTGATCTCTACCTCAGGTGTTCCTCCACTGATCATGGAGAGCACCGGCATACCGGCTCCTACGGTCTCGTGCTCCTCGAAGATCCGCTTCTGGATAGCACCGGAGAAGGGCGCATAGAGTTTGGTATAGGCCAACTCATCTTGATGATGTTTGTATTTGGCCGTGATCTGCTTGAGGCCGTAAGTCGCCTTGTCGTTGGCATCCGTCGTGGCGGCTCCCTCTTGGTAGAGTGCCATGACACGCTCAGCCTCAGCCTTCACTTGCAGGTATTGCGCCTCAGTGGCATCGAGTTGCACTTGATAGTCGGTCGGGTCCAGCTCGGCCAGCAATTGTCCCGCTTGGACCGGCTTGCCCTCATCCACATAGATACGGGCCAACGTGCCACTCACCTTGAACGCTAAATTCACGTCTTGGGCAGCCTTCACTTTGCCCGGATATTGCAAAGAGGTCTCTTCCGAGGCCGCTTTCACCTGTTCCAGTTTGACACTGGGAACCATCTCCTTTGGCTGGTTCGGTTCCGTGCATGCGGTGATCCACAGTCCTGCCAGGATCGCCCAACTTCCATAATATTTTTTCATTTGATGCATATGGCTATTACTTTTGGGAGCAAAAGTAGTTCGCTTCCTCCAGTGCGGAAAGGTGCATTTGAATGGTAGATTGTTCGAAATATCCGATTTGTTCGATTTCCTACAGGCTATTTGGCCAAAATGTGTTTATTTTGCTTGCGAATAACTGGAAAATGGAACAATTAAGCAATAGTAGTCAAAAGATCGGTGGTGCGCATCCGGAGTTATTTCCCTTTCGGGTGTCTTATATTGTCAAGCGCAACGAAACGCTCTTTTCCGAGGGGCAGGTACTTTCCAATGCGGACCGTTGCGGTATGTTTATCTGTGAGCGGGGAGAAGTGGAGGTCTCGTTTGAGGAGCAGAGTTATGTGATTCATCGGGGAGATATGTACATCTACTTGGCCTCCAGTTTGGTGCGTATCCGCAAGATCCATCCAGACACGGAGGGCTTTCTGCTGGATGGCAATCTGGATTTCCTGACTGTACTGGCCAACCGGGTGTTGAATGCCGAGCAGATTCTCTTCATCCGCTACCATCCCTGCTTGACCTTGACGGAGGCACAACACAAAAGTCTGCGCCATTCCATCCATGCTTATGAGGAGCGGTTGCGTGATCTCTACACGACCTCCTCGATAGATGCTGGCAGGAGAACCGTACTCAGGGAGCTCTATCAATCGTTAGGTAGCTCTTTCTTCTTTGAGGTCATCTATATCTATCTGACCAACAAGCCACTTGATCCTAAGCCGTTGAGCAATCGTGATCTGGTCTTCCAACGCTTCTACAATGATCTTTCCCGTCACTATTGCGAGGAACGTGAGGTTACCTTCTATGCGGCCTTGCAGCATGTCTCGCCTCGCTATTTCTCCAGTCTCGTGAAAGAGGTCTCTGGTCGTTCAGCCAGTCAATGGATTGTGCAAAAAGTGATTGCTGAGGCGAAGGCCCTGTTGGAGATGCCAGATCTCAGCATCAAGGAGATCGCCACTCGTTTCAACTTTCCCTCGCAGTCTTTCTTCGGCAAATACTTCAAGCACTATGTCGGCTGTTCCCCCAAGGCATATAGGAGGCAATCTGGCTATTGAGTAGCATGAGGAAATCCTATCTTTTTCCAAAGAAATGGGCTGAAAGATTTGGAGGAGTAGCGAAAAAGATGTAATTAT
>CAMGEM010000133.1 GCA_946055095.1 uncultured Parabacteroides sp. | reverse complement strand
AGTGACTTCAAGGGGGCGACTTACCTATTTAAAGATGTCGCTTGCCACATGGAGAAGTTTCATATCCTGTTGGCTGAGGCTGGCATAAAACCGGGAGACAAAGTGGCGCTGATCGGGCGTAACTCCTCCAATTGGGCGATCTGTTTCTTTGGCATACTGACCTATGGAGCGGTGGCGGTCCCTATCTTGCACGACTTTAAGCCCGATATTATCCATCACATCGTGAATCATTCGGAAGCGACAGCCATTATGGTCTCCTCCTCCAATTGGGAGAGCTTAGATGAGCAGAAGATGCCAGCCGTTCGACTGATCGTGCGCTTAGAGGATTTCTCCTTGATTTACAGTAAGACGGACAAGAGCCGATTGGCGAAAGCACAGATTGATGCGCTTTACGCACAGAAATTCCCCCTTGGGTTGACACCCAAAGATATTCATTATCACCTGGAGCAACCGGACGAGTTGGCTGTGCTCAACTACACCTCCGGAACGACCAGCCTCTCTAAAGGGGTCATGATCCCGTATCGAAGCCTCTGGAGCAACACGAAATTTGCCGCAGACCACTTGCCGTTTATCCATGCCGGAGACAATATCGTCTGCATGTTGCCCATGGCTCACATGTATGGCTTGGCCTTCGAGGTGCTGAACTCCGTCAACAAAGGTTGCCATATCCATTTCATCACCCGTACGCCGGTACCAAAGATTATCAGTGAGGCGTTTACGACCATTAAACCCAAGTTGATCTTGGCTGTTCCGCTTATTATTGAGAAGATCGTTCGGAGCAAGATCATGCCGGAATTGGAGAAACCGATGATGCGCTTCCTCCTGAAAGTGCCCATCGTCAACAAGCGCATCTTACAGATTGTCTCTGAGAAGATGGAAGCTGCTTTTGGGGGCAACTTTGCGGAGATCATTATTGGTGGAGCCGCGTTCAGCAAAGAGGTGGAACAGCTGTTGCGTCGCCTCCGTTTCCGTTACACCGTAGGCTATGGCATGACGGAATGTGGTCCGCTCATCTCGTATGCACAGTGGGATGTCTTCAAGATGGGATCCGTAGGGCAGGTGGTTGATCGCATGGAGATTCGCATCGAATCGGCTGATCCGGAGCGTCAAGTAGGTGAGATTTTGGTCAAAGGAACGAACGTGATGTTAGGCTATTACAAGAATCCGGAGGCCACTGCCGCCGTCATGATGGACAATGGCTGGATGCGCACCGGCGATTTAGGCACCCTTGATCGGGATGGTTTCCTCTATATTCGTGGACGTTGCAAAACCATGATCTTAGGCTCTAACGGGCAGAACATCTATCCGGAGGAGATCGAGGATCGCCTGAACCAGATGCCTTATGTGGGTGAATCGTTGATCGTGATGCAGGGACATAAGTTGAACGCCCTGATTCATCCGAATTGGGAGGAGGTAGATAAAGCCAATTTGCCCCATTCCGATATGGAAAAGATCATGCAGGCCAATATTGACCAGCTGAACAAGGAGATTCCCGGCCATTGCCGCATCAGCGCGCTCAAGATTTACCAAGAAGAATTTGAGAAGACCCCTAAACGAAGCATCAAACGCTATCTCTACCAACAGGCAGAGGAGGGCTAATTCAGAAAACAAAAGAGACGTCGAATCTAACCGGCGTCTCTCTTTTTTTACATTACCTATACTCTTTCAACTTTTTCTGCAATTCCTGTCGAGCGAAAAAGATACGACTCTTGACCGTTCCCAAGGGTATGCCCAATTTCTCGGCGATCTCCGTATATTTGTATCCACCGAGGTACATCGTGAAAGGCACCCGCATCTCTTCGTTCAGGCTCTTGATCGCTGCCCCGATTTCTTGCGCTTGGTAGTTGCTTTCGGGCGATCCGAAGCCCGGCTCATTGACCAAGTCTATATTATATAGGTCGGCGGTTGGATCCACGATGGTCTGCTGACGCACAATCCGATGATAATTATTAATAAAGATGTTACGCATGACCGTTAACACCCATCCCTTAAAGTTCACATTATCGACGAATTTATCTTGGTTGTCCAACACCTTCAGCGTTGTGTCTTGCGTCAGATCTTGGGCATCTTCGCGATTTGCGGTCAGCGAGAGCGCAAAATTCATCATGTTTTCTTGCATGCTCAATAATTTTTTCTGAAATTGCAACGCATTCATAATCGTCCGGTTTATAAGATCTGCATACTGTTGTATGCGCTCTCCAACTATTGGAGGACACGGCAAATGTAAGCATTTAAACGGATCTTGAATCAAGCGAGTAGTTAATAGATTTAATTTATTCACAATGAAAGGTATTTTTAATACATTCTTGATTATTGTTAGTTTAACATTTCACGTTCAGTGGCTTACGGCAACAACTAAGCCCTTGGTTTACCAGATTGATATCCAACAGGAGATTGACAATACCACCTGGCTTTACCTGAAAAACGGATTAGCGGAGGCGGAACGCTTACAAGCGCAAGCGGTGTTGATCCACATGAATACCTATGGAGGTTTGTTGGAGGCGGCCGATTCGATGCGTACGGCGATTCTGTACAGCCCTATCCCTGTCTCTGTGTTTATCGACAACAACGCCGCTTCCGCAGGTGCCTTGATCTCGATTGCCTGCCAGCGGATCTACATGCGGAAAGGTGCGAACATCGGAGCGGCTACCGTGGTCGATCAGACGGGGAAAGCGATGCCCGATAAATACCAATCCTACATGCGCTCCATGATTCGCTCGACCGCGGAAGCGCATGGCAAAGACACCCTTATCTCGCAGCAAGACACGATCTTTCGTTGGCATAGGGACCCTTTGATCGCAGAGGCGATGGTGGATGATCGGGTGGTGGTGCCGAATTTGATTGATAGTGGCAAAGTGCTGACCTTTACCGCACAAGAGGCGATGAAATGGCACTATTGTGAGGGTTTGGCGGAGAGTGTGGATCAGGTGATCACCGAATATATGGACTATGCAAACTACGATTTAGTGGCTTATCAGCCCTCTTTCTATGACCGGGTGAAAGGGTTTCTGCTTAGCCCCATGCTACAAAGCCTTTTGATCATGTTGATTATCGGTGGCATCTATTTCGAGATGCAGACACCGGGCATCGGTTTCCCCTTAGCTACCTCCGTGGTTGCCGCCGTGCTCTACTTTGCCCCTCTCTACATCGATGGTTTGGCACAAAGCATGGAGATCTTGGCTTTCCTATTGGGATTGCTCCTGCTGTTGGTGGAGATTTTCGTGATACCAGGTTTCGGTATCGCAGGTATCAGTGGCATTGTGCTGATCGTTGGGGGCTTGACATTGAGCCTGCTGGGGAACCAGGATTTTGACTTCCAACAGGTGTCAGCGGCCGATAGCGGTCGGGCGGCCTTGACTGTTCTATTGGGTTTGGGTATCGGTTTTGCCTTGATCCTGTGGCTCTCGCATAAGATCGGCAGTAAAGGGCCGTTACGTAGGATGGCCTTGAACACAGACCTTGGCGAGGCCATCTCCTCCCCTACGCACCAAGAGCTGATAGGCAAAGAGGGTATCGCCCAGACCGTTTTACGTCCTTCCGGCAAGGTATGGATTGAAGGAAAGGTCTATGACGGTATTTCCGAGTCGGGCTTCGTGGAGAAGGGTGAGCCGATCGTGGTGGTCAAAAGTGAGAACGCACAGCTCTATGTGATGACAAAAAGCCACGGCTAAGAGGCTAAGCGACGGTAGGCGATCTTCTTATCTACCACCACATACTCCAAGGTGCCCATCGCCAATAGGTCACTCAGGATGTTGCGAGCCATGAAGTAGTTGATATGCGCCAGCCGACAAAACTGCTTGATGCTGATGGAGGGATGCTCATCCAACCAAGCAAACAGGAGTTCCACGGGTTCGTTAATCTGCAAGAGGGTACCTTCGGGGCGTTTACGCTTTTTCCAGGCCATGACCAATACCTCATTGGCCAGGATATTCTCATCGGCCACACGGATATAAGCCTTGTATTGCTCGTCTTTATCGGGAGCCGTATGGGGACGATCAGCACTGGGGGCGATATAGACCTCCAACACGGTCTTGCCATTCATATCCCATCGCTTCGCCTCGAACGGCACCACCGGACGGGTGTACATCTTCGAGGCTGCCTCGATCATGTAATACTCCTCATCGCTTCGTACGCCAGCGATCGCTCCATTATCTTTCACTCCGATCAACAACCGGCCACCATCGGTGTTGGCAAAGGCACTCAGTGTGCGGGCAATCTTCTTACTATCGCTTACCTCAAACTTGAAGTCGAGCTGTTGGTGCTCTCCTTGTGCGATCAACTCCTCTATTGGATGTCTCCTCTTCATTTTGGGTCCTTATTTGGTCGGCAAAGTTAAAATAAATACCTACTTTTGCGCATCTAAAAAACATTAAACAGATGTCAGAGATCCCTTCCCTCATATCCGACTTAGCGGTTATCTTGGTATCGGCCGGTTTAGTCACCCTCTTGTTCAAGAAGTTGAAACAGCCCGTGGTTTTGGGGTATGTCGTCGCCGGCATCTTGGCCGGGCCCTCCATTGAAGAGATCCCTACGGTCTCCGAGGTGGAAAGTATCCGCATCTGGGCAGACATCGGTGTGATCTTCCTGCTGTTCGCCTTGGGACTCGATTTCAGTTTCAAAAAGCTGATGAAGGTAGGCGGAACGGCCGTAATCGGAGCTATCACTATCGTCATTGGCATGATGACAGCTGGTTATGCCACGGGGTTGACATTGGGTTGGGGACACATGAACAGTCTCTTCCTCGGTGGAATGCTTTCCATGTCTTCTACGACGATCATTTTTAAGGCATTCGACGATATGGGACTTCGCAATCAACGATTCGCGGGCGTTGTCTTTGGCATCTTGGTGGTGGAGGATCTGTTCGCGGTCTTGCTCATGGTGCTCCTTTCCACGGTAGCGGTCAGCAAACATGTGGAAGGCATGGAGTTGCTGAACAGCGTCGTGAAGTTGGGTGTCTTCCTCCTCTTCTGTTTCGTGGTCGGTATCTATTTAATTCCCTCTTTCCTCAAGCAAACCAAACGATTCCTCAATGAGGAGACGATGTTGATTGTCACCATCGGCCTCTGCTTGGGCATGGTGATGATCGCTACCCAAGCCGGCTTCTCTTCCGCGTTAGGCGCCTTTGTGATGGGCTCCATCTTGGCTGAGACCGTAGAGGCTGAACGCATCGAGCGATTGATCAAACCAGTGAAAGATCTGTTTGGCGCGATCTTCTTCGTCTCCGTAGGTATGTTGATTGATCCAGCCATGCTTTGGGAATACAAGGTGCCTATCTTGATCATCACTGTTGTGGTGATGGTGGGACAGATCTGTTTCGCTTCGTTAGGCGTGCTGCTCTCCGGGCAACCGATAAAGATCGCCATCCAATCCGGTTTCTCTTTGGCACAGATCGGTGAGTTCGCCTTCATTATCGCCAGTTTGGGTCTGACGCTGAAGGTGACGGACTCCTTCCTCTACCCGATTGTCGTAGCGGTCTCCGTAGTTACCACCTTTTTCACCCCTTACATGATCCGATTGTCTGATCCAGCTTATCGCTTAGCCGACCGTTGGATTCCAGCACGTTGGAGGGAGTGGCTGACGAAATTCGCTGCCGGATCGACTACGATTCGGCAAAAGAGTACCTGGCATAAGTTGTTGAAATCCTTGGCTCGCATCGTAGGTACCTACACGGCTGTCACGTTGGTATTGATCTTCTTGATGCTGCGTTTTATGACACCCCTGATCCAGACTTATATCCCCGGCATCCAAGGCAATCTGATCGCCTTGACATTGATTTTGGTCGTGATCTCCCCCATGCTGCGTGCCATCATGATGAAAAAGAACCACTCCACGGAGTTTCAGCAGCTGTGGCATGATAGTAAATTCAACCGAGGACCTCTGATCTCGTTGATCGTACTGCGTATCGTGCTCTGTGCCGGTATCTTGATGCTCCCTATCGCCCGCCTTGTCAATGCGGCCGCTGGATTGCTGTTAGCGATCTGCTGTGTGCTGATCCTGCTGATCATCACCTCCAAGCGTTTGAAAAAGCACTCCATCCTCATGGAGCGTCGCTTCTTCAGCAACCTGAGTGCCCGTGAACTGGAAGAGGAACGTATGGCACCCATTAACCAACGTTTCGCCAACCACTTGCTGGAGCGTGATCTCCACTTAGCCGACTTCGAGGTGAAACAAAACTCCCCCAGTATGGGTAAGAGTCTGAAGGAACTGAATTTCCGTCAGAAGTGCAATGTCAATGTCGTCACCATTATCCGTGGCGAGCAACGCATCAATATCCCCGGTGGCGAAGAGCGGCTCTATCCGTTCGACAAGCTGGTAGTGGTTGGTGCGGATGATGACCTGACCCATTTCCGGCATTACTTAGAGGAGCGATACAAGCAATCCGCTGAGGGGCACTCCGCTGAACGCAGAGAGGAGATGCGTATGGAACAGATCTTGATCTCCTCCGATTCCCGATTGGTGGGTCGCTCCATCATCGAGTCGGGTATTCGTGATAAGGCCGCCTGTTTGGTGATTGGCATCGAGCGAGGCAACCGCTCTATCCAGAACCCACCCCCTACCACTGTCTTTGAGCAGGGCGACATCGTTTGGTTGGTGGGTGAGCGCAGCAAGCTCGTCAGGTTGAGCGAAGGTAAAACGATTGTATAAAGTGATTTAGTAGTAATTGATTACAGTAAAATGCAAAGCAAAATGAAATACATTGGAATTATCCCGGCGAGGTTCGCCTCCACCCGTTTCCCCGGTAAGCCGTTGGCAGATATGTTAGGTAAACCGATGATCCAGCGGGTGTATGAACGTGTGCAAGGCGTGTTAGATGCGGTCTGTGTAGCTACAGATGACACACGCATCGAGGAGGCCGTGAAGCAGTTTGGCGGTCAGGTAGTGATGACCTCCGATCGCCATCGCAGTGGCACGGATCGTTGCTACGAGGCCTATCAGCGTTGTGGCGCGGGCTATGATGTCGTGATCAATATCCAAGGGGATGAGCCCTTCATCCATCCGGAGCAGATCGAGACCTTGAAAGGCTGCTTCGCCGATCCCACTACGCAGATAGCAACGCTGGTGAAAGCCTTTCGGGCAGATGGTGATTTCGAG
>CAMGEM010000132.1 GCA_946055095.1 uncultured Parabacteroides sp. | reverse complement strand
TAAACCGCTCTTTCATCTATTATATCAATATCGCCAAACAGAAGCTGACGCTTTCTGACGTGGAGCGATTTGATTACACAGTTACCGCCTCGAAAGAGGCATTGAAACAGCTGAAAGAGCTGATAGAAAAGGAGGATTAGCAGATATGTCACGATTATCACAATACGCAGATGATTTATTTGACGATTTCAACGACGATCAGATTCGCGTGATAGGTCAGCCGGAAAAGCCAGACAAACCAAGATCACCGATGAGATGGGATGTGCTGATGTGGATCATGGTGCTTATCGGCATCGGCTATCTTACTTGCCTACTGATAAAACCTGATCTTCGCCCCGACTGGATGAAAACCAAGGTTGAGTCAGAAGAGACCGTAACACATGCAGAAGAAACGAACACTAAGCAGCAAGAACAAGAAATAGGTACTGCCGTTGGGACTTCGACACCGGGCTTCGTGGAGATTCGGGATACTTTGATCAATGATATACCGCTGAAGCTGTATATTCCTCATAATGCGGACATGACCTTGCAGATAGGAGAAACGGACACACAGGATCCGGCTATCATTTTTTCTGCCCAGGCTGCCGATGTCAGAGCCGATAATGGCGCTATCGTAGGAGCCTTTGTTTTGAAGGGTAAACCTCTTTCATGGGGATTGTCCAAGAAAGGCTTTTGCGCAGTGATCGATGGTAAGGTCACTATTGGAGTGGCCGAGAACTCTTCGTTATTTGAGGAGGCCACCGAGAAAGGCGGGTATTTCTTCCGACAGTATCCGTTGGTGAGTGATGGTACGTTAGTAGAGAATGAACCCAAAGGCAAATCCATTCGTAGAGCCATCTGTGATCGCCAAGGGGAAATCTTCATGGTAGAATGTCTGTCCCGTGAGTCTTACCACGACTTCGCACAAGCGCTGGTTGACCTCCATGTTACCCAAGCGATCAGTTTGGTAGGCTCCTCTGCCTATGGATGGGCAGTCGATCATGAGGGCCAGTTCCATGAATTGGGTCTCCAAAGCAACCGCTCCTTTTATAGAAAGAGCAAATATCAAATTTCGCATGTTGTTTGGAGGAGAAGATAAGAACATTAAAACTCTAATCGCCAAGTAGAGGAAAAAGCCTGTTTCAGTGAGTTTGGTTTAGCGAAAAGATAGGATAAGAGCTGGCGGAAGTAAACTGAATGCTTGGTCAACGGCTAATGGAAAGCTATTTTTGTAGTACTTCAGAGAGCGTCCGGACGGCATCAAACGATCGTTTGATGTCCTTCCGTCAATCGCTTGATAACCGTCAAACGATCGCTTGACGGCGAGTGGAAAAGTTTAGAAAAGGCAAAAAGAGTCGTTATCATATACTAACCCCATACTTCATGCCCAGCAACCATGGGATTGGAGAGAACAAAGTATGGGGTATTTCTCCTTGAATAGTGGGGATTATTTCAGTACCTGACGCAAGGTCTCATGCAAAGCCTCCTCTCGGATGTCCTTGGCAATGATCACACCATTGGGATCAAGCAGCATGTTGGAGGGGATGGCACGCACACCGTAGAGCGCAGGGATCTCCGAATCCCAGTATTTCAAATCGGACAGGTGTGTCCAAGTCAGGTGATCGTCGGCAATCCCTTTCAACCATTTCTCCCGATTGTTATCCAACGAGATACCAATGATCGTGAAGTTCTTGTCCTTGTTCTCCTCGTAGGCCTTCACCACGTTCGGATTCTCTCGGCGGCAAGGCGGGCACCATGAGGCCCAGAAGTCGAGCAATACATATTTACCTCGGAAATCAGCCAAGGAAACGGAAACACCAGCCGTGTCGGGCAAGGAGAAATCGGGTGCTACCTGACCGATCTGCACCTTCTCCAAGCGGGCGATGATGGCATCCAAATCCTGCACATAGGGCGATGTGGCCAATGCCGGAGCCAATTTCGCACGGGTCGCCTTCAGCTGATCCAACGGCAACTGATAGGTGAAATAACGATAGAGGTAAAAGGCAGCCGCTGGATTGTCGGGGTTTTGGCTCACCAAGCTATCAATGCTGAAGCCGGGCGCAAAGACCTTCTCCGCATTCCCCAGGAACAGGTCGTTCACCGTGGAGCCTTTCACATGCAGCTCCTCGCCCTCCTTCGTCATCGACACCTCCATCGGCACATTCTCCACGAACAGTTGCGCCGGCCACTCCATCTCCTCCGTAGCGAGGCCGTAGAGCAAAGGTTGATCCACAACACCTTCGAAGGTAAATTTGCCCTCTTTGACCTCGGCGGTATCTACATCGAAAAACATCTTGTTGCGAAATACTTTCAAGAATACCTTTCCTGTCGGCATATCTGCCACTTCTCCCTTGATCACATATCCCTTGGGTGCCTCTTGACATCCCATCGCTAACATCAATGATGCTAACAAGGCTAAGCCTAATCCTTTCATCATTTCTTCGTCTTTTTAATGAATATGCCGCGAATATAATGTATTTTTGGGCATTCAAAACGTAAAAGAAGATGAGAAGTTTTGCAAGTGACAACAATTCAGGCGTGCATCCCCTGATCATGGATGCAATACGAGAAGCAAATGATAATCATGCCGTAGGCTATGGGGATGATCCCTGGACAGCGGCAGCGACACAGCGAATCAAAGAGGTGTTGGGAGAAGAAGCTGAACCCTTTTTCGTATTCAACGGAACAGGGGCCAACGCCGTGGCTCTGCAAGCGGTGACCCGTCCTTTCCATAGTATTCTCTGTGCGGAGACAGCCCACATCAACGTCGATGAGTGTGGGGCACCGGGACGTATGACGGGCTGCGCTGTCATCCCCATCCCTACCCCCGATGGCAAGCTGACACCGGAGTTAATCCGTCCGCACCTGAAGAATTTCGGGGTATGCCACCACTCTCAGCCCAAGGCTGTCTATATCTCGCAAGTGTCTGAGTTGGGTACGGTCTATACGATCGACGAGGTACGGGCAATCGCTGATCTGCTTCACGCCCACCAGATGTATCTTCACATGGATGGAGCCCGTTTGGCCAATGCCTGTGCCCACCTGGGTTGCACCATGCGGCAAGTGACCGTGGAGGCGGGTGTAGATATCCTCAGCTTCGGAGGCACGAAGAATGGCATGATGATGGGTGAGGCGGTGGTCTCCTTCCGTCCGGAGATCACGGAGAACTTGGCATTTATCCGCAAGCAGTCTGCCCAATTGGCCTCTAAACTGCGCTACCTCTCCTGCCAGTTCATCCCCTACTTGAGCAACGACCTCTGGCTGACGAACGCTCGCCGCGCCAATGCGCAAGCGGAGAAGTTAGCGCAGATCCTCAAGCAATACCCGGAGATTCACTTCACGCAGCAGATGGAGAGCAACCAGCTCTTCTTCACGCTCCCGACGGAGGCTTTGCACCAGCTGCAAGCGGAGTATTTCTTCTACATGTGGGATGAAGCGAAAAACGAGGCTCGCTTAGTGACCTCTTGGGACACGACAGACGAAGACATAGACCGGTTAGCGAAGAGCTTAGCAGCATGCTTTGCCCCTTCGAAAAGTATTTGATCATCCATAACACCTCAGCAATTTTACTATGAATAGTCATTTTTCGTGGACAGGTTGGCTTTGCCTCATGATGGCTCTCTTCGGGCTGATGACAAGTTGCCAACAGCGGGAAAACTCCCTGCGTATCATGAGTTACAACATCCGTAACCTTCGTGGCATGGATGACGTGCGCGATGTAGGACGTGTGGCCAAGGTGATCAACGAGGCGAAGCCGGATGTCGTAGCGGTTCAAGAGGTGGACAGCGTCACAGGACGTAGCGAACAGACCGATGTGTTGGGACTGTTGGCCACGGAGACCCAGATGCACCCGACCTATGCCGCCGCCATCGACTATGATGGCGGTAAATATGGTGTAGGCATCCTGAGCCGGGAGAAACCTCTGAGCCATCACTCCCTTCCTTTGCCCGGTCGGGAGGAGCAACGGGTGCTGTTAGTCGTGGAGTTCGACCGCTACCTGTTTGCCTGCACCCACCTCTCCTTGACGGAGGAGGATCGGCTGCGCTCATTGCCGCTGTTGAACCAAGAGGCAGCCAAGGCGAACAAACCGCTCTTCATCGCAGGAGACTGGAACGCCACACCCAATTCCTCCTTCATCGGGGAGTTGCGTCAATCTTTCACGTTGCTCAGTGATCCAGGACAGCTGACGTTCCCTGCCGACACCCCTAATCGCACGTTAGACTATGTGGCGATCTACCGGACAAAAGATTTAACGGTGAACGTGAAAAGCACGCAGGTTGTCGATGAGCCGATGGCTTCCGACCATCGCCCTGTCGTCGTGGAGATCACGCTTCCCAAATAGTGTTTAACCATTTATAAAACAAATAAAACCATGATTCAACATTCCAAATTAGCGACCGCAGCAGTGTCGCTACTGAGTCTCTGGCTGAGCACGATGCCAACGATCGGTCAGGAGACGCATCCCCGGCTGATTGTCCGGGCAGACGACATGGGCTCTTTCCGGGCGGCGAACATCGCCTGCTTGAAGGGCTACACAGAAGGTATTGAAAGCAGTATCGAGGTGATGGTGGTCACCGCTTGGTTCCCCGAGGCTGCCCGGTTGCTCCGGGAGAATCCGGGCATCGATGTCGGCTTGCACCTGACGCTCACCAGCGAGTGGGAGAACGTGAAATGGCGTCCGCTGACCCACTGTCCCTCGCTGACGGACGAGAACGGCTATTTCCTCCCGATGATGACCCCTAACAAGGCCTATCCCGGGAAGGCGATTTTAGAGAACAAATGGGACATCCGAGAGGTGGAGCAAGAGGCTCGTGCGCAGATCGAGCTGGCCTTGAAGAACATCCCGCAGATCAGCCACATCTCTGGTCACATGGGATCAACAGGCTTTGACCCTCAGGTGGTGGCTTTGATGAAGAAACTGAGCGAGGAGTATCACCTACCCGTGGTAGATCGTGTATCGGCCATGGAGGAATATGGGTTCAGCTACAAGGGCTATGAAGGTCCCTCGAAGAGCTATGCCGAGAAGGAGGCGAGCTTCCTGAAGATGCTCGACACGCTGGAGCCCGGGAAGAGCTACATGTTCATCGACCATCCCGCACTCGACAACGAGGAGATGCAGACGGTCGGCCACGTAGGCTATGAGCAGGTGGCGATGGATCGACAAGGGGTGACAGACCTCTTCACAAGCGCAAAGGTGAAACAGGCCATTGAGCAGAAGGGAATCGAGCTGATCAGCTATAACGAGTTGACGAAGTCCCTCCCCCGTGCCACAGCCACGAAGAAGTTAGACAAGGCGTTCGATGCCTATCTGAAAGCGGTAGAGAAATCGGGACAGGATCTGCACAGCGTAATGGTGCTGCAAGGTGGCAAGGTGCTCAAGGAGCAATGGTTGAGCGAGGGCAACGCCAAGACTCCACATGTGCTGAACTCCGTCAGCAAGACCTTCACCGCCACAGCCGTGGGATTCGCCGTCGCAGAGGGTAAGCTGAAGCTGACCGACAAGGTGATCCGCTTCTTCCCCGAAGAGACGCCGACCAACCCTGACGAGCACCTGCAAGCACTGACCGTGCAGGATCTGCTCACCATGTCCTCCGGGCATGATGTGGACCCGACTGCCTTGGTGCGCACCCCGGAGAACAAGGATAAAAACTGGGCAGCGATCTTCCTCAGCGCTCCGTTGAAACATAAGCCTGGCACCTATTTCTGCTACAACAGCTTAGGCACTTACATGCTGTCGGCCATCGTGCAAAAGGTGACGGGAGAGAAGGTGATCGACTATCTCTATCCTCGTCTGTTCCGTCCATTGGGCATCGTAGGCGCACATTGGGACGAGAGCCCGCAGGGCATCTGCACCGGTGGATGGGGGCTCTATGTAAAGACCGAGGACTTGGCCAAGATGGGACAGTTCCTGCTGCAGAAGGGGCAATGGAACGGCCAGCAGTTACTCCCCGCCAGCTGGGTGGAGGAGGCCACGACGAAGCATATCGAGTGCCGTCCGGCAGGCATGACCCCGGAGGCAGTAGCCAAGACCATGAAGGTGAAAGATAGCGACTGGCTGCAAGGCTATGGTTATCAGATGTGGCGCTGCCGACACAACGGCGTACGTGCCGACGGAGCCAATGGCCAATACATCATCCTGCTCCCGGAGAAAGATGCCGTGATTGTCACGACAGCGAACATCGGGGATATGCAGGCTGAGATCAACTTGATCTGGAAATATTTGCTCCCGGCTTTATAAACTCAAAAATCCACGCCCAAGATCACGCTGGCACTATGCAGGTCTCCTCCGAAAGGTGGATTCAATTTAGACAGCGTGATCTCAGCGGCTTGCAAGGTCGGGAAACGGTGGTGCAGGGCTTTCAAGATGCGTCCGGCCACATGCTCTAACAGACGGGAAGGGATGCGCATCTCTTCCCGCACTGTTTCATAGACCTCCGCATAATTGATCGTATCCTCCAACCGGTCGCTCTCCACCGCCCGCTGCAACGGGGCGGTCAACGTCAGATCCACCAGAAAAGTATTCCCTACCTGTCGCTCCTGTTCAGCCACACCATGATAGGCATAAAAACGCATCGCCTGTAATCGAATTTTCGTCGTCATTTCACTACTTGATCTTTATTTGAGGCGGTAAAAATACAAAAGTAAAGGGGAGCCGCATACAAATCTGCACTTTTTATGCGATATGCGTTCGGTTTACACTATCTTTGCGACACCTAAAATTAAACAAGACAATGATGGGAATAAAGCAAAAAGAGGAACACAACGGCGGCGGTCTTCACAACGCCTTGGCCGCAGGCACAATCATCAAAGGTAACATCATTACAGAAACAGATTTCAGACTGGATGGCACCGTAGAGGGCGATATCCAGTGCAAAGGAAAGATCGTGGTCGGACCCAAAGGTGGCGTCACAGGCAACATACAGGCAGCGAACGCCGAGATCTTAGGCCAGATCACCGGCAACGTACAAGTCGCCGAAAAGCTCGTGCTGAAAGCGACCGCCATCATCAAGGGAGACATCTCCTCCCGACAGTTAGAGATTGAGCCGAACGCCCAACTCAACGGTACCTGCCGGATGGAGAACCCCCTCAAAGCCTAAGACTCCAAGAAGCGGAATTGGGTCTGGCCAATCT
>CAMGEM010000131.1 GCA_946055095.1 uncultured Parabacteroides sp. | reverse complement strand
ATCGCTCCATCTTCTCGAATCAAGAGGAGGGTGAGGTGAGCGTGGGGGAGAAGGGGCGTGCAAACAGCGGCACAACGATTCAACACCGCTTGGCAGAACCGAGGTTGGCAGGCCGCAGGTATAATCTCCCATAGCTCCCGCGCCAAGGTGAGGCGGTCGATAGCGGGAAGGATCTCTGCGGGACAATCGGCCTCAGTCACTAACGCCTTCAAGAAGTCCCGGTTCATCACGACCTTTTTGCTATGCGTATCCAACGATCCCTCTGCCAACTTGACCGCTTTGCCCAACATGATACCCATCACCACCTGCTGGAATCCGATCTCGTTGGCGATGCGTAGGGTCTCGCCGATGAAATTGCCGTAGTGCACAAAGGCTTGCGGAGGCAGATCGGGGAAGTGGGCACGCAAGATGCGCTCACTCTTCGCTCCGGAATTAATCACCAACGTATCACAGCCAATCGCCTTCGCTACGTTGGCCTCTTTGCGGATGCTGGCGATAAAGGCATCGGAAGAGAAAGGGCGTACAATGCCCGAAGTGCCAATGATGGATATACCGCCCTCGATACCCAGTTTGGGATTGAAGGTACGTTTGGCCAATTCCGCACCACCGGGTACGGAGATCGTCACGGTCGCTACTGTATCAGGCGAAGGGAGCAACGGGAGCAGGGCCTCTTGCATCATGCGGCGAGGTGTAGCGTTGATGGCCGGATCACCAATCGGGAGTCCCAACCCAGGTAGGGTGACGGTGCCGACTCCCTCTCCGGCTCTAAAACGGATGCGCTCGGAGGGATGCTCCTCTCGATGCAGGGAGACCGTGGCACAGATAAGCGCATGATTGGTCACGTCCGGGTCATCGCCTGATTCCTTACGGACGCAAGCGAAACCTTCGGCTTTGCCTAATTCCTCACTAAACGAAGTGCCAGATTCCTTAATGGGAAGCGTGATCCATTCGCCAGAGGGCAGGGCAATCTCTATTTCGGTCAGTTTTTCTCCAGTCAGTAGGGATTGGAGTGCCGCCTTGGCTGCCGCTGTGGCGCAACAACCGGTGGTATAGCCACTCTTCAGCGGAAAGAAATCGGGCAACAATCGCTCGATCAGCTTGCGCAGTCCCTCCTCGCCGTACGTAAAATAGAAGGTTTCGGGCAGGGCCGGACGTTTTACCACATAGACAGGAATACCCATCGCCTTGGCCGCCTCTACCTTCTCGACAAAGCCGCCTGTAAAGCCACTCTCCTTGGTCAATAGCGCGGTTGTTTGGTTTGTAGAGATGCGGCATTGCCACGTCTCTATCTGCTTTAATTCCTCACTAAGCGAAGTCTTTAATTCCTCATTATAGAAAATAAGTTTTTCCTTGGGGAATCCCTCTCGCTCGGCGATGCGCAGCGATTCCTCCCGATCCAGGATGCGGAACCAACTGGGGTGTTTCTCCCAGAAGGGTTTGAGCGGACGGATGGTGTTCACACCGCTCAGGGCCAACAGCCGCTCCACCCCGTCTGCCTCCATCTGCCGGATCGCATCGGCGTAGTTCTCGCACCAATGCAACGACGGATCACGAGGGGGATACCTTCGCTCAAAACGAATGACGGGGAGTTGCAGACGGGTAGCTGTCTCGGCGATGGTCTGATGCAAGGCACTGGCGAAAGGATGCGCCGCATCAATCAGCAACCGAATCCCGTTGTCCACGCAAAATTGGCTCATCGCCGCCACATCCATCGCCCCCGTGAGACGGGTGCCGTGCGCACAGACAACCTCCTGCAACGTTCCCTTTGTGGAATAGAAATAGGGTTGGTTCGCCTCGTCAGCGACCCGCACGGCTGCCCGTCCCTCCGTAGTTCCGCCTAAGATAAGGATCATACGTTATGGACGGAATAGATGTTTGAACTCATGCGCATAGAGACGAGAGAGGCCTTTTCGGTTGTCGATGGCATCCCCGACGACCAACAGCGTGGTCAGCGTCAGGTGGTTCTCCTTGACAATCTTAGCCAAGTCTTTCAGCTCGCCCCGATAGATCCGCTCCTCTTTCCAAGTCAGCTTGTAGCAAGCGGCCACGGGGGTAGTAGGCGGATAGGCTTGCAGCAATTCGGCTTGTACCTGCTCTACGATGCCTGCGCTCAAATAGATACACATGGTGCTTTGGCTTTGCGCCAACTTATGCAGCTGCTCCTTTTCTGGCATCGGCGTGCGTCCCTCTCCACGGGTCAAGATGATGGTTTGCACCTTCTCCGGGATGGTGAACTGCGAGCGTAAAGCCGCTGCCGCCGCTTGGAAGGAGGAGATGCCCGGCGTGATGTGGTAATCCATCCCATACTGATCGAAGTAGTTCATCTGCTCTTGGATCGCCCCATAGATACAGGGGTCGCCCGTGTGGAGACGGACGATGAAGCCGCCTTTATCGTAGTATTCCTTCATCAAGGCAAACTGTTGCTCCAAATCCAGATCGGCGGAGCTGCGCACCATCGCACCCGCCTTGGCGCAGGTAGTCAATGCCTTGGGTACCAAACTGCCGGCGTAGAGGATCAAATCCGCACGCTCCAGCATCTGTCGCCCACGGATAGAGATTAACTCTGGATCACCCGGTCCGGCACCGACAATCTCGATATGTCCTTGGCGGGCGGCTTTCCTACCTAAGGCAACGGCAAAGGTATATTCGTTGCCTTTGCCCAACGCCCCTTTCTGCTTGTCGATCAGTAGCGGTCCCCCTTGTGCCGCACGGATTGCGGAGGCTTCTGAGACACTGGGGGAATCGGTCACGGCTTCTACCTTGGCTGAGGGGTTGGGCACCTCGATGGTTTTCAGTTCCTCGGCGGAGAAGGTTTGGAACGGTCGGTGCATCACCTCCGTAGCCAAAGCGTTGAGCATCGGCTCCTCCTTCTTCAGGTCGATGGAGTTGAGGTCTGCGATCGCCTCCGGATAGAGGCGGTGGGCCTGGAGCGTCTCCTCCAACTGGGCTTGAAAAGCGACCGGATCGCCCTGCATCCCCTTACGGCAGCCTAACCCTACATGCAACACTTTGGGAATATAGGTCAAGGTGTTGATCGTGGTCTCGTAGCGATAGGGCGTGACAGCGATCAGCAGGGCATAGTCGTTCTGGGGTATCTCCTCGAAGCGATAGTAGATCTTGACATGGGCAGGGGCGGTACGTTCTAAGTAGTCCGTCCCTTGGTCACGAATGTCGAGCAACAGGGCCGTCGGCTCCTGATTGACAAAAGCGGCGATGGCTGCGTTGCTGTCAGTCGCTTGCCAAGTCCAATCGAATTGGCGAGGCAAGGTGTCGAGGGCCCACAGTTGGGTGTTGTCGCTTTGCGTGGTGATGACCGGCTCCGCACCGAGATAATGCGCCAAGTCACGTGCCAGCTCGTTGGCTCCTCCGATATGGCCGGAGAGTACGGAGATCACGAAGCGGCCGGTACTGTCGATGCAGACCACAGCCGGGTCGGTATGTTTGTCGGTGGCAAATGGTGCGATCGTGCGCACACAAATGCCTAAAGCACCAATGAAGACAAGCTGTTTAGCCGTCTGGAACGTGCTTTCTGAAAAGTCTTTATATGCGATGAGGGTTGCCGTTGGGTAGGCGGAGGCGATACGCTCCGCTAACGTTTGGCTATGCTTGGAAATCGGAATGATAATCATAACTCGTCAATTAGTTGATTGCTTTAAACAGGGTAATGGGATTAAAGTCATCCAGTGCCATACGGCTCTCCGTCTCGATGTGCCAGCCCACCCGTTGGATGGCCTCACGGAAAAGCGTTTGACTCGCCTCAGACACGGAGTTGAAGACAATCACGCCCTTCGGGGAGATCCGCTGCGTGACTCGCTCCACGATCTCGATCAGCTTGCCCCCATGCCCGCCGATAAAGACGGCGTCGGGAGCGGCCAAGCTCGTGAGGTCTGCCTCCAAGAAATCGCCGATGTGCGTCTCGATACCGGGTGTGTGGAAACGACGGACATTCTCCTCCATCAGCTGGCGACCCGCCTCCCGTATCTCAAACGCCTCGATATGCAGATGGGGAAACTGGGTCTTTGCCTCGATGGAGACGGAGCCGGTGCAGAAACCGATGTCCCAGAAATGGCTTCGCTCCCGCAGGTCGAGCAGGCTGAGGCTCAAGAGGCGAATGGGCATCTTCGTGATCATCTTCTCCCGGCCGTCCAAATGGGCAAAAGCCTTGTCGGGGATGCCAAACAGACGAGGCTTTGGTTGCTCACAGGTCAAGATCAAACAGTTTGGTTGCTCACAGTCGAGCTGTGTCGCCTCTTCCAATGTGCATTGCCGGATGCGTTGCAATGTCCGATTGCCCAAACGCTCGCCAATGGCCATCCGATAATTGTCAAAGCCGAAGGCCAAAAGCCGAGCCGCAATGGAGGCGGGTGTATGGACACGATCGGTCAGCACGCCAATCTGCGTGGCTTGTTCGATCAATGCCCGATCCAGCTCATGCCAAGGTCGTCCGGTCAGGGAGACGATACGCATCCCTTGGTAGGGCATGACTAACTGGTGAGCCAACAGCTGCAACGAGTTGAAGGTGGGATAGAGACGGATCGCCGCCTCCGGCATCCGGTTGAGGATCGTATTGGCGAACCCGAAGAAGAGCGGATCGCCCGAAGCGAACACCACGATCTCCTCTTGCTCATGCTCCCGGTAACGGGCGAACACGGCATCGAGTGGCACCTTGATGTCGATCCATTCGTAGGAGGCGGGTAGGAGAGCGGCGACCAGCTCGTGATGACGCACGCCCCCGGAAAAGACCCGATGAGCGGCGATGACACGCACTAATTCCTCATTTCTCCAGCCGATCTCCTCTTGCTGAGCCGCGTCGTTGATCCCTATGACAATGAATCTCATACGTCTCGTCCCGGTTTGAGTTGTTCCGCGTCGTTGTAGCAAAGGATGGCATTGACCAACGTGGCCGCCAAATTACTGCCTCCCTTACGTCCCTCGACAATCAGTTTGGGTACGTTGGTGAAGGTCTTCACCATGTATTTCGACTCCTTGACGTGTACGAAACCCACAGGAGCGGCGATGATACCGGTTGGATGTGCCTTCCCCTTACGCATCAGGTCGCACAGCTCGATCAAAGCTGTCGGGGCGTTACCAAAAACAAACAGGGCATCGGGATGCTCGGCTACCGCTAAACGTATGCCGGCTTGTGTGCGGGTGATCCCCTTCTCCTTGGCCATTGCGGCTACCCGCTCATCGGAGAGGTAGCATTTCACCTCCACGCCTAAACGAGCCAGCGCCCCTTTGCGGATGCCGGAGGCTGCCATGGTCACGTCGGTCACGATCGTACGTAAGGCACCATCTGCCACCTGTTGGTAAAGGTGGCTCACGGCGTTCGGATCGGCATAGAGAATCTGCTCCATCTCGAAATCGGCCGTCGTGTGGATGGCATGGAGCAACGCCCATTTCTTGTCTAAGGGGATGTTGGGCTGTTTCAACTCCTTCTCGATGGTACGGAAGCTGCGGATCATGATCTCCTGTCCTAAGCCAGTCTCCTTATCGGCCTGCTTCAGCTCGCCATAATAACCGCGGGGCGTGATCATCCGATCGGCATAGAGGTAGGTCTGTGAGTTGCCAATCAAGATCACCGTGAACATATCCACCGCCTCCGGATCGAAATCGGCCAACGTGGTACGGGTGATTTGCTGCTCCTCTCTGCCTGCCTGGCGTACGAAGCCTACCGGTGTTTGCGGGTCACGCACCTGCAGGAAGATCTCTTTCAAGCGATGCAACTGCCAGTAGCGTCCCTCGCTCTTGGGGTTATAGATGGCGGTCACGAAGTCGGCATCCGCTGCGGCTTGGATGCGGCGCTCGATGCGCTCCCAAGGGGTCATCAGGTCGGAGAGGGAGATGACACAGAAATCATGCCCGATGGGTGCGCCTAACAGTGCGGCGGCTTTCTGGAATGCGCTGATGCCGGGTAATACCTCGATCGCTATGTCACTGCCGGTCTCCCGCTTCATCTCGTAAATGAGCGGTGCCATACCGTAGATACCGGCATCGCCCGAACTGATCACGCAAACGGTCTTACCCTCGTTGGCGTAGCCGAAAGCCTGCTCCGCACGGGCCTGTTCCCGCTTCATGCCGGTGTCAATGCACTCCGCTCCCGGATGCAGCAGGTGCGTGATAAACTGGAAATAATATTTATAGCCAATGATGATGTCTGCTTGTTGGATAGCAGCGATGACAGCCGGCGTGATGTCGGCCTCACTGCCCGGCCCAATGCCTGCTACAATGATTTTGCCTGGTTTCATATCTTGTCTTTTCTTATGCGTTGTATGTATGTTTTCAATAGTTGATCAATGGTTGAGAAACATTGTGCGGTTCCGTCCGCTTTCGCTAACAGGAAGCTATCTGGCTCCACCGTGACCCGCCATTCCGTTGCCTCTTTGGTCACGCACTGGATGCCGTTTCGCCGTAGTGCCTTTTCCACCATCGCACGCCGTTGTCCCTCACCTTCGATCTGAATCTGTTCCGCATATTCGTATGCGACCTCAAAGATACCTCGTTCTTCATTAAAATGTACCCCCTTGCGATGGAAAAAGCGACAGAGACTGCCGTCTAACGCCAAATCTTCCGGTGTGCCGACGGTCAACCCTTGGTTTTTATCCATCAACCAGATGCGATCGGCGATCTGCAAGGCTAACTCCAAGTCGTGGGTGGAGAGGAAGATGGTCTTCTGGGTCTGTCGGCTCAGGCGAAGCAACAGCTGCATCATCTCGATCTTACTGGGAAAGTCGAGAAAGGCGGTTGGCTCGTCGAGGAAGATAATCGGGGTTTCCTGGGCCAGTGCCTTAGCGATCATTACTTTCTGTCGTTCGCCGTCACTCAGGGTATGCACCATGCGGTTCATCAGGTGCTCAATGCCTACCAAGGCGGCTGCTTGATCAACCACCGCCCGGTCTGCTTTGGAGAGCGTTCCCCAGAAACCGGTGTAGGGACTGCGTCCCAAGCCGATCAGCTCGGGTACCAACATGTTGCGTAGGTCGCATTTCTCGGTCAGCACGACACTGATGAGACGGGCCAACTGCTTGTCCGTATAGTGCTCGATCTCTTTACCCTCAATCAAGATCTCACCGCCTAACTTTTTCTGAAAAGCGGAGAGGGTACGGAGCAGGGTCGATTTACCGACACCGTTGGCTCCCAAGAGACAGGTCAACTCGCCCGGATAGATCTCGGCGTTGATGTCGCTCGCCACTATACGGGTATGCTTTTTATAGCGATAGCCAATGGATAACTGCGCAATGTGAATCATAAGGCTTCTTACACGTTATTCGTTCATTTCTTCTTTCCGTTTGCGGAACAGCACGGAGGCCAC
>CAMGEM010000130.1 GCA_946055095.1 uncultured Parabacteroides sp. | reverse complement strand
AAGGAGTTCTTAAAGCTGGTATTGCGCTATTGCACCACGGAGCGAGAGGTGACCTTCTATGCCCAGGCACTCAACATCACCCCACGCTACCTCTCCAACATCGCCCTCACCGTGGGAGGAGAGAGCACCAAGTCGATCATCGACCGCCATGCGATCACGGAGATCAAGCACCAGCTCAAGAACAGCCGGCTCAACATCCAGGAGATCTCCAACCGCATGCACTTCGCCGACCAATCCTTCTTCGGCCGCTACTTCAAGAAGCATACCGGCCTCTCCCCTTCTCGCTATCGCAATGAGTATTGAGACGGGTCCTACCCCCTTCCTTGCACAGGCTTCCCACAAAGAGGAATCACAGTGGCAAAATATCCAAAAGCTTTGCTACCTTTGTGGGTGGTAAATAGAGTCCGATTAATCACTAAAAAAAGTAATTGTCTATGCAAGGAAAAGGGATAGTAGCGCTACTCTGTAGCCTATGTATATGGGTCGCCTGTCAGCAGCCGACCCCATCAGCCTCCATTCCAGAGGTTAAGAAAGAGACGGAAGTGTTCGCGATCGAAGGTTCAGACACCCTCCGACTGGATCGGTATGTCGGCCCGAACGCAACCAAGGAGAAACAACCCGTGGTGCTTTTTGCCTTTGGTGGGGGATTCCGAGGTGGCGACCGCGCATCCGCCGATTATCATGCCTATTTCGAGTTTCTGGCTCGTCAAGGCTATACCGTCATCTCCACGGACTACCGTACAACACTCAAACATTTAGATCCGCAACAGGTGACAGGCCCATTAGATTTCATGCAGGCTTTGCAAGTAGCCATTCAGACCGCTGTCAGCGACCTTTATACGGCTACCCATTACGTGATCGACCACGCAGAGGCATGGCAGATTGATCCACAACGTATCGTACTTAGCGGTTCCAGTGCCGGGGCAATCAGTGTATTACAGGCAGAATATCAATTATGCCACGCAGAAGAGGGAATCCCTCTCCTACCCAAAGACTTCCACTATGCCGGCGTAATTGCCTTCGCAGGTGCGATTGCCGATGTAGCCGCACCCACTTGGCCGAAACAACCCTGCCCCATCCTGCTGTTTCATGGAGATGCGGATCGGACGGTACCCTATCGAGAAGCGACCCTGCCAGACATGGGCGGTTTATGGGGTTCTGCCTCCATCGCAGAGAGCTTGTCCCAAACAGGAACCTCTTATGCGTTCTATCGGATAGGGAAAGCCGGCCATGAGATCTCCTCCACCCCCATGCAGACGCAGCTCTATGACATACTCAGTTTCTTGGATCGCCAAGTGATGCGCCAAGAACCGTTGGTGATCCAGACAGCGATACATGCACCTGGAGACAGCCTGCAAGAAACACGGTTCACCTTGGAGGATTACCTCAGAGAAAACCTCTGAGGCTTCCTCTTAAAACAGCGGGTGATCCACTTTCTCGGGGAGGAGAGCAAGATCGATCACCTGCTTGATATCATCCACATAGTGGAAGGTAAGCCCTTTCAGGTAATCTGGTCTGATTTCCTGAATATCTTTCTCATTCTCTTGGCAAAGAATCAGTTGCGTGATGCCAGCTCGCTTAGCGGCCAGGATCTTCTCTTTGATGCCCCCCACGGGAAGCACTTTCCCTCGCAGCGTGATCTCACCTGTCATGGCTAATTGCTTGCGCACCTTACGTTGCGTGAAGGTAGAGACTAAAGAGGTGACCATCGTGATACCCGCACTTGGGCCATCTTTCGGAATGGCACCCTCCGGCACATGGATATGCACGTTCCACTGCTCAAAGCGTTGTTCATCAATTTCAAAATCAGCGGCATGGGCATGGACATATTGCAAGGCCAGCATGGCGGATTCTTTCATGACATCGCCCAGATTACCCGTCAGGGTCAGCTTCTCCCCTTTTCCCTTGATCAAGCTGGACTCCACAAAGAGGATCTCTCCTCCCACCGCTGTCCAGGCCAAACCGGTCACGACACCGGCATACCCATTACCTTGATATTTATCTCTTGTATAGCGCACGGGGCCTAAATAATCCGGATTAGCCAAGTCTGTCGCCTTGATGGAGGCTGGCAGCGGCTCATCGAAGGCCACCTTACGTGCCAACTTACGCATCAACTTAGCCAACTGTTTATCCAGCTCACGGACACCGCTCTCGCGGGTGTACGACTCAATCACCTCCTGCAGCGTCTTCTTCGGGAAACGCACACACCCCTTCACTAAGCCATGCGCTTCCATCTCCTTAGGAACCAAATGACGAGAAGCGATCTCGATCTTCTCTTCCATGATGTAACCACTCACCTCGATCAACTCCATTCGGTCGAGCAAGGGGTGAGAGATCGTGCTGAGACTGTTAGCCGTAGCGATGAAAAAGACCTGACTCAAGTCGTAATCCACATCCAAGTAATTATCGTGGAAGGCCTTGTTTTGCTCCGGGTCGAGCACCTCCAACAGAGCAGAAGCGGGATCACCCTTGAAATCGCTGGAGATCTTGTCGATCTCGTCGAGTACGAACACCGGATTGGAAGTACCGGCCTTCTGAAGCCCCTGCAAGATGCGTCCGCACATAGCCCCAATGTAGGTACGGCGATGTCCCCGTATCTCGGCCTCATCATGCAAACCACCTAACGACATCCGCACATACTTACGTCCTAATGCCTCCGCGATAGACTTGCCTAAGGAGGTCTTGCCCACGCCCGGCGGGCCATACAGGCAGAGAATAGGAGCTTTCATGTCTCCCTTCAGCTTCAAGACCGCCAAGTGCTCGATGATACGCTCCTTCACCTTCTCCAAACCATAATGATCCCTGTCAAGGATACGCTGAGCACGAGTCAAGTTGAAATTATCTTTGCTACACGTATTCCAAGGGAGAGCCAGCAAGGTATTGACATAGTGCGACTGCATCGAGTAATCCGGCGATTGTGGACTGAGCCGTTCCAATTTGTGCGCCTCTTTCTCAAAGAGAAGCTGCGTCTTCTCAGACCACTCTTTTCCGGCAGCCTTCTCATAGAGCTCGTCGATCTCAATGTCGATCGAGCTACCTCCTAACTCCGCTTGCAGGTTCTTGATCTGCTGCTGCAAGAAATACTCCTTCTGCTGCTGACTGATGTCACACTGCGTCTTCATTTGGATAGAGGCCTTTATCTGCTCCAATTGCAACAACTGCCCTAATTGCACGAGAAGAAGCATAGCCCGCTCCTTCAGATCGCCCAACTCCAATAGCTTCTGCTTATCTTGCAACGTCAAGGAGAGGTTGCCACAGGGATAGTTAATCTGATAAATGGGGTTTTTCGTATGCTGGATGGAACGTATCAACTCCGTGGGTGAATCCCCTCTTGTCTTCAGGATCTTAACGGTCATTTCCTTGATACGAGAGACCACCATGCCAAACTCCCGGTCATCCCCCTCATCCGGACGTGTCTCCTCGCAGAGATGATAGCGCCCTAACAAGAACGGATCCTCATTGACCAACCCATCCAATTGGAAACGTCGCTTTCCTTGAAGCACAACGGTTGTCGTATCACCCGGCATGTCGAACATGCGAATCACCTCTGCCACCGTACCATAGTGATAAAGATCGTCGAAATGGGGATCCTCCGTATCACTCTTGATCTGTGTCACCACTCCGATCAACGCCTTGTGTCTCATGGCCTCGTCGATCAACGCCAACGATTTCTCTCGACCTACCACGACCGACAGTGCCACACCGGGGAAAAGCACCATGTTGCGCAAGGGGAGCACGGGAATATACTCGCCCAGGCTCTCCAAGCCCGACGAGAAATCCTCATTCTTGTCACAATCTGTCATAATAGGCATTACAACGCTCAACGAACTCGCTATATCCTCTATCAAACTCTTGCTAAACAGTTTCTTCTTATTCTTCATATAGTTGTTGCTAATCGCATACCTCCAAAAGTATGCCCAAGACATCATTTGGCAATAAACGGCGCCAAAGTTACGATATTTTGTCTGAATATGCGTACATTCGCAGCGTTAAACAGACAAAAAGAGATGGCAAATCCCTATTTCAGCTTCAAGCAATTCACGGTATGGCACGACCAATGTGCCATGAAAGTAGGCACGGATGGCGCCCTGTTAGGCGCATGGGCCACCCTACACGCAAACGATCGTTTCCTGCTCGACATCGGCACAGGTAGCGGCTTGATCGCCCTGATGTTGGCACAACGTAGCGAAGCCCTCATTGACGCGATAGATATCGACGCTGCCGCCTGCCGTCAAGCCACAGAGAACGTGGCACGCTCTCCCTTCTCCACCCGTATCAAGGTGCACCACTGTCCCCTCTCCGACTATCTGCCCACAGCGAGGAAGTATGATTTAATCGTTTCAAACCCACCCTATTTCATCCAATCGTTGAAATGCCCAGACGCCACACGCAGCCAAGCGCGCCATGCGGATAGCCTCTCGCTGCCAGCCTTGCTGCGAGAAAGCCTTCGTCTGCTCACTCCCACGGGCCGTCTTGCCCTGGTCTTGCCTTTTGATCAACGGGCGATCCTGTTAGAAGAGGCTGAGCAGGTAGGACTTCACCCCTATCGGGAGACACAGGTCAGCACCCGCCAAGGGAAGCCTCCCAAGCGATTGCTGATAGAGTTGGGCCAAGAGACCGTCACACCCCAATGCGACCATCTCGCCATCGAGGATGAATCACATCATTATACCCCTGCGTTCATCGCTTTAGAGCGACCTTTCTACCTAAAGATATAAGGCAACCGGCGATCGAAGAAGTGGGTCACCTCCTCGAACAGATGGTGCACCTCCTTTTTGAAAGAAACCACCGCTGGCGTAAACACACGCAACGACTTAGGATCCATCGTAATCTCAATGCGGCTATCAGCCATGACCGGCTCACCGTCGAGGTGCATCACCCCCGGATGCTGACGGATAATCGTCACCTGATGCGCCTGCATCGTCTTGATCTTGCTATTCCGATCAATCTGCTTGGTAAAGAGTTGAATAGCCAATGGCGCTATATCCAATGGGGTGAAAGGAGACAAGATCGTGACATCCATCTGCCCATCCTGCACATTGGCATGTGGAGCGATGAAGGCATTGTTGCCATACTGAGAGGCATTGGCACACGCCACCAAGAAAGCCTTCTCCTTGATCGTCTGGTTGTCCACCAAAAGCTCATAGGGCTCCGGTTTGTAACTCAGGTACTCCTCGATGGTATTCTTAATATAAGTAAGCGAACCTCGTCTGGGCTCATTGGCGAATTTCTGGCTGACCGCCGCATCAAACCCCACACCGCAGGTACAGAAAAAGACCTTTCCATTCGCCTGGCAGCAATCTATCGTGGAGGCATGGTTTTCAGCGATCAGGTCGAGAGCCCTGCGGGGATCCATCGGGATATGCAACTCCCGTGCCAATCCGTTTCCCGAGCCCTTCGGAATAATGCCCAAAGTAGCCTCCGCATGGACCATCGCCCGAGCGATCTCATTGACCGTCCCATCCCCACCGACGGCGATGATGATATTTACCCCTTCCTCTATAGCTTGGTGGGTCAGCTCGCTCGCATGACCGGGATATTGCGTAAAAGAGATGGTCAAAGCATAACCTTTTTCCTTACACATCTCTTGAATCATCTTGGGAATCTTACGTTTAGAGCCCACCCCAGAGATAGGATTGATGATAGCCTGCACTGTTATTCTTGTCTCGCTCATTTGCGCATACATTTCCTTTTCAGGGCACAAAAATAACGTTTTTGCGAAACTTTTAAAGCACAAAGGCCACCATTAGTGATTTTTTTATTACTTTTGCGGCTGTGTTTGCTTGCGTATGCTTACGTAAGCGGTGCTTAGTATGATTGATTACAAACCAGAAAATCATTCTCTTTTATATAATATGAAACTTTTACAAGAGAAATTAGCAAAGTATGATGCTCCTCAGCGAGCAATGGCCATGGGCATTTATCCTTACTTCCGTGAAATCCAAAGCGATCAAGACACAGAAGTGATGATCAGTGGCAAAAAAGTGCTGATGTTTGGCTCAAACGCATACTTAGGATTGACAAATCATCCAAAAGTAAAAGAGGCAGCGATCGAGGCTGTCAAGAAGTATGGTACAGGTTGCGCTGGCTCTCGATTCTTAAATGGCACATTAGACTTGCACATTCAATTAGAGAAACGTCTGGCTGAATTCGTAGGCAAAGAGGACGCGATCGTCTATTCCACAGGTTTCCAAGTGAATTTAGGCGTAGTTTCTTGCTTGACCGGACGTGAGGATTACATTTTGTGGGATGAGCTGGATCACGCATCCATCATCGAGGGGCACCGCCTCTCCTTCTCCACAAAGCTGAAATACAAGCATAACGACATGGAATCGTTGGAGAAGCAACTCCAGAAGTGCGACCCCGACAAGGTGAAGCTGATTGTTACCGACGGTGTGTTCAGCATGGAGGGTGACGTAGCCAAACTTCCTGAGATCGTTGCTTTGGCGAAGAAATACAACGCCAGTGTCATGGTGGACGAGGCACACGGCATCGGTGTCTTTGGCCGTCAAGGTCGTGGTACTTGCGATCACTTCGGCGTATCGCAGGATGTGGACCTGATCATGGGTACTTTCAGTAAATCTTTTGCTTCTATCGGTGGTTTCATCGCCGCAGACGAGTCTATCATCAATTATTTGCGTCATCACTCTCGCTCCTATATCTTCAGTGCCAGCAACACGCCAGCCGCTACGGCTGCCGCTAACGCTGCGTTAGACATCATGATGAATGAGCCTGAGCGCATCCAGCACCTGTGGGATTTGACACACTACGCATTGGAAGGTTTCCGCCAGATGGGCTGTGAGATTGGCAATACTTCCACTCCGATCATCCCCTTGTTCATCCGCGACAACGATTTGACCTTCCTCATTGTAAAGGAATTGTTTGAGGCAGGTATCTTCGTCAATCCGGTAGTTTCTCCGGCAGTCGCTTCGGAAGATACCTTGATTCGCTTCTCTTTGATGGCTACACACACAAAGGAGCAGTTAGATTACGCCTTGGAGACAATCCACAAGGTATTCAAACAACATGGTTTAGTGGAATAACAAGTAATCACACATAGCGTTTCCGTAAAAACACATAGTGAGGGGCTGGCTTGGTTAAAGCCGCCCCTCACTGTTTATAGCCCTTCACCGACGGGAATAATCTGCTTCTTCCTCACAAAAAAGTGAGACAAAATTTTGGCAGATTAAAAATAAACACTACCTTTGCAACGCATTTGAGAAACAGCAAGTGTCACTCGGGGTGTAGCGCAGTCCGGTTAGCGCACCTGCTTTGGGAGCAGGGGGTCACAAGTTCGAATCTTGTTACCCCGACAAATTAAAG
>CAMGEM010000129.1 GCA_946055095.1 uncultured Parabacteroides sp. | reverse complement strand
TACCTTCGTGCGTATTTTCGACAAGTGAGAAATTTAGTGTAATAAATATAAATCTAAATGGTTGATCAAGACAGAATTATAAAGATTAACATTGAAGAGGAAATGAAAACGGCTTACATTGATTATTCAATGTCAGTGATCGTCTCACGTGCTCTTCCCGATGTTAGGGATGGTTTTAAACCGGTTCATCGCCGCATCTTGTTCGGTATGAACGAACTGGGTAATACCTCCGACAAACCTTATAAGAAATCTGCGAGAATTGTAGGAGAAGTCCTCGGAAAATACCACCCCCATGGTGACTCTTCCGTATATTTCGCCATGGTACGTATGGCACAGAAGTGGGCCATGCGCTATTGTTTGGTAGATGGCCAAGGTAACTTTGGCTCAGTGGATGGCGATAGCCCCGCCGCTATGCGTTATACCGAAGCCCGCTTGAGCAAGCTGGCCGAGGAGATGTTGAGAGACATCGACAAGGAGACCGTTGACTTCCAATTGAACTTTGACGATACGTTGAAAGAACCGACCGTGTTGCCTACCCGTATCCCGAACCTGCTGGTGAATGGAGCCTCAGGTATCGCTGTCGGCATGGCGACCAATATGCCCACGCACAACCTCAGCGAGGTGTTGGATGGCTGCGTGGCTTATATCGACACGAAGGGCGACATTGACGTGGCAGGATTGATGCAATTCATCAAGGCGCCCGACTTCCCTACAGGAGCGACCATATACGGGTATGCGGGCGTAAAAGAGGCCTTCGAGACAGGCCGCGGACGCATCGTGATCCGTGGCAAAGCGGAGATTGAGGTGGAGAACAACCACGAGAAGATCGTGATCTCCGAGATCCCTTATGGAGTGAACAAGGCGGAATTGATCAAAGACATCGCCAACCTCGTCAACGAGAAGCGGCTGGAGGGTATCTCCAACGTGAACGATGAGACCGATCGCCAAGGTATGCGCATCGTCGTGGATGTGAAACGTGATGCCAACGCCAGCGTAGTGCTCAACAAGCTGTACAAGATGACCGCCCTCCAATCCTCATTCAGCGTCAACAACATCGCCTTGGTAAACGGACGCCCGAAGTTGCTGAACTTGAAAGACCTGATCAAGGCTTTCGTAGATCATCGGCATGACGTCGTGATCCGCCGTACGAAATATGACCTGCGCAAAGCCGAGGAGCGTGCCCACATCTTGGAAGGATTGATCATTGCCTCCGATAACATCGACGAGGTCATTGCCATCATCAAAACCTCAAAGAACCCACAAGAGGCTATCGAGCGCTTGAGGGAGCGCTTCTCGCTCTCCGAGATCCAAGCACGGGCGATTGTGGAGATGCGCCTGCGCCAACTGACCGGACTGGAGCAAGACAAGCTACGAGCTGAGTATGAGGAGATCGAGAAGTTGATCAACTACTTGCAGGAGATTCTGGCGAACGACGACCTCTGTATGAAAGTCATCAAGGATGAGCTGTTAGAGATCAAGGCCAACTGGGGCGACGAGCGTAAGACCGACATCGTCTATGCCTCTGAGGAGCTGAACCCGGAGGATTTCTACGCCGACGATGAGATGATCATCACCCTCTCGCACATGGGTTACATCAAGCGTACACCGCTGAGTGAGTTCCGTGCGCAAGGCAGAGGAGGCGTTGGCGCTAAGGGATCAGAGACCCGCGATGAGGATTTCGTGGAATATATCTACCCGGCCTCTATGCACGCTACCCTGCTGTTCTTCACAGCGAAGGGACGCTGCTACTGGTTGAAGGTGTACGAGATTCCCGAGGGGGCAAAGAACGCCAAAGGACGGGCGATCCAAAACCTGCTCAACATCGAGGCAGACGATAAGATACAGGCGTTTATCCGCGTGAAGAACCTGACACGTGACACAGAGTTTATCAACTCGCATTATCTGCTCTTCTGCACCAAGCAGGGCGTGATCAAGAAGACGCTCTTAGAGGCTTACTCTCGCCCACGTCGAGATGGCGTAAACGCGATTTCGCTGCGTGAGGATGATGGATTGATTCAAGTCTGCATGACCGATGGCAACAACGAGGTGATCATCGCCAACCGGAATGGACGGGCGATCCGTTTCCACGAGAGTACCGTGCGTGAGATGGGACGTACCGCCACAGGTGTACGTGGCATGACACTCGACGAGGATGGCTCTGATGAGGTCGTAGGCATGATTTGCATCAAGGACAAGGAGAAGGAGACAGTGCTGGTGGTTTCTGAGCAAGGCTATGGCAAACGCTCCTCCATCGAGGATTACCGCATCACCAACCGAGGCGGCAAGGGCGTGAAGACCATCAACATCACGGAAAAGACCGGCAAGTTGGTAGCCATCAAGAATGTCACCGACGAGAATGACTTGATGATCATCAACAAGTCGGGAATCACCATCCGACTCAACGTGGCCAACTTGAACGTGATTGGACGTGCGACACAGGGTGTGCGCCTGATCAACCTGGAGAAACGCAACGACGAGATCGCATCTGTCTGCAAGGTGCTCTCGGAAAGCGAGGAGAAACAGGTGGAAGAGACAGGTGAAATCCCTGAGAACCCATCCGATGAGGATACAAAAGAATAAGTACAAGTAAAAAAACGAGTATAGATAGCAAGTATTAATTTAATTTCAAAAAAGGAAAGACAATGAGAAAAGTATTGTTTTCAATGGCACTGTGCGTCGCAGCAACCGCTTCTTTCGCACAGAAAAGCGCAGTTAATCAAGCGCAGTCTATCGCAAAGAGCCAAAATGCGGACTACGCAGAGGCAAGATCTTTGATCAAGGGCGCATTGGACAACGCAGAGACTAAGAATGATGCGAAGACTTGGTATGTGGCCGGCTTCATCGAGGACCAGCAGTTCAGCAACGAGCGTACGAAGCAGATGTTGGGTCAGCAGCCCGACGAGGCTAAGATGTATGAGGCTTTAGGCGCTATTCTCCCCTACTTCAAGAAGGCGTATGAGCTGGATCAGCAGCCGAACGAGAAGGGCAAGGTAAAACCCCGTTTCTCGAAGGACATCAAGGGTATCTTAGGAGCTGACCATGTGTATTACATCAATGGTGGTGCTTACTACTTCGACCAGAAGGACTACCAGAAAGCATCCGACCTCTTCGAGCAGTATCTGGAGATCTCTGACTTGGAGATGTTCAAGGGCACTCAGACAGCAGAGCGTGACTCTAACTACATGACCGTGCAGTTCTATGCCGCAGTGGCTGCTACACAGATCAACAACCACGAGAAGGCAGTGGCTGCCCTGGAGCGCGCTAAGCACACGGCGATCCGCCAGAACGATGTTTATCAGTATCTCTGCTACGAGTATGAGCAAGCTAAAGACTCCGTAAACTTGGAGAAGACCTTGAAAGAGGGTATGGAGCGTTTCCCTGAGGAGCCCTACTACCTGTTGAGCTTGATCAACAACTACATCTATTCTAACCGTAACGACGAGGCGATCAACTACCTCAACCAAGCTATCGCTAAGGATCAGAACAACGCACAGCTCTACGACGTGATGGGTCGTGTGTATGAGACAGGTCTGAAGGATTACGCAAAGGCTGAGGAGTACTTCCAGAAAGCGCTCTCTATCAACCCGGACTACATCGAGTCTATCTCTAACTTAGGTCGTGTTTACTACAACCAGGCTGTCAACAAGCAGGGCGAGGCTAACATGATCAACGACGCTAAGCAGTATCAAGAAGAGTTGAACAAGGCGAAGGAGTTGTTCCAGAAGGCACTTCCTTACTTCGAGAAGGCTCACCAAGCTAAGCCGGATGAGCGCGACTACATGATCGCTTTGAGAGGTATCTACTACAACCTCAACATGGGTGACAAGTTCGAGGCTATCGAGAAAGAGATGAATCAATAATCCCTTTTCAGAATTATTATAATAAGAGGCTCCATAATCAGGGGCCTCTTTTTTGTGCTTCATAAAGGAGGACTTATTGAGATTTTCGCTGTTTTAATGCAAAGATTACCTGCTGTGGACCACCGACCCCAAGGATCCCAACCTACATTGATCAGCCAAAAGTTGCATCACCTGCACATCGGCAAACCCATCCGCTACACGGATCCACTCCTTCAAGCAGCCGGTCTGTTGGAATCCACAACGCATGAACAGGCGCAGGCTGGGGAGATTGGCTTCAGGCACATGCGCATACAGCTGATGCAACGCCAAGTGATCGAACGCATAGCGAATCAAGAGACGCAAGGCACGAGTGCCCAACCCTTTCCCCTGAAAAGCCGGATCGAGCAGGATGCCACAGGCAGCCCGATTCGCATGAGGTTCAAAATCGAACAGATCAATAATACCAATCGCCTGCCGCTCAGCCTGCCGCTCAATCATCAGCCGTAGCTGATGCACATCGTAGATTGAACGACCACTTTCGGCGATATAATTCTTCAAGACATAGCGCGAGAAGGGGGCCAACGTATTTCCCACCTCCCACAGGGAGCTGTCATTCTCCCAGCGATACAGCACCTCTAAATCCTCCGGTTCCAAGGCACGCAGCCGGATCTGCTCATCGGATAAATAGCGCATCATACCTGTCCGGCCGATACCAACCGCCCACTTTTGGTATTGAAAATATGGTAAGAGACCTGCTTGCTTTTCAGCGTGTCCATAAAGAGCAGCATCTGCTCGAAACGGACATCCGGATAGCAGAAGACATAGTCCGTAAACCCTTTCATCTGATTACGCCGACAGATGGCGTTCATCACCCGCTCCTCATCCAAGTTCCACAGACTGGCCCGTTCCAAGGTTGGCATCGCCTCTCCACAAGCCATCTTAACCTGATCGAAATGGTCTGCCTCACTGATCACCAACAGCCGACGATGGGGCAACCCCTTTTTCTTTTGCTTAGCAGGGCCTTTGCCTGAAGCAGTGAGCGCTTTCAGGCGTACCGCCAACCGGATCAAGCCTCTCAGGAAACCGCTGGAGTTGGGGTAATACTTCTGGTAGAAGATCAACATCGCCCCATAGAAAGCTTCGATGTAGCGTTTATCATCCTGCTTGGCACTTTCTCCCTTATAGTGGAGCAGCCGCTCGGGATAGTAAAGATTTTTGTAGCCCGCCTGCACGATGCGGTAAGAAAGGTCTATGTCCTCGCCATACATGAAGAAAGACTCGTCTAACAACCCGGCCTTATCTAATGCCTCATGGCGCATGAGCATAAAGGCACCAGCTAACACCTCCACGCAATGCGGTTTATCTGGATTCAGGTAGGGCAGACTGTAACGAGCGAAGAAAGGACTGTAAGGGAAGAGCTTCGCCAAGCCAAACAATTTGCAGAAAGAGACCCAAGGAGAAGGAAATGAGCGCTTGCTCTCCGCCAAGAAACACCCCTCGGCGTTCAGCATCTTCACGCCCAAGGCACCTATCGTCTGATCCTCGTCCATCTGGTAGCACAGGCTACGCAAACTGTCCTCACCCACCACCGTGTCGGGATTGAGCAACAAGACATACTCTCCTTTCGCCTGTCGAATCGCTTGATTATTGGCCTTTGCGAATCCCACGTTTTCTGGATTCTCGATAAAAACCACCTCCGGGAACTTAGGTTTCAGGTATGCCATTGAATCATCGGTAGAGTGGTTATCCACCACAAACACCTCCGCATCCAGGTTGGTCGTGGCCGCCCGCACCGAATAGAGACATTGCTCCAAAAAATACTTCACATTGTAATTGACAATGACAATAGATAGTTTTATCTCGTCGTAATCCATACTTTATACCTTATTATATATAGTACTGAAAGCTGATCATCCTACCCTTTCAAGGAGAACTCCGTTCGATCCACTATCGAGCGTCCTAACGTCACCTCATCGGCATACTCGATCTCATCGCCTATCGCCACACCTCGGGCAATCACGCTGATCCGGACCCCCAACGGAGAGAGTTTCCGATAGAGGAAAAAATTGGTGGTGTCTCCCTCCATCGTTGTGCTCAAGGCCAAGATCACCTCCTTCACCTCTCCCTCGGCTACTCGCTTCACGAGGCTCTCTATCTCCAAATCATTCGGGCCAATGCCCTCCATCGGAGAGATAATGCCACCTAAAACGTGATAGACCCCTCGGAACTGACCGGTATTCTCAATCGCCATCACCTCCTTGATGTTCTCCACCACACAAACCAACGAATGGTCACGGGTCGGATTGGCACAGATGGAACAGACCTCCTCATCACATAAGTTATGGCACACCTTACAGTATTTCACCTCCCGACGCAAGGTCAAGAGGGCAGCCGAGAAACGCTCCGTATAGCTTGGATCTCGACGTAACATATAGAGTGCTAAACGCAAAGCTGTCTTCCGACCGATGCCGGGCAGGGAGGCCAACTCATTCACAGCATGCTCCAACAGCGTGGAGGGGTATCTTTGATTCATTCCGTCTCTTGTTATTCGAAGCGCAAATATAAAAGAAAAGCCCCAATTATGAAACCAAAAAAGGGAATCCCCTTGCGATTATCCAGCAAAAAGTGTACATTTGTCACCGTTCATCCGGCCCTCCGGACACATAATAGGAATAACAACTAACATTTTAATATCATGAAAGCTGAGAATGAAGAAAAGACGAACGGACTTCCCGAGAACGCCTATCGAGCATTGAAAGAAGGAGAGCACTACGAGCCTCTCATGTCACCGAACAAACAATACCCGGAGGTAACACTCTGGTCTGTCCTTTGGGGATTACTAATGGCTGTCGTGTTTAGTGCCGCAGCCGCCTATTTAGGGCTGAAAGTGGGCCAGGTGTTTGAGGCCGCCATCCCCATCGCCATCATCGCCGTGGGACTTTCCAGTGCCTTCAAACGCAAGAACGCCTTGGGCGAGAATGTCATGATCCAATCCATCGGTGCCAGCAGTGGCGTGATCGTGGCCGGAGCCATCTTCACGCTCCCTGCGCTCTACATCCTGCAAGATAAATACCCAGAGATCACCGTCAATTTCTTCGAGGTATTCATGAGTTCCTTGTTAGGCGGTATCATTGGCATCCTGCTGCTCATCCCTTTCCGCAAATACTTTGTTTCGGATATGCACGGCAAATACCCCTTTCCCGAGGCGACAGCTACCACACAGGTTTTGGTCTCTGGCGAGAAGGGCGGCAACCAAGCCAAGCCATTAATCTTCGCTGGTTTGATCGGTGGTTTGTATGACTTTATCGTGGCCTCGTTCGGCTGGTGGGGTGAGACTGTCAGTACCCGAGTGATAGAGGCCGGTTCCCTCTTAGCCGACAAAGCCAAATTGGTCTTCAAGGTCAACACCGGAGCCGCCGTGTTAGGTTTGGGCTACATCATTGGATTGAAGTATTCCTTGATCATTTGCGCCGGGTCTTTCTTGGTCTGGTTCATCATCCTGCCGCTCCTCTCCCTCTGCTTTGGCGATCAAGTGCTCACTTTAGGCAATGCCGCTATCACGGCCACCGTGGGTAGCATGAGTCCGGAGCAGCTGTTCACCACCTATGCCCG
>CAMGEM010000128.1 GCA_946055095.1 uncultured Parabacteroides sp. | reverse complement strand
TGAGTATGCGTATCTTCTTGACGGCCTTGGCTGTGGTGGACGATATTGGCGGTATCATTATCATTGCGCTCTTTTATAGCTCCCACATTGCGTTTGAGCCGTTGCTGATCTCGCTGATCTTCTTGGTTGCGCTCTATCTGGGTGGTAAATATGGCATCCATAACCGTTGGTTCTTCTATATTGGCGGTTTCATTGTCTGGCTGCTTTTTATGCAGTCTGGAGTGCATCCAACGATCGCAGGTGTCTTGGTAGCCTTCACGGTACCGGCCAGTCCGGATATTCAGTTGGATAAGTTTACCGATGAGATGGGTGGCTATTTGCAGATGCTCGATCCAAAAGACGTTGTGCAGACCGACAAGGCGGAGGTCTTGACTCCGAAGCATATCCAGGTGCTCAACAATATTCATATTTTGGCGGATCGCACGATCAGTCCCCTACAGATCATTGCCGATAAGCTGCATCCGATGGTAAACTTTGTTATCTTACCGTTGTTTGCCTTCGTGAATGCCGGAGTGACCTTTGGCGACATTCAGCCAGAGACCTTGGCGCAAGTGCCGTTAGCGGTCTTCTTAGGTCTCTTCTTGGGTAAGTCCATCGGTATCTTCAGCTTCTCCTGGTTGTTCGCCCATACCCCGTTGGTGTCTATGCCGGAAGGTATGACGAAACGCAGTCTCTTTGGTGTCTCCATGTTGGGTGGTATCGGTTTCACAGTGGCTTTGTTCATCGCCAACCTCTCTTTCGATGCCTCCACGCAAGAGGGCATAGACTTCCTTAATCAAGCGAAGTTGGGTGTCTTCTCCGGAACATTCGTATCCGGCTTAGTCGGTTACTTCTTCCTGCATGCCTTGCTGAAGAAGCCGCATGAGGCGTAGGTGTAATTGATGGTTGAAAGCATAAGAAAAGGGTGTGCGATGAGCACACCCTTTTTTAATGGATAGTCAGTTGTTATTTCTGAGTCTTGAGCAAGTCGCGAATCTCCGTGAGCAACTGGATGTCGGCAGGAGGAGCCGGAGGGGTAGCAGGCTTTTCCTCTTTCTTCTTGCGACTGAGTGCATTCACACCCTTCACCAACATGAAGACAGCGAAAGCGATGATCAAAAAGTCGAAAGTGACCTGAATGAAGTTGCCATAATTGATCGTGACAGCAGGAGAGACAACCTCTCCACCTTCCATAACCGCATCTTTCAGCGTGATTTTCAAATCGGTGAAATTGACACCACCTACCAGTAAACCTACTGCAGGCATAATCACATCGCCCACGATGGAGGTAACGATTTTGCCGAACGCACCACCGATAATGATACCGACAGCCATATCGACTACATTGCCTCGCATGGCAAATTGCTTGAACTCTTGTAAGATTTGTTTCATAACTGCTTTTCTTTTTAAACTTTATTGCGCAAATATACGACTATTTGTAGGTTGAATCCAAATAGTTACTCGCAAAAATGGGTATAGGCGCATATAATATGGTATAATTGCAGTATATTTGCAGACGAAAGGCAGACGGGCTATGGCATTGAGGCGATTTGGTGTTTCGTTGGAGGATGAGTTGTTGGATCAATTGGATCGGTATGTATTGGAGAATGGATACGCTAATCGGTCACAGGCGATTCGCTTCTTGATTGAGAAGAACTTGGCGGAACGGAAGTGGCAATGTAATCATATCGTGGCAGGTACGGTCGTATTGCTCTTTGATCAAGCCAAGCGGGAGATTCCGGCGAAGATCACGTTGATCCAGCAGGAGTTTAAGGAGGTGATCCTTTCCTCCTCGCAGTATTACTTGAATCGCTCATGTTGCTTGCATACGGTGACTATTATGGGTGAGGCGTATAGACTGACGGAGTTGGCGGATAAGTTGACGTCGATCAAGGGGTTGAAGCATGGCAAATTAGTGATGAGCAGGGCGGATTGACGCTCTTTTTTTTGCGTATATCGTAGCACGTTCTGTTATAATCGTAACACGAATAGGTGAAATAAGAAAGCATATGAAGAAGCAAATTTTATTGTTATACAGTTTGTTGACGGTGACATCAGCCTTTGCGTCGGATGTGGTACCGACTGATAGTTTGATTAATCTGAATGGGGTGGTAGTAACGGCCAACAAGGTGCAAGTGAACAGAGGTAGTGTCCCTTTGTCGATCTCAGTCATCGAACGGGAGGAGATAGAGGCCAGCAGTGAGTCGGCTTTGCTTCCGGTGCTCTCCGAGCGTGTGCCGGGTTTGTTTGTCACGGAGAAGGGAATTACCGGTTTTGGTGTCTCAGAGGGTGCGGCAGGCACGGTGAATATGCGTGGCGTGGGTCAAGGAAACAAGGTGTTGATGCTATTTGATGGCCAGCCGCAATGGGCTGGTGTGTTCGGTCATGCCTTGCCAGATACGTATGTGGCCTCCGACGTGGAGCGGGTAGAGGTGATCCGTGGTCCAGGATCGTTGCTGTATGGTTCTAATGCGATGGGTGGTGTGATCAATATCATCACTCGTAAGCATGAGCAGCCAGGGAGACGTACCAATGGGCGTATGATGTTTGGCTCCTACAATACACAGAAGTATATGCTGAACAATGGGTATAATGTTGGGAAGTTCAGCAGTTACCTTTCGGTCAACCATGATCGTACGGATGGCCATCGACCCAACTCAGCTTTTCATATCACGAATGGATTTGCGAAAGTGGGTTACCGTTTTAACGAGCACCTCAACTTGACGGGTGATTTGAGTTTGGCAAAATATAAGAACCAGAATCCCGGTAAGGTGGATGCGCCGATCCTCGACAATATCATGCATATCCTGCGTGGAACCACATCCGCGGCCTTGGAGAACCATTTTGAGCGAACCAGTGGCGCGTTGCGGATCTTCTTTAACTGGGGACATCACAAGATAAACGACGGCTATAGCGCAGGTTCAACACCCAGGGAATACCTGTTTTTCTCGAACGACCATAACGCAGGATTTCAGCTCTATCAGTCGTTTAGGCTGCTTCCAGGCAATAACCTGACCGCAGGTATCGACTATAAGAATTGGGGTGGTCATGCGTGGAACGACAGTATCAATGGTGGGCAAGCAGAGATCGTCAAGAAGAGCGTACATGAGGTAGCGGGTTATGTGGTGATGCAACAAGACCTGTTTGAGAAGCTGAGTGTGAATGCCGGTGTGCGCTATGAGCATAACAGTGTGTTTGGCGGGGAATGGGTTCCTCAAGCAGGGTTGGCATTTCGTCCGTTTGAGGGGAATGCGATTAAGTTCTCCTTCTCGAAAGGTTTTCGTAGTCCCAATATCCGTGAGATGTATATGTATCCCCCACAGAATCCTGATTTGAAGCCGGAGCGTATGCTCAATTACGAGGTGTCGATTGGGCAGACCCTGCTGGATGGGAACCTCTCTTTAGAGGCGACTGCCTTCTTCATTGATGGCTCCAACTTGATCCAAACAACCCGCGTGGATGGACGCCCCAAGAATGTGAATGTCGGTACCTTTACCAATAAGGGCATTGAGTTCGAGGCTCGTTATCGGATCCTCCCAAATCTTAGTTGGGATATGAACTACAGTTACCTGCATACCAGTACGCCGATCTTGGCTGCCCCGGCACACAAGCTGTTCGCTGGTGTCACTTATGCACCTGGACGTTTTACGTTCAATGTGCATGTGCAATCCATTTTCGACCTCTATGTGAATACGGAGAATGAGGTTCAAGAGGATTATACCCTGTTGAATGCCAAGGCTGCCTATCGTTTTGGCACACGAGATAAAGGGCTTAGCCTCTTTGTCAAAGGAGAGAATTTGACGGCTACACGCTATACGATTAACGAGGGTTTCCCCATGCCGAAAGCAACCGTCATGGCAGGTATTGACTTTTCGTTTTAGTGACTGAGGTACTCATGGAGGGTGCATCGCTCATAGAGGTGATGCACCCATTAACCCTTTCTTATCGTACGGGGGAAGTCATCAATCAAACAGGTTCAGCGTAAGCTGTTTCTTTTCGGCTTCTAACTTACGTAGGTGGCGTTTCCCTTGTGGCGTGACGATCTCTAACTTGTCGAAACGAGTGCGGATCACTGTAGTCACCACATAGCTGACATTGATCACTTCACCTAATTCAGAGAGCTTCCGATTGATCTCTAACACGCATTCGATACACATACCGCTTGTGAAAGAGATTTTATCGTCGAACATCTGCTTCTTAAACTCCTCGTCTTGCATGTAAAAGTCGATTGTCTCCCCGCCTTTGTTGTAAATACCTTTCCAACGGTATTTGCTGTCTTTCAAGACTGGAGAGATGATCTCTATGTTCGCTCGGTTATCTTTGATGGTTGGTAGATCGTCGGTGCGCAGGATGAAATAATCAAACTGTTCCCGTTTCACCTCCAATACGCCGGAGCGACTACGATCCTTTTCGTTCAGCTCACGCATGGTGAGCTTCACCACTTTCGGATACCCCTTCAACGCTTCGAAGAAATTGGATTTGCATTTACAGAAACGCGGAGAGCGGTTCAACAGTTCCAGCAACCGTTTGGAGGGAGTCACACCTGGATCCTTCAGGCGAAGGCCTCTGCGCAGAAGGGCGATCTCTTTTTGCATTTGCGCCTCATCCTCTTCGGACCGATCCACCAATAGTTGTCCTCCTACCGATAACGAGGGACAGCTCAGGATCCGCATAAACATATTGATGATCACAGAAATCGCACGACTATCCTCACCGGCCACAGCCAGTTTCTCTCGGAAACCGTTCATCTTGTCATGTGGCTCATTATATACGCACAGCTTGACATCCAGCATGTCTGCCAACGTGCGCACCAATGTCAAGACCTCCTTCTCGCAACGTTGCAAGATCCATGCGTCCATGTAGTAGGAGCGGTCATTGAATACATAGCGCAACTCCAGCTTGTTGGCAAATTTCAAATTCGTATCATTCATCTGTCCACTTTTTTAGTTTGTCCTACTTCTATAAATCAATCAGCTCAAGCCCTCGACTTGACCATTCACAATGTCCATTTGCAAGGCCTGGGGGTTCTTCGGCAGTCCCGGCATACGCATGATCTCACCCATCACGACCACAATCATCTCCGCACCGTTGTTGATAATGACATCTTGCACCTTCAGTTCAAAATCTTTCGCTACGCCATAGGCTTTGGGATCGGACGAGAAGGAATACTGAGTCTTTGCGATGCAGATGGGATAATGAGAGATGCCTAAGCTCTCGATTTGCCGAATCTTCTTGTCTGCCAATGATGTATAAACGATGGAGGAGGCTCCATAGATCGTCTTGCTAACCTTCTCAATCTTCACCCGGACAGGGTCATTATCCGCATAACAGAAAGAAAGTGGCTGAGAGGGATTCTTCTCGATGGTATCAACCGCCAAGCGAGCTAATGCTTCTCCTCCTTGGCCACCCTCGGCGAAGACCGTATTTACGGCGAAGCCAACACCTAAATCTCGGCAATGATCCGCTACCAGTGCGATCTCCTCATCCGTGTCTTGCGCATAACGATTGAAGGTCACGATCACCGATTGACCGAAACGTTTTAGATTCTCCACATGTTTATCTAAATTAGCAAGTCCTCGGCGAATGCCCGCTGGGTTTGGCTCCTTGATCAGTTTCTCATCCACGCCTCCATGCAGCTTTAAACTCTGGGCGGTTGCCACGATAACAGTCAGCTCAGGACGTAATCCCGCCTTCCGGCATTTGATGTCAAAGAACTTCTCCGCACCTAAATCCGCACCGAAACCGGCCTCTGTAATGACATACTCTCCGTAGGTCAATGCCATACGGGTGGCCAATACAGAATTACAACCATGTGCGATATTCGCGAATGGACCTCCATGCACGAAAGCCGGTGTTTGCTCCGTGGTTTGCACCAAGTTTGGCAGCAAAGCATCTTTCAGCAAGACCGTGATTGCGCCTGTCACCCCCAGATCATTCACTGTGAAAGGCTTATCCTCGTAGGTATAGCCCAACAAGATATTGCCGATCCGTCGTTTCAGATCATCTAAATCGGATGCCAAACATAAGATGGCCATGATTTCAGAGGCTGGTGTAATATCGAAACCTGTCTCTGTCGGAATACCATTGACGGAACCGCCTAAACCGGTTACGATGCGTCGTAAGCTGCGATCGTTCACGTCAAGCACCCGTTTCCATTTGATCTCCTTCAATCCGACCGCATCGGCTCGATGTTGGTATAGGTAGTTATCCAAAAGAGCCGTGATCATATTGTGTGCGGAGGTGATCGCATGAAAGTCTCCGGTAAAGTGCAGGTTGATTTGTTCCATCGGGAGCACCTGCGCATAACCACCACCTGCGGCTCCACCCTTCATGCCGAAACATGGACCTAAGGAGGGCTCACGCAAGGCCACAATTGCTTTTTTACCTAAGCGGTTCAATCCCAAAGCTAAACCAATGGAGACCGTAGTCTTTCCGATACCTGCTTTTGTTGGCGTAATGGCCGTCACCAAGATCAAATGATGTTGCTTAATACGTGCCTCGTCAATAAGATGCAAGGGAAGTTTGGCAATGTATTTGCCATAGTTCTGTACCTCTTCCCGAGGGATTCCCCATTCTTCCGCTATCCCTTTGATCTTTCTGAGCGGTGTCTCACGTGCTATCTGAATATCTGTTTTCATCTACTTATCTTGTTATTCATGATTTAAATTATAGAACAAAGTAAGTTTAAAATCCGCTAACTACCAAACGAACTTTCGTTCAAAAAGGAAGTAACTTGTGTTTTAAAACAGAAAGTGTAAAAACAGGTCCATTCTGCTAACCGCTATCCAATAAAAACAGCTACCTTTACCCCCGCTAAAGCAAGAAATAGACCTAAAAATCATTTTTGCTTGAACCTTTTTGATTCATGGCTGTTATTTAAGTACAGAAAGCAATAAAGGAGCGATTATCATTTGTAGTTTTTTGTTAGTAGTATTTGTTTTTTCATATAAGTAGAGTTTGTTATTTGTTTGGTCCGCATGTAGCTGTGAAGCTGGATGCGGATTTCTTGTTTTTCAGCGTTTTGTGCGGAATGTTTGTTTGATGCAATACGTTTTTCGATTAAATTCGCGGATAGTTTTTAGTATTTGTTTTACTGATGTTTTACTGAGGTTGCATCGAGGAGACAAAAATGTTTTACTGAACAGATCAAATATATATGGCTACGGTTCAATGGGTTATATTCAAGCATCACAAGTGTCTTTCCTCTATAAAATAGAATTTTTATTCTGCCGGTGTGTAATATCGCTATTTCATGTAAATTTGCAATGAAAACCAAGGAAACAGGTAAGTATGAATACACAAGTGCAAAAAATAGAGTTGAATGTCCCCGTGATGGACCTGGAGCTGCTCAAATCATTAGTGAAGCGGATGGGTTGGACGATTGCGACAAATAGCCCTGTGGCAAGCGTGAACCCGAACAAAGCGGAAGCTTTGAATCGACTCAGAGGATGCGTTTCGCTCCCCGCAGATTTCGACTATCGCAAGGAGATGGAACAGG
>CAMGEM010000127.1 GCA_946055095.1 uncultured Parabacteroides sp. | reverse complement strand
CGCAAGCCTTCAGCGGAGAATAGAAGTTGCGCATCGTGTGGCGCAATCGCTCCAAGTCCAGATCCTTCTTCTCCATGTGCTTGGCGGTGCTCATGTCGAATACTTATTTACCAACCCTACTTGCCGACACAAAAAAGCCTACACTTTTTGGCTCATTACCGCCAAAAAAATACCGCATAGCGATGGCAGTCTCCTACCAACCGCTATGCGGCACTGTTTTCAAATCGTTTACCAACTGATCTTGATAAACTTGTTCTCCCACGGCTTGAAGTCGAGGGCAGAAGCGTCGCCAATGGGCGAACCAACCACGTCGCAAGCCTGCAACCGCTTTGGAGCGACCTTGCCCGGTTCCACAGCGAAGCGCACGGCTTTGCCACCAATCTCACGCAGCTGGAGCATTGCCGCATTCTCCCCCTCCACTGGGCGCATGTTCACTAACAACAGGTTATCCGGAACGATGCGGAACAGCGAAGCCGAGGTCTCCATCACCTTGTCTGAAGCCTGACCTGCAGGCAACACACGGGTCAAGAAGGGGATGCGGTTCGACCAAGCGAAACGGGTCGCATAGGCGATGGAGTTATCCGCAGAGGAGTTGATGAAGTAGCTCCACTGGATCGCACCCATCTGATCGGCGTTGAAATTGGTCACCCAATAGTTGTTCATCGGCCAGGAATACATGTGCGTGCTCTGAGGCACGGCACCTGCCTCATAACGACCGGTGTTAATCGCACCAAACTGCATCAAGGGGATCTCTTGACTACCCATCACGATTTGTGACTCCCCATTGCGAGCCGTCGCAAAGTTCTGGACGGTGTACCAATCGTTAGACGAGCCTTTGATCTGATCTACGCCAGCCTCGATCGTACCACCCGGCACATCCAAATGAATCTTACCCTGTGCTACCTCGTAGGGGAAAGCCACATAAACCGCCTCCGGATCAGTCACCGCCTTCTTGCGCAAGCGATAGACTACCTCGATCTTCTTCTCCACGTTATAGACCCGGAACTCCACCATCAAATTGTTCGGCTCACGACCGGCTACGGTCTCGCCACGGAAACGGTAGGTGTCCCAGATAGCCCCCTGCTCATAACGCTCGAAACGCATCTTCTCCGGGCGACGGCGCAGGAACTGCGGTGCCTTGTAAAGCTCCATCGGATGACGGCTGTCAATGATCTCATAGATGAACTCACCCATCTCCCACTCCGGCTGCTCGCTCAGCAAGTTCTTGCCCAGCTCCTTATCGTAGAGTTGCTTGATCGTCCCCTTCGAGGGGTTGAAGTCAATCGCATACCAATCATTTTCCACATGCTTGTCTGCCAACTTATCGGCACGGACAATCTCAGGGCGTGGCGCATCCTTTACCTTTATATAATAGCGGGTAAAACCCAAAGCGGGTACATCCTTCGCATAGATGTTCCAATAGGTACCGTCAGAACGTACCTCACCCGGCTGAGCCGGCACGGGATTGCCCTGCGCATCCACAATCTCGAAGGCCTTGTCTCTTGGCAGGATCTGATGGTCGATATAGGCTTTCGCTAAGCCGCTATATGCCCAGTTCAACGTATTATAAACCACGATCGAGGGGCACTCAGCCTTTGGCGTGAAGGTTTGCAACAGACCCATCGTTGTCTCCCCCAACAAACCGACATGTCGATAGGCTTCCCACGCATAGGATTGCTTCAAGGAGCGTTGCTCCCAAGTCTCCAGGCCGTAAGCGTCGCGCACGCTCTCACTGTAGCCGAAGGTATGCTCGTCGTAGAAGAGCAGGGCATTGTTCGCCTTATTGATCTGCGCTTGTGTAGAAGCAGGAAGTTGAGCGCCCAACATCTGCGCAAAGGTCAGACCCGCTTGATTGGCGATAATATCCGAATGTGTCACACGGGAAACCGCTGCCTCACGGGCACCGGATCCAAAGCCATCAGTCCACCAATCGGGCCATGCGCCACGGATCGTCTGGATCTTATCGGCATACTCCTGCTCCACCGTCTTGAAAAACTCAGTCGCTACCGCTGAGCGCAACTTTGGCCAGGCATACTTCTCGTTCCAACGACGTACCATCTCGCAGCTCTTGGTCGAAGGAGGCGCATTGTCGGTCAGGTAGCCTGAGTGCTGCAAGGCGCAGATGTCATAGGGATAACGTTTCGCCTCTAACTCGCCGAGGTAGTTAAGCACCTTCTGCTCGAAGCTCTCGAAATCATCCTTCTCAATACCCAGGGAATTGCCATAGTGGTAATGTTCCGCCCGATAGGTCAACACCTTCTTGCCAGAGGGCGATTGCCACCAGAAGAGGGTCGGCTGGTCGAAGCAGATCAAGGCGCGGTGGCCATGCGTACCCATGTTGACATACTTCACGCCAGCATCGGCAAAGAACTCACTGAAACACCAGCCGATACCGTTCACATCGTTTTGCATGGCCAACTCTGCACGCATACCTAAGTCACGGAACTGTTTCAACGGAGCCAACGAAGCGGCGAGGGTTTGCTCATCGGGCAGCTCATCGAAGTTGAGATACATAGTCGCCAACTCGATGCGTCCCTCTTTCACCCGCTTCTTCAGGCGCTCGATCTGCGTCGCTGGACGGCATTTCAAATACTCGCTGACCGCCCAAGCTGTCTCGCAGGTCCAACGGAACTGAGCCGCCTCTGGATAGTCATCCGTCAAGTCACAATAGTCCAACGCATAGTCAATGTAACGCAGCTGCTCCTGCAAGATCTCCATCTGCGAGCGGGTATAGCCGATGTCGGTGTGCGTGTGCTGCACGAAATTCACCTGCCAATGACGCACCGGAGCCACCTGCACCGTCGCCTGTTGCTGCTCCTTGCCGGCAGTCAGCGTCAAAGGCAACGCCTTCGTGCTTTCCACCGCCGGCACCTCCACATAGAAGGTATTATCGCCCGGCTGCAACCGAGCCTTCTGACTCTGTTCTCCCAATCGAATGGTCACCGACGTAGGATTCCCCTCATGTTTCACCGAGATCTCCACCTTCTGCGTCAGCCCTGTTTTCGATTTATACACCGCAGGTAACACCCGGCTTTTCAGATCCGTCATGCCTGCACCATACGCTGCTCCTATCCCTAAAAGGAAAGCCAGACCAACCACCAAAAACTTACCTTTTCTCATCATTTATTTCGTTTTAATTCGTATCGCAATCCATCCAATATAGACTAAACAAACACCCAAGAGGCCGAACGCCGCCACCTGACCAAACTGGTCGGCCACCAAACCCATCAACGGGGTCAATAGCGCACCTCCCGATACACCCATAATCATCAAGGCTGACACCTCATTCTGTCTTGTCGGCACCTCCGCCAAGGCAAAGCCAAAGAGGATAGAGAAAACATTCGAGCAGGCCAACCCGACGCAAACGATCAGCACCGCGATCGCCGCAAAGCTATTCGCCAACAACAAAGCCACAAAAGCCACCAAGGCTATGGCCATGCTCACACGCAAGAACAAACGAGAGGCACAGCGAGCCAACACGATCGCTCCCAAGAAAGAGCCAGCCGTACGTGCCGCAAAATAGAGGCTACTGCCTAAACCCGCCTCCTCCAAAGGCATCGCCAACCGATCCATCAACAGCTTCGGGATAGAGGTATTCAATCCCACGTCGATACCTACGATACAGACAATACCGATTAACAGCAAGAGAATCTCCTTTTGCTGGCATAGAGACCAGATAGAAGCGAAGCTGGTGCCTCGCTCCTCCTCTGGCTCTTTGGAGGGGATGCTCCAACCCACCCAAACCATCGCCAACAAAGTGGTTAGCGCATACACCCAAAACACGCCTTTCCAATCTTCCCCATAGGAAGAGGCAAACGCAGCCAATATCGGTCCTAAAAAAGAGGCTATCGCCTTGAGAAACTGACCGGCAGTCAGCACACTGGTCATCCGATCCGGTCGCACCACCGCTGCCACCATCGGATTCAGGGAGACTTGCAAGATCGTATTGCCGATACCTAACAGGGCAAAGGCCAGCAGGAGGCAATCGAAGCGATAGATCCATAAGGGCATCAGCATCGCCACCAAGGTGAAACCCATCGCCACCAACACCGTGTTACGCCTTCCCCAGCGTCCCATCCAGATACCGGCAGGGATAGAGAAGAGGGCAAACCAAAGGAACACCATCATCGGCAGCAGATTCGCCAACGTGTCGGAAAGCGCAAAGTCCTGCTTCACGTAGTTGGTCGCAATGCCCACGACATCCACAAATCCCATCACAAAGAAGCCGAACAGGATGGGAAACAGCACTGATCCAGTTGTCTTACTTCGCATAATCATCGTTGGGTTGCGTGCCTAACTCCATTTCCAAACGTCCGCCCTGCACGATCTTCGAGAAGGGAATATGCGTGTCTGTCCATCGCTGACCATCCAATTGAATAGCCTCCACATAATCGTTCTCCGGCACGTTGCCCCGCGTCTCGATGATGAACTCCTTCCCTGTATAATACCGATCACTCAGCTGGATCGTCACCTTATCGAAAAGCGGACGAGCGATGCCCATCGTAGGATCGGTAGCCGTCAAGCCCTTGATGTCGAATAAGCCCAAGGAGGCCATCACATACCAAGCTCCTAACTGACCTTGATCCTCGTCCTGTCCGTAACCATAGCCATGGATACCATCCGTTCCGTAGAACTCATTGAGGATCGCACGTACCCAATGCTGCGTCAGCGAGGGACGGCCTGCCTCATTGAAGAGCCAAGAGATATGCAAGCAGGGCTGGTTGCCATGGTTATACAATGTCTGCAAACCGGCGAAAGCATCGACCTGTTGTCCACCACTGAAGATCAACTCCCTCGACACCGTGAAGATACTATCTAAGCGTGCGTTGAACACGTCCACACCCACCTTGTCGATCAGTCCTTGCGGATCATGCGGCACATAGAAGGTGTACTGCCAAGCATTACCCTCCTGGAAACCACGCCACACCTCCATCGGATTGAAGTTGGGAATGAATGAGCCATCCGCCTGCTTCGGACGGATGAAGTTGGAGGCGGGGTCATACAGCCGCTCCCAGCCTTTCGAGAGATCCATCAGTTTCGCATAGTTGGCCTCATCGCCTCGCAGCTTCGCCCACTGCGCCACCGCCCAGGCACTGAAGGAGTACTCCAGCGTGTGCGATGCGGAGAAACGGAATGCCTCGTCATAGCCCTCGCCATTATCCACATGGGGCACATAGCCCTTCTCCACGAAATAGCGGGTATCGACCTTGCCGGCACCCAAGGGGCGATCCTCACCGTCCAACTCATTCTTTAAGCAGGCCGCGTAAGCGGTCTCCAGATCGAAATCACGAATACCACACTGATAGGCTCCTACGATAATCGTACTCAACAAGTTTGTGCCCACCCCGGAGACATAGCGGCTGTTGGCGATACCATCGGCTAACCAGCCACCATCCTTATAGACCTGCAGATGCGTACTGATATAGTCGCTCAAATATTCCGGATAGGCCAACGCCCAAAGCTGCGACAGGTTCCACTGCGCACCCCATGCCGCATCGGAGTTATAGAATGAGAAGGCAGGCTTTCCCTCCTTCATCGGGATCTGGCCGATCTCGCCATTGTGTTTCGGATAGGCTCCATTCACATCGCTCGCCAAGCCACGGCCCAACAGCGCATGATAGAGACCGGTATAGAATTTCAATTTATCCGCACGATTAGCCGTCTCCACCCGGATGCGGCCCAGATAATCTTCCCAAGTCTGGACAGCCTGCTTCTTGGCCTCGTCGAACGAACAGGAAGTGGCCTCCGTCTCTCGATTCAAGCGTGCGTTCGCCACGGAAGTATAGGAAAGTCCCACCTTCGCCGTGATTGACTCCTGCTCAGCGGTCGAGAAGGTCAAATAGAGTCCGGCTCCTACACCAGTTGCCACCGACTGCCCAGCCTCCACCTGCTCGCCATGGAAGGTGCCATAACCGGTGGGCTGCTTGTCCAATTGCGCCGAGAAGTAGAGCGGGACTTGGCTTCCCGGCTCATATTTCTTCACATATTCCGGCTCAGTGATCACCCAGCCTTCCACCAGTCCCTCTTCGGTCAAACGTACCTCCGCATCCACTGTCGCACCGCTCTCGCCTTGCCGATTACCGATGTCAAACAAGATATGGCTCTCTTCCGAGGCCGGGAAAGTGTAACGCTGAAAGGCCACACGTGGTGTAGCGGTCAGTTCGGCATGGATGCCATAATCTCGCAAATCGACCGCATAATAACCAGGAATAGCGACCTCCTCCGCATGGTCAAAACGAGAACGATAGCCCACACCAGTAGTGTCGTTCACCGCTCCGGGAACCGTCTTCAACACACCCTCCGTAGGCATCAACACAATACCACCCACCTGAAACTCATGCAAACAAGGGAATCCCTCGATGGACTGATCCCGATAATCATAACCGGTTGCCTCCCATCCCCATTTATTCCCAATATGACCGTTGGTGGAAGGAGCCGGTTTAGCCATGCCAAACGGCATGGCTCCCGGCGTGAAATGGAACCAACGGCAATGTGCCGTACCTATACGGGGCTCAACATACTGTCCCAACGGCTCCAACTCCATTTGCTGAGGGCCTCCGTCACAAGAAAACAGCCCTAACAGCATACCAAGTAAACTACAAAAAGGAAAATAACACAATGCTCTCATTGTTTTTCTGATAAATGATTTAACGCATACACATAAGCTCCCATCGCAATGGAACGGCTCGCTCCCTGCCGACTGCACACCACGCCGATGCGCTTGCGGGCATCATAGCGTACCTTTCGCACAGAGCCCTCCACCGCAAGCATCACCGGCTCTCCTGCGGCAAACGCAGCGAACTCGGTCGGTTCCTCCAGGTTATAGGCACGCATCTGCAGGCGAGGGAAGCGGTTGCCATCCATCATGCCTGTCTCGCCATTCAGCTCTCTCAACAGCGCAGGCAAGATATATTTTGCCGCACCAGAGAGGCCGCCACCTATCACTACCAGACCATCGACCAACGTAATAGCCATAGCGATCGCATCGCCCGCCATCTCGCCCAACTCAGCGAAAGCCTGCTGAGCTGCCAACTGATTGCCTGGACGCAACCCCTCGGCAATCTCGAAAATCTCTTTCGGGGTCAACGCTGTCGTGTCTCCCGACAGCTCTTGATAAACCCGCTTCACCGCCCGGATGCTGACGCTCTCCTCGGCAATCATTGCCGGATATTTCTTATTGCGGAAACACCAAACGCAACCGCCCGTCGCATTGTCGCCAATCAACAACTCACCATTGATCACGACACCTCCACCAAACCCCGTGCCTAAGGTCACTCCTAACAGGTTGCGATAACGTTTCGCACTACCGGCCTCTGCCAAACGGGCATTCACCGCTGGCAACGCTCCCGCCAACGCTTCGCCATAGGCAAACAGGGCCCCATCATTCTGGATAAAGACGGGCAACCCAAACTGCTCCTCCAAGAAAGGCCCTAACGCCACACCCCCACGGAAAGCGGGGAAGTTGGGCAGGTCGCCAATGATACCCGCCGGATAATCCGCCGGACCAGGGAAGGCAAAACTGATTGCCACGGGTTCCTCCTGTAACTGAGCTTTCACCGCCCGGAATCCTGCTGCGATCTGCGCTAAACAGCGTGACTGCGAATCTA
>CAMGEM010000126.1 GCA_946055095.1 uncultured Parabacteroides sp. | reverse complement strand
TTTTAAGATTCTACATCCAAGCCATGCGGCCAAGATGAATCTCCTCAGTCGTTTCTTTGAGGACTGAATAATCCAGTAATATTTGCTCTGTCTAACAAGCAAGACTAATTAGACAGACAAATTTAGCAATTCGCAAATATAGTTACCGCTATGTTTAAAAACAAATGTTTGGGAAAGAAATTTAGTGATGGGATTACGATCGAGGGCGTAGTCATGAAATCGGACTGGAAAGGAAAAGCGTGGCGCATACGGAGATCGGACTGACGAATCCTCAAAAAAAGTCGATTTTTATTTGCAGTTTATCGAAAAACCACTACATTTGTCGCCGAATTAATAGAACAAACAGATGAGAACATTCGTAAATACATATTGGTGGTGGCGCTCTTTACAACTCACAAAGTCGTAAGGGACGAAGGCCGTATGTATAACCGAGATAAGATAAAGAGGTCTGTCGCACTTGCGGCGGACCTCTTCTTTTTTAGGTAGTTTACGATAGGGAAAAAGAATAACAAACGAATAATAAACAAAATGAAAACGTATCAAGTAGATCAAAATGGTTATTACGGAGAATTTGGAGGGGCCTATATCCCCGAGATTCTTCATCAATGCGTAGAGAACCTGCGCGAGAACTATTTAAAGGTGATGGAGAGCGACAGCTTCAAACAGGAGTTCGCACAGCTGTTGCGCGATTACGTGGGACGTCCCTCTCCACTCTATTACGCAAAACGACTCAGTGAGAAGTATGGCTGCAAGATCTATCTGAAGCGAGAAGACCTCAACCACACAGGCGCACACAAGATCAACAACACGATCGGCCAGATCCTGATCGCCCGACGCATGGGCAAGAAGCGGATTATCGCCGAGACAGGTGCCGGACAGCATGGCGTGGCGACCGCTACCGTTTGTGCCTTGATGAACATGGAGTGCGTGGTCTATATGGGTAAGACCGACGTAGAAAGACAACATGCCAACGTGCAGAAGATGGAGATGCTGGGAGCCAAGGTGGTGCCTGTCACCTCCGGCAACATGACCCTGAAAGATGCCACTAATGAGGCGATTCGTGACTGGTGCTGTCACCCCGCCGACACCTATTACATCATTGGCTCTACCGTAGGGCCTCACCCCTATCCCGACATGGTGGCTCGCCTGCAGTCGGTGATCAGCGAAGAGATCAAGAAGCAACTCTTGGAGAAAGAGGGACGTGATTATCCCGATTACCTGATGGCTTGCGTCGGTGGCGGTAGCAACGCAGCGGGTACTATCTACCATTTCTTAGACGATGAGCGGGTCAAGATCGTCTTGGCCGAGGCTGGTGGCTTGGGCATCTTCTCTGGCAAGAGCGCGGCTACGATCCAGTTAGGCAAGAAGGGAATCATCCACGGTGCTCGTACACTCGTGATGCAAAACGAGGATGGCCAGATTGAGGAGCCCTACTCCGTCTCCGCCGGTTTGGATTATCCGGGTATCGGCCCGATGCACGCCAACCTCTCCGAGACACACCGGGCGAAGGTGATCGCCGTGAACGATGACGAGGCCTTGGATGCTGCTTTTGAGCTGACCCGTTTGGAAGGTATCATCCCTGCCTTGGAGAGTGCCCATGCGCTGGGTGCCCTGCCGAAAATGAGTTTCCAACCAACCGATGTGGTGGTGCTGACTGTCTCCGGCCGTGGCGACAAGGATATGCCGACTTACATCAACTATAAAATGACTAAAGCATAAAAATCCACACAATCATGTTCAAGTTTCAAACGATCAGTAAAAAGGTGATGGGCGACCTTCACACGCCCGTAAGCATCTACCTGAAGGTGCGGGATATCTATCCGGAGTCAGCCCTGTTGGAGAGCTCCGACTTCCACGGCAACGAGAACAGCCTTTCCTACATCGCCCTCTGCCCGATCGCCAGCATTGGCATCAACAACGGCGAATGTACCAGCGAGTTTCCGGATGGACATCGAGAGGTGAAGCCGCTTACGGAGGCGTATAACGTAGCCGATGCCATGAACGCATTCCTCAGTCAGTTCCAGGTGGAGGGTGCGGAGCGCAAGATCTGTGGTCTGTTTGGCTATACCGCCTTCGATGCGGTGCGCTACTTCGAGCAGATCCCGGTCATGGAGGCACACCATGCGGAGAACGACGCTCCCGACATGCTCTATATCCTGTATAAATATATCTTGGTTTTCGACCATTTCAAGAATGAGCTGACCTTGGTGCAGCTGCAAGCGGATGGCGAGAAGAGCGCACTGGATGAGATCCAGACCTTGATCGAGAACCGTAACTTCGCCTCCTACAACTTCCAGGCCGTGGGACCGGAGAGCTCACCGATCACCGACGACGAGTATCGGGCGATGGTGCGCCAAGGCATCAAGCACTGTCTCCGTGGCGACGTGTTCCAGATCGTGCTGAGCCGTCGTTTCGAGCAGGCGTTCAAGGGCGACGACTTCAAGGTCTATCGGGCATTGCGTAGCATCAACCCCTCCCCCTACCTCTTCTATTTCGACTTCGGTGGCTTCCGTATCTTTGGCTCTTCACCGGAGACCCACTGCAAGGTAGCCGCTGGCCACGCCAGCATCGACCCGATTGCCGGTACTGCCTTCCGCACCGGTAACATGGAGATCGACAAACAGCGCACAGAAGCCTTGGTGAACGACCCGAAGGAGAACGCCGAGCATGTGATGTTGGTCGATCTGGCTCGCAACGACTTGAGCCGCAATGCTCACCATGTACAGGTAGATTTCTACAAGGAGGTACAGTTCTATAGCCATGTGATCCACCTCGTCTCTCGGGTCAGTGGCGAGATCAACCCGGAGAGCAACCCCGTGAAGACCTATATCGACACCTTCCCTGCCGGAACGCTGAGCGGTGCGCCGAAGGTACGGGCGATGCAGTTGATCACCGACTTAGAGAAGCACAACAGAGGTGCGTACGGAGGCTGCATCGGTTTCATCGGACTGGATGGCGACCTGAACCAGGCCATCACGATCCGTAGCTTCGTCAGCCGTGGCAACGTGCTCTACTACCAAGCCGGAGCCGGTATCGTGGCGAAGAGCAACGACGCAAGAGAGTTGCAAGAGGTGAACAACAAACTGGGTGCCTTGAAGAAGGCGATCGACCTGGCTGAGAAATTAATCAACTGATAAAAGCGGACAACCATGAAGATATTACTATTTGACAACTACGATTCCTTCACCTACAACCTGTTGCATATCCTGAAGGAATTTGGAGCGGACGTAGAGGTGTTTCGTAACGACAAGATCACGCTCGACGAGGTAGATCGTTTCGACAAGATCGTGCTCTCACCCGGTCCCGGTATTCCCGAGGAGGCTGGCATCCTGCTGCCTTTGATCCGTCGCTATGCCCCTACCAAGAGCATCTTGGGTGTCTGCTTAGGCGAGCAGGCCATTGGCGAGGCATTCGGTGCCAAACTGATCAACCTGACAGAGGTGCATCACGGTGTCAGCTCAGACGTGCGTATCGTAGCGAACGATCCACTGTTTAACGGCTTAGGCCCGATCCTGCGTGTCGGTCGCTATCACTCCTGGGTGGTATCCCAAGAGGATCTGCCCGATTGCTTGGAGGTGACCGCTGTCGATCTGGTCGAGGGACAGATCATGGGGCTGCGCCACAAGGAGTACAACGTGCGTGGCATTCAGTTCCACCCCGAATCGGTCTTGACACCCCAAGGAAAAGAGATCATTAAAAACTGGCTATCCATTTAATTAGAAGGAACTTTGTAGTATGAAACAACTCTTATATCGTTTATTCGAACATCAATATTTAGGGCGAGAGGAGGCACGGGTAATCCTCCAGAATATCGCCGAGGGACGTTACAACGACGCACAGATCGCCAGCCTGATCACGGTCTTCTTGATGCGTAGTATCTCCGTAGAGGAGCTGACCGGCTTCCGGGAGGCTTTGTTAGACATGCGTGTGCCCATCGACTTGGCGGAATTCAAGCCGATCGACATCGTCGGAACGGGTGGTGACGGCAAGAACACCTTCAACATCAGCACCTGCTCCTGCTTCGTGGTGGCTGGTGCCGGGTATAACGTGGTGAAACATGGCAACTACGGAGCGACCTCCGTCAGTGGAGCCAGCAACGTCATGGAGCAACACGGAATCAAATTCACCAACAACAACGACCAACTGCGTCGCAACATGGAGGCTTGCCACATCACCTACCTGCACGCTCCGCTCTTCAACCCGGCCTTGAAAGCAGTGGCTCCCGTGCGGAAGAACTTGGGTGTGCGCAGTTTCTTCAACATGTTAGGCCCGTTGGTCAATCCAGCTATGCCTGCCTACCAGCTGTTGGGTGTCTATAACCTGCCGTTGTTGCGTCTCTACAACTACACCTACCAAGAGAGTGGCACACGCTTCGCCGTGGTACACAGCTTGGATGGTTACGACGAGATCTCTTTGACTGCCGATTTCAAGGTGGCCATGCCGGAGAAGGAGAAGATCTATTCGCCGGAGCTGTTAGGTTTCAAGCGTTGCCAGGAGGCGGATCTCGACGGAGGAAGCACCCCCGAGGAGGCCGCACGGATCTTCGATGCCGTCTTGGAGAACAAAGCGACGGAGGCACAGCGCAACTGCGTGGTGATCAACTCCGCCTTCGCGATCCAGGTGATCTGTCCGGAGAAGTCGATCGAGACCTGCATCGCCGAGGCCAAGGAGTCGTTGGATAGTGGCCGTGCGTTGGCGACATTCAAGCAATATGTATCCTTGAATAGCTAAACTATGGCAGATATCTTAGAAACAATCGTAGCGAACAAACGGAAGGAGGTAGCCCGGCAAAAACAGGCCGTCAACCTCCAGACGTTGGTAGCTTTGGGTGGTGATCGACTGGAGCGTCCTACCTTTTCGATGCGACAGTCCTTAGCCTCCTCAGCGACAGGTATCATCGCGGAGTTCAAACGGAAAAGCCCCTCGAAAGGATGGTTGCATCCCGGCGCACGGGTGCAGGATGTGCTCCCCTTCTATGCCGAGGGGGGTGCGTCGGCCTGCTCGATCCTGACGGATGGCGATTTCTTCGGAGGCTCGCTCTCCGACCTGCAACAGGCCCGTCGGTTGGTGAACATCCCGCTTCTGCGCAAGGATTTCATTGTCGATCCCTACCAGCTCTATCAAGCCCGGGTGATGGGAGCCGATGCGGTGTTGCTGATCGCCGCCTGCCTCTCGAAGGAGGAGTGTGCCCAATTGGCAGCCACGGCGCACAGCCTGCAGTTGGAAGTGCTGTTAGAGGTGCATAGTGCCGAAGAGCTGGATCACGTAAACGCAGACATTGATATGTTGGGCGTAAACAACCGACATTTAGGCACTTTCGACACCGACGTGAAGCATTCCTTTACGCTCATCGACCAACTGAAAGGGTATGCTCCCCTGTTGGTTTCCGAGAGTGGTATCTCGCAGGCTGAGACTGTCAAGCAGCTACGTGCCGCCGGTTTCCGAGGGTTCTTGATTGGTGAGACCTTCATGAAGACCGCCCAGCCGGGTGAGACATTACGTAACTTTATTGAAGCACTGCGATGATCACGAAAGTATGTGGCATGTGCCAGGCGGAGAATGTGCAGGCAGTGGCCGAGACGGGCATCCAATGGATGGGTTTCATCTTCTATGCCCCCTCCCCTCGTTGCCTGCTGCGTGACCCAGCCGAGGCAGAGCGGGTACGACAGCTGATCACAGCCGATACGTTCCGCCCGAAGCGTGTGGGTGTCTTTGTCAACCAGTCGCAGGAGGAGATTCTGGCATTGGCGCAAGCGTATGGACTGGACTATTTGCAGCTGCATGGCCATGAGTCACCTGACTTTTGCTATGCCCTGCACAAACGAGGCTATGCCTTGATCAAAGCCTTCTCCATCGCAACGGCGGAGGATTTAGCGCACACGGCGGAATACGCCGATCGGGTGGATTATTTCCTCTTCGACACCAAGTGCGCAGGCTATGGCGGCTCCGGCCAACGGTTCGATTGGAACCTCTTGCAAAGCTATCAGGGTGAGACCCCCTTCCTGTTGAGTGGCGGCATCCGCCCGGAGATGGCAACCGATTTGCAAAGCTTCCACCATCCCCGTTGGGCAGGCATTGATCTCAACAGCGGATTCGAGTCTGCACCGGGCGTGAAGAAAGCAGAGACACTGCGTAGTTTTTTAATTCCTAATTTCATAATTGAACAAAAATGAATCGCATAACCAACTTATTTGAGACAAAGAAAGCGGGCATACTCTCCGTCTATTTCACGGCAGGCTATCCCCAACTGAACGATACGACTACCATCCTGCGGGAACTGGAGGCGAAAGGTGTGAACATGGTGGAGGTAGGTATTCCCTTCTCCGATCCGATGGCCGATGGCCCCGTGATCCAGGAGTCGAGCACCGTAGCCTTGCGCAACGGTATGTCTATTCGCCTGCTCTTCCAGCAACTGAAAGAGATCCGACAGACGGTACAGATCCCGATCATCTTGATGGGCTATCTGAACCCCATCATGCAATATGGCTTCGAGGCCTTCTGCCAAAGCTGTGTGGAGGTGGGTGTGGATGGCATGATCATCCCCGACCTGCCCTATGCCGACTACATGGCCGACTATAAAGCGATCGCCGATCGGTATGACTTGAAGATGATCATGTTGATCACCCCGGAGACCTCCGAGGAGCGTGTCCGCCTGATTGATGCACACACCAGCGGATTTATCTATATGGTGTCGAGTGCGGCTACGACGGGTGCCCAGCAGAGCTTCAACGAGCAGAAGCAGGCCTATTTCCGTCGCATCAACGCCATGAACCTGCGCAACCCCCGCTTGGTCGGTTTCGGCATCAGCAACAAGGCCACCTTCGAGGCAGCCGCATCCAACTCCTCCGGTGCCATCATCGGTAGCAAGTTCGTGCAACTCCTTAAAAGTGAACCAACAATCGCTGGTGCAGTCGATCAACTGTTAGAAGCGCTGAAGCATTGAAATAGCAGGGCTCATAACTGTAAAAAGTATTGCCCATAGTTTCAGAAAACATTGCCGATAGTTTTTTCAAGCGTTGCCCGTCGTTTTTCAAGACCATGGGCAACGTTTTTCTTTTCGATGGGCAACGGATTTGAGTTCTCTGGGCAACGAACTCCAGTTCCTCCGGCAACGAACACGAGTTCTTCCGGCAACGGAATTTTCGCCCCTCTCTACAAAAAACTCAAGCAAGCTTGGCTTTTGCGTTCGGTTTGCACGTTCTTTGACATAAATAGCAATCGCAAGTGGCTACACCTCTTGCTTAGTTCGTTTTTTCTTTTGATATTTGCAGCACAAATACCATATACTATGAAAAAAGAATTTGGAAAATGGATGATGGACATCGCGAAATACATCGTGACCGCTGTTTTGTTGGCCACTGTATTCAGTGAAATTAGCGATAGACTTACCGTTTATTTAACATCAGTATTATCAGTTGTAATTTCTCTTGGTTGCGGCTTATGGTTGCTCCGAGAACAAAAACAGGAGGAAAAGAAATGATGGGATTTTATTTTATCAACGGCTTTATTTGCTTCATCGCCATCGCAGGCGTGATCTTCTTTCATTATCAAGATAAGAAAGCGGAGCGGAAGCAGAAGGAGAACTAAGCGATTGCTTCATTTATGTTAGGGAACGTGCCATAACAACAAAAGATTATGGCAACGAACAATA
>CAMGEM010000125.1 GCA_946055095.1 uncultured Parabacteroides sp. | reverse complement strand
TCCCTCCATACGCTGCTTCGCCTCCTTGACCGAGGAGACGGACTGCACACGGAACCCCTTCTTACCCAACCAAGTGGTCAGCATCAATGAGAAGGTAATATCATCCTCAACTATCAGTATTGACCGCATATACACCGCTTTTATTTGGTTCCGATCCAGGTTGCCCTACGCCACAACGCCTCAAAGGGTCCATGCTGGTGATGGCGCAACCACCAATGGCAGAAACCCAATTGCAAGAAGAAGAGTCCGATGCCAACCGCAAAACTACATGTCGTACCTAAGTCATCATACAGGGCCAACCCATAGCCAAAATAGAGGAACGACCCGACCAACGACTGCGTCAGGTAGTTGGTCAAGCTCATTTTCCCATAAGGCACCAACAGACACTGCCACCGACGAGAAGCCTCTGCCTGCCACAACGACACAAACAGAGAAACCCAGACGCTCATGAACGCAAAATTACGCAACGAAGAGACGATGGTGGAAAGAGGAGACACTACCTCTGTGCGCGCAACCCAACCGGGCAATGCGTCTGCCAAGAAATAGAGCGGTACAAAGCAAATCGCACCTGCCAAACCGACACCGATCCAAAACCGACGATGTTGCTCCAACTGGGTGAAGAGCCCCTTACGACCCAACCACATGCCCAACAAGAACAGTGAGGAGGTCTGGAAGAAACGGCCATAGTCCCAGGCCCATAGCAAACTAAAGAGCTGTCCATGCCACAAGTTGACCCGTATCATTTGCCAAAAGCCATCCGCCATCAATGCCGGATAGAGCTCTTTCGCATGAAGTCGCCAACTCGCCACACCCACCTCATATTCCGGATGAGCCAGCGCATAGAGGCATTTGCCCCACTCCATCGGCTGTAACATCAGCAGCACCGCAAGCGCTAATACCCATCGATTGCTCAACCGACAGCAGGGTATCAACACAAAACCCAAAATGGAATACAACACCAAAATCTCTCCCGGGAAAAAAGCGGCGTTCAGGTTACCGATTAAAAACAACAATACTAAACGCCAGGCGAAACGCAGACGGAAATCCTTCCCTTTTCGCAACTGGTTCTCATCTTGGATGAAAAAGCTAAAACCAAACAGCAAAGCAAAAATGGCATACGCCTTCCCTGAGAACAAGAAAAAAAGGGTAGCCCATACACCTTGATCCAAAGCGGCCATGAAATCATTAGCGGGCTCCGGAAAACTATACAAGTTAAAATGCTCAATATTGTGCAGCAGGATAATCGCCATGACTGCAAAACCTCTCAAGGCATCCACCACCTCAATACGAGGTCTGCTTTTTAGTAGTTGTTCCATAAGAACATGAGTAGATTAAATAAAAAAACTATAAAAAGATCCACTGCCATGCGCAGTGGATCTGAGAAAAAGCCCTATTCGCTTATTTCAATGTACCCTCCTGTGCCTGCTGAATCATGGTCTCATTAGCGAGAATCATGATCTCGACACGTCGGTTCTTAGCCCGTCCCTCAGGAGTAGCATTGTCTGCCACCGGCTCATGCACGCCCTTACCTTCGTAATTCATGCGCTTGCTGGAAATCCCTTGATCGCTCATCAGATAGTCATACACGCTCTTCGCACGTTTCTCCGACAGTGTCTGGTTATAGTCCACATTACCTGTACTATCGGTATGACCCACAATCTTGATGTCCGTATTCGGATTAGCCTCCAAGCTACGAGCCAAACTACGCAAAGCACTCTTCGAAGCATCGCTCAACGTGCTGGAATTGGTCGCGAACAAAATACCTGAATCAAACGTCACCTTCAACGCTTCACCATTGTTGATGGTCTCCACTACCGCCTCTTCCGGCAAGGTCTGCTCCAATTCCTTCTTTTGTTTGTCCATCTTCTTTCCGATCAGTGCTCCCGCAGTTCCGCCAACTGCCGCACCAATCACCGCTCCCAAAGCGGTATTACCAGCTATCGCACCGATACCAGCACCTGCGGCAGCACCGCCGCCGACACCAATGGCCGTGCCTTTCGCCGTATTATTCCATGTGCCACAGCTGCTGAACAACACAGCCATACACAGCATCATAATGGATAAAAAACGCCAATTCTTCATTTCCCGATTCTTTATAAATTGATTACTAATGAATGCTCTACGAAATAGCGACAAAGGCTCAATCAAACATATTGAGCGAGTCGCAATACTCCATCTCTCCCTGCACGATAAAACGAATATCCTCGGGCTCGAAACGGCCTACATGGTCGCGCTTGACATTCTTTGTCACATACTCCACGACCTCATCCTCGTCGATTTCCACCTCCTTATCATCGTCGTCATCGTCGCCAAGCAATCCGTTCGTCTCGTAAAACTCATAGATCAAATCCAAAATATACAAGATATCATCGTCTTTGAACTTTCCTTTCAATTCTTGTGGCAAATAATTCTGGATAAAGCGTACCGCCTCGTCATCGTCATACTGCCAATCATCTAACTCATTACTCATTTTTTCCTTCTTTTTTACCTATTACACAGGCCACAAATATACGATTAAATTTCGATTCCTCGATTTAAAAGCCGAGAGAACCTGGGCGACTGCTACCAATTTAGCGATTATTGATTCAAGACATGCAACGTGTGGCAAGCCACCAAAGCGGCTGTCTCCGTGCGCAGCCGGCTCTCCCCTAAAGAAATCGCCTCAAAACCATGCTCCTTTGCGAAAGCTATCTCCTCGGGGCTGAAATCTCCCTCAGGCCCAATCAAAATCAATGCCCGCTCTCTGGGGTGGTAAAGCTGACGTAAAAGCGGTTTCTCTCCCTCCTCGCAATGGGCGATGAACTTCCGTCCCTCAAACGGACGAGACACAAATTCCTTGAAATCCACCATTCCCTCCAATTGAGGCAACGTCGCCTTCTGCGACTGCTTCATGGCACTGACCAGAATCTTCTCTAATCGTGCCGGTTTGATCTCCCTACGTTCAGAGAAACGGCAATTCAGGCAACTGATCGCATCAATGCCAATCTCTGTCGCTTTCTCCACAAACCACTCCATCCGATCCATGTTCTTCGTAGGAGCTACGGCAATATGCACATAAAAGGGCCACAACGGCGCTTGTCGCCAACGCTCCAACAACTCCACGCCACAATGCTTCGGATGTGCCTGCGAGATAGCCGCTTTATAGAACGATCCCTGACCATCTGTCAACAGGATCTGATCGCCCTCATTGAGCCGTAACACACGCACACAATGACCGGACTCCTCCTCTGGCAAAACCGAATTTGCCAGAATATCTGGTGTATAAAATAGCTGCACAGTCTTCTATATATTAATTTATGTATTAGCCGATAATCATACCTATCAATGTGGCGGACAGCAGAGAGACCAACGCCCCACCTATCATGGCAGGTACACCCAAGCGGGCGATCAAATCCTTCTTCTCTGGTGCCAACACCCCCAATCCGCCCAGCAACATACCGATCGAGGAGATATTCGCGAAGCCACACAAGATATAGGTGGACATGATGATCGATTTGTCATACAGGAACAGGCCCGCCTCCTTCCACTGCTGCAACTGGAAGTAGGCGACAAACTCATTGAGAATCGTCTTCTGTCCCAATAAAGATCCCACCAACATGATGTCTGACGAAGGCACACCGATCAACCACATAAAGGGAGCTGTGATCACGCCTAAAATGAACTGGAACGTCAAGCCGGAAGCCTTGCCATCCGTCACCTCCACAATCCAATCATTCAACCCCGTATAACGCCCAATCACCCCCTCTGTAAAGTAATTGGCCAATGCCACCAACGAGATAAACACCAACAGCAATGCCGCAATGTTGGTCATCAATTTCACACCGATAGCCGTGCCATTGGTAATCGCCTCCAACAGGCTTTTGGCCTGACGGTTATCCATTTGGCTTCCAGGCAAGTCATGCACCTGCTCAGTTTGTGGGCAGAGCATCTTGGCTATGACGATAGAGCCCGGCACTGCCATGATCGAAGCAGACAGGAGATGCGTAGCGAACAACACCTTTTGCGCCGGGTCTGTCCCGCCCAATAAGCTGATATAAGAACCCATCACCGTCCCCGCAATCGTGCCCATACCGGCCACCATCACCAAGAAAAGCTCTGATTTCGTCATCGTCGGGAGGTAATGCTTGATCATCAACGGCGACTCCGTCATACCCAAAAAGATATTCCCTGCCGAAACCAACCCTTCAGCACCTGAGATATTCATGAATTTACGCAAGCACCAAGCGATCGCACCAACTATCCGCTGGATGATTCCCCAATAATAACAGATAGAGACCAAAGCGGAGAAAAAGATCACAACAGGAAGCGAATGGAGCAAGAAGCTGTACCCATTCGCTTTAGAAGCATACGGGCCTAACAAAAAGGTAAGTCCCTCTCCCGTAAAATCCATCACCTTGACAAATACCTTGCCACAACCCTCCAACAGATGACTGATAACAGGCAGGTGCAAAATAGCCAACGCCAGCACCAACTGGATCAGCAGACCACCACCCACCAATTTCCAATCAATCCGTTTTCGGTCAAAACTCAACGCATACGCGATCGCTAACAACGTAGCGATACCCAACAATCCTCTTAACATGTAGTTTCCTCTTCCCCTTCCTTGCGCCTTTTCAGCTCTTCCTGACAGAGCATGGCATATTCGTAATTCTCCTCCTCTATCGCCTTTTTCAAACGTTCATGAAGCGCTTGTTCCGACGCATGCCTCAGCCAACGCCTCGTCTGTTGCTCATCCACCGATTCATCCGAAGCAAACTGACCGGACGGGGCACCCAAGTCATCTGAAGCCTCCTTATGCTCCACCCCTGTCTCCACTCCACATTCATCAAGTATGTCAGACAAAATAAAAATTTGGCAACGCACACGCAAAGCGATGGCTATGGCGTCCGAGGTACGTGCATCAATCGTAACGTCTCGTTCACCATCCGTGCAAGACAACTCCGCATAGTAGATTCCATCCTCAAACTTATAGATTAAAACATGGCTGATACTCACTTGATAGGCTCCAAGCAATGAAACAAGCAAATCATGTGTCAGCGGACGAGGTGTTCGAATCTTCTCTAAGGCAATCGCAATGGATTGAGCCTCTGGAGTCCCTACAATGACTGGAATCCGACGAGTGCCCCCCTGTTCCGCCAATATCAACGCATAAGCGCCTGACTGCACTTGACTGTTAGCCAGCCCATGAACTTTCATCTCTATATATTTACCCACGGTTCTACGATTTTTAGAAAACTACGAGAAGCCAAATGTACGCATTAATTCTGAAATGAGGTAATGAGGTATGGGAAAAACAATCAGGGTGTCTCAACATTACCTATCTTCGAGCTCGGTCATTACTAATGACCAGGCTTAAAGATAGGCAATGTCTATCCGCAGAGGCGTACATCCTCCTTATTTAGGTATATTATCCCGAACTCCTCCGCAATGACACATAAACTGCCATTTTGACAGTAATTTATAACGAAAACCTGTTTGGCACTTTCTTTGCAGAAACCAAAGTGTAATTCGATAAACAAACAGAAAAGAAAGGAGAACAACTATATGAATTTGAACAATTTTACAATCAAATCACAAGAAGCCGTTCAGCAAGCGGTGCAACTGGTTACTCGCAATAACCAGCAGGCTATCGAGCCAGAGCACTTGTTGAAGGCTGTCATTCTGACGGGTGAAAGTGTAACCAATTTTCTCTTTCAGAAATTAGGGGTGAATATACCGAATCTGAACAGGGTACTTGACAGACAGATTGAGTCACTACCCAAGGTATCGGGTGGTGAGCCTTACCTGTCTAACGATGCCAACAAGGTGTTGCAAAAGGCGATTGATTACTCCTCAAAAATGGGTGATCAATATGTTTCCTTGGAGCCGATCATCTTGGCCCTCTTCACAGAGAACAGTACCGCCTCACGCATCTTGAAAGATGCGGGCGTGACGGAGAAGGAGTTGCGACAGGCTATCGAGGAGTTGCGTAAAGGGAACAAGGTGACCAGCCAATCCGCGGAAGACACTTACGAGGCATTAAGCAAATATGCCATCAACCTCAACGAGCGGGCAAGAAGCGGTAAACTCGACCCTGTGATCGGACGAGACGAGGAGATCCGACGTGTGCTTCAGATCTTGAGCCGACGTACGAAAAACAACCCGATCTTGATTGGTGAGCCGGGTGTCGGTAAGACCGCTATCGCCGAGGGATTGGCCCATCGAATCGTAAGAGGAGATGTGCCCGAGAACTTGAAGTCCAAGCAGATCTACTCATTGGACATGGGTGCGTTGATCGCCGGTGCGAAGTATAAAGGAGAGTTTGAGGAGCGTTTGAAGGCTGTGGTGAACGAGGTCACGAAGTCGGATGGCGAGATCATCCTTTTCATTGATGAGATTCACACCTTGGTCGGTGCCGGAAAGAGCGAAGGTGCCATGGATGCGGCCAACATCTTGAAACCGGCTTTGGCAAGAGGTGAGTTGAGAAGCATCGGTGCTACCACCCTCGACGAGTATCAGAAATATTTCGAGAAGGATAAGGCATTGGAGCGTCGATTCCAGACCGTCATGGTGGAGGAGCCGAGCGAGTTGGACACGATCTCTATCTTGCGTGGTTTGAAGGAGAAGTATGAGAATCACCACAAGGTACGTATCAAGGATGACGCGTTGATCGCTGCCGTACAGCTCTCTTCTCGTTACATCACGGATCGTTTCCTGCCGGATAAGGCGATCGACCTGATGGATGAGGCTGCTGCCCGATTGAGACTACAGGTAGATAGCGTTCCGGAATCGTTGGATGAGGTCTCTCGTCGTATCAAGCAGTTAGAGATTGAACGTGAAGCGATCAAGCGGGAAAACGACACGGAAAAATTGACGCAACTCAATAAGGAGATCGCCGACTTGAAAGAGGAGGAGACCAAGCAGAAGGCGCAATGGCAAAGCGAGAAAGAGCAGATCAACAAGATCCAGCAGAACAAGATCGACATCGAGAACCTGAAGTTTGAGGCAGATAAAGCAGAGCGTGAGGGAGACTACGGACGAGTGGCCGAGATCCGTTACGGTAAGATCAAGCAAAAGGAGCAGGAGATCGCCTCGTTGCAGGAGCGACTGAAAACGATGCAGGGCGCAGCGGCCATGATCAAGGAGGAGGTAGATAGCGACGATATTGCCGATGTGGTATCTCGTTGGACGGGCATTCCCGTCAGCAAGATGATGCAGAGCGAGCGTGAGAAGCTGCTCCATTTGGAGGAGGAGCTGCACAAACGGGTGATCGGTCAAGACGAGGCAATCAGCGCCATAGCCGATGCCGTACGCCGTAGCCGTGCCGGTTTGCAAGATCCGAAGCGACCCATTGGCTCATTCATCTTCTTGGGAACGACCGGTGTAGGTAAGACCGAGTTGGCGAAGGCGTTGGCCGATTACCTCTTCGACGACGAGAACATGATGACCCGTATCGACATGAGTGAGTATCAAGAGAAATTCAGTGCGACTCGTCTGATCGGTGCACCTCCGGGATATGTAGGTTACGATGAGGGTGGTCAACTGACAGAGGCGATCCGAAGGAAGCCCTATTCGGTTGTCTTGTTCGACGAGATCGAGAAGGCTCATCCGGACGTGTTCAACATCCTCTTGCAGGTGCTCGACGATGGTCGATTGACCGACAACAAGGGTCGTACGGTGAACTTCAAGAATACGATCATCATCATGAC